>DATEMS010000012.1:0-66107 GCA_035275465.1 Rhizomicrobium sp. | reverse complement strand
GGCTGACGAAATCCAGCTGCACTTCGTTGATGTTCATGCCGCCGAAAGGTATCCCATAATTGCGCCAGATGCCTTCGATGGTGAGAAAGGCGCCGTCAATGTTGAACGCGCCATTCGCGTCCGAATAGAAGGCGTCGTAATGCTCCCCCGGAAAAAAGCTGAAGTCGAAGGCGATGGTCAGGTCACCGGCCTGGCGCGTGGTCAGTTGAACGGAGTTGGCGGCATAGGTGGTTGGAACCGTGCTGAAGGTCTCTTCATAGATGGTGACCGACGTCAGACCCGGCAGAGTCCGGATGGGTGCCGCCAGCACCGTGCTGGTGGAAGCAATAAGCAAGGCAAGCGCCGCCAAGCTGTGTACGCGAACGTTCATTGATGGATTTCCCTTGATAAAGCGCGGATTTGCGCCAGAAACATAAGAACGTTTCCATAAGCAACATTAATGCCATGAAATATAGTTAGTATTTTCAATGCCTTATGCGATAAAGTTCCGTAGATGTGTAATATTTTTTAACAGCGCTATTGCTCACTTCCGACAGCTTGGCCAGCGGGACAGAAGGCTGGAACGGCTTGGTGATGCAATCGTCCATTCCGGCGGCGAGCCCTCGCGCATGCCGCCATTGGGCAATGGTTTTGCCCCCGCAAATGTTGCAAAACAAGCTCGTGACCCCGTAGCTCAGCAGGATAGAGCGGCGGTTTCCTAAACCGTAGGCCGGTGGTTCGAGTCCCCCCGGGGTCACCATCCGATCGGTACTATGTCCTACATCAGCCGGCCGGGACGCTTCATATAACGGTCGCGGATCGCTTCCGCCGCCCAGAAGGCCAGCATGCCCACGGTGCCGGTGGGATTCTGGGCGGCATTCTGCGGAAAAGCCGAAGCGCCCACCACAAACAGGTTCGAGACATCCCAGCTTTGCAGATACTTGTTCACCGCGCTGGTGGCGGGATCGGTGCCCATCACCGCGCCGCCGGTATTGTGGGTGGTCTGATACGGCACCCCGGTCCAATCCTTGCGCACGCTGGTCATAGTCAGGACCTTGGGATTCAAGGCCCGCGCGACCTTCTCGACTTGGGTACTGACCCAGGTCTGCATCCTGATGTCATTGTCCGGAAAGTTGAAGGTGATGCGCAGCAGCGGCCGGCCATGCCTGTCGGTATAAGTGGGATCGAGGTCGAGATAATTGCCGCGAACGGCATAGCTGGAACCCGATCCGCCCACGCCCATTACCCGGCCATAGGTTTCGGCGGTGGCTTTTTTCCATTGCGAACCCCAGCGCGGCGTGCCCGGCGGGGTGGGGCGGTTGCTGATCGGCCTGCCATTGCTTTGGCCCGCCCCGATGAGCGCGCCGCCCACGAAATCCAGATCGGAATGATCGAAGGCGTCACCATTGAAATCGTGCGCCTGCATGCTGAGCGCCCCGGCGCCGACGAAGGGATTGAACCTTTTGTCGTCGAAGATCAGCTGGGCGCCGCCGCCATTGGTCTGGTAGCAATAGTTGCGTCCCACCGTACCCTTGCCGGTCTTGGGATCGTACTGCGTGCCGATCTTGGACAGCATCATCATGCGCACATTCATCAGCCCATAGCCGCAGAGCACAACAATGTCGCCCGGCTGCTCATATTCGGTTCCGGCCGCGTCGATATAGGTGACGCTTTTGGCGGTCTTGCCGTCGGTGTGCAGATTGATCTTCAACACCTCGCTTTGAGTGCGAACCTCGAAATTCGGATTCTTCATCAGCACCGGCATAATGGTGGTCTGGGGGCTGGCCTTGGAGTAATTGCCACAACCGAAACGCTCGCAGAAGCCGCAATAGGTGCATTCCCCCATCGCCACGCCCAAGGGATTGACATAGGCGCGGGAAAGATTGGACGAGGGCGCGGGGAAGGGGTGCAGCCCCGCATTGCGCGCGGCCTCCGCAAACAGGGTCGAGGCGTAGGGCATTCTGAGCGGCGGGTTGGGATATTCGCGGCTGCGCGAGCCTTCGAAGGGATTGCCGCCCGGCTGCACCTGACCCTTGATCACGCCCGCCTTGCCCGAAACGCCGCAAAGATATTCGAAACGGTCGTAGCAATGCTCGATCTCGTCAAAGGTAACGCCCCAGTCCTGAAGCTGCAGATCGGCGATCTTCTTGGCGCCGTAACGCTTGATATGATGGCTCTTGCATTCAAAATCGCTGGGATAGTAGCGCCAGGTATAACCGTTCCAATGCGCGCCCGCCCCGCCCACGCCGTCGCCCGGCAGGAAGGAGCCGTAATCGCGCATCGGCAGCGCGGTCTGGGTGATGTCGTTGCGCATGGTCATGGCTTCGACGCTCGGCTTGAGGAACAAGTCCTTGCGGATGGCGTAGCGCAACTCGTCCTGCATATAGGCGATGTTGAAATCGGTGGCGGTGTCGCGCCAGGGGCCCCGCTCGATGGCCACAACGCGCAAGCCCGCTTGGGTCAACTCCTGCGCCAGGATGGCGCCGGTCCAGCCCAGTCCCATGATGACAACGTCTTTTTTGGGAAGAATTTTTACCATGGCTCCCTTGGTCCCGGTTCTTGCCTGAATCGTTCAGCAGGCCGGGTTCCCCACGATAAGACCGCTATTGCCGCGAAAATTCCAGCAAAATTGCCGCCGGCCCGGCCGGTCTTTTTGCTGCGGATGCGGCATGGCTCACTTTATCCAAAGCCAGCGGCTGGCATGGAACAGACGGGCATTGGGCACATACCCGCCCACCCGCGGGCCAACCGCCTCGGTTTGCGACACAAAACGGATCGGCAACCAGGGCATGTCGGCCAGCGCAATCCTTTCCGCCATCTGTAACAGGCGCGTGCGCCGCGCGGGATCGGGCTCGCGATCGGCCGCCGTCATGGCCGCGTCGAATTTGGCGTTTTTGTAGCCGGCATAATTTCTGGGATTGTCCGACCGCAGCAGATCCAAAAAACTCGTGGCGTCGTCATAGTCGACCAGCCAATTGGCATAGCCCAATTGGTATTGGCCCTGACGCATGGCACGCAGCAATAGCGGAAAATCCGACGTCACGATGTCCAGCTTGATGTGGATTTGCCGCGCCATGGCCTGAAACACCGCCGCCAATCTTTTGCTGTCGGGAGCGCCGGTGGTGGCGTAGGTCAGGGTGAGTTTGTTGAAGGGGCCAAAACCGGCCTCCTGCATCAGCCTTTTGGCCTCCGTCAGCCGCGCCGGATAGGGCAGGGATTTGAAATCCTGCTGCGGGCCGCTGCGATAGCTTTCCAGGGTGGGCGGCACGTAGGAATAGGCGGGGGCTTCGCCCAGCTTCATCACTTTCTGCGCCACCGCCTCGCGGTCATAGACCAGATTGAGGGCGCGGCGCACTCTGGCGTCGGCCAGGGCGGGATCGCGCAAATTCATCGGCACATAGGCCAGCGCAAGAGAGGGCGCGATATGCAGACTTTGGGGCATATGGGCGCGCAACCACGGCACCTGGGCGCTGGGCAGCGGGGTTTGCATATCCAATTGTCCGGCGCGCAGTTGCCGGAGCGCTGCCTGGGTATCGGCGGTGGGGTAATGGTTGACCCTATCGATCTTCACCGACGCCGCATCGTAGAAGGCGGGATTTTTCGTCAGGGTGATGTGGTCGTTGGGCTGCCAGCTTTTCAGCAGATAGGCGCCGTTGGACACATAGCGGCCTGGCGCGAATTGCGGATTGGGCGGCAAGGGCAGGGCGGCGGGATGCGCCAGCAATTGCGGCAGATAGGGCGCCGGATTTTCCAGGGTGATTTTCAAGGTGCGGGAATCGGGCGCGGCCACGCCCAGCGCGGTGACGGGCAGCTTTCCTGTGGTGATGGCGCGCGCATTCTTGATCACCCAAAGCATGTTGGCGCCGCGCGCCGCCGTCTTGGGGTCCATCAGCCGCCGCCAGGCGAAACGGAAGTTTTCCGCCGTCACCGGTGCCCGATCCGACCAGCGCGCTTGGCGCAGATGAAAGGTCCAGGTCAGGCCGTCGGCGGAGGTTTCCCAGCGCTGGGCAATGCCGGGAATGGGATGCGCCGCGGGGTCAAGCGTGGTGAGCCCCACCATTATGTCGCCCAGAATGTTGGTTTCCATGCTGCTGGTGACAAAAGCAGGGTCCAGGGATTCCGGCTCACCGCCATTGCCGCGATTGAGAATGGTTTCGGCCTCAACCGGCTGCGCCGCCAACAGCAGGAACGCAAGCGCCAGCCGTTTCATGAGAACTGTTTGAGGCGCGCGGCCTGATCGATCCAAATCCAGCGAGAGGGGTGGAGATCGGACGCATTGGGCATCCACCCTTTGACATAGGGCCAGACCAGATTGGGATTGGTCCAATACCAGAGCGGCATGGCCGCATGATCGCCAAGCGCGATGGCTTCCGCCGCTGCCAATTTTCGTCCGCGGCTGACGATATCCGTATCCGCCTGGGCCGCGTCCATTGCCGCGTCAAAAGCCGGGTTGCTATACTGGCCCCAATTGTTGCCGCCCCCGGTGCGAAACAGGTCCAGAAAATTGGAGGCATCGTTGAAGTCGGCCTGCCAGCCGGCCTGGGCAATGTCGAAGTCGTGTACTTGGATCGCCGGATAGAAGACGCGCATGTCGTTGGGCACAATGGCGATGTCCAAATAGACTTGTGCCAGCATCTGCTGGATCGCGGCCGCCACCGCGCGCTGATAGCCTGGCGTGGTGGCGCGGATCATATAGGTGGATTTTGCGCGATTTCGTTCGTCGAAGCCTGCCGCCCGCATCAAGGCACGCGCCTTTTCCAGGCGCTGCGGATAGGAAAGCGTCTGGAAAGCCAGACCACCGCTGCCGGGATAATTGGCGATGGTGGGCGGCACAAAACTATAGGCCGGCATATCGCCAGCCCGCATGATTCGTTCGGTGATCGCCTCCCGGTTCAGCGCCAAATTGATGGCTTCGCGCACGCGGATATCGCCAAAAGGCGCGCGGCGGTGATTGATGGTGATGATTTCGGTTACCAATATTGGAATAGGGCTGATGGTTTGCGGGATATTGGCGCGTATCCAGTCTATTCTCTGGACGGGAAATTTCAGTTGTGTGTCCAACTGTCCGGCGCGGAAGCGCTGCAACGCCGCGCCGTAATCGTCGGTGGGATAAAAAAACACGCGGCGCAATTTGACATGGGCCGCGTCATAGAAGCGCGGATTCTTCTCCACCAACACATGGTCGTTGGGAATCCAGCGCCGGAGCACAAAGGCGCCGTTGCCGACATGGTTTCCCGGCCTGGCCCAGTCCTTTCCTTTGGCCGTCACCACATGGCGCGGCACGGGATAGGTGCTGTGATGCATCAGCATTTCCACCATATAAGGGGCGGGATGCTCCAATTGCACTTCGAACCTGCGCGCGTCGCGCGCATACGCGCCCAAGGCGCTTAACGGCATTTTTCCGGCGTTGATCGGGGCCGCGTTTTTGACCACATACAGGAAATAGGCATAGGTGGACGCCGTTGCCGGATCGAGAATCCGACGCCAGGCAAAAACAAAATCCTCGGCGGTCACGGGGTGACCATCGGACCATTGCGCCTCACGAAGATGAAAAGTCCAGGTCAAGCCATCGGTGGAGGTTTGCCAGTGCGTCGCCATGCCGGGAATGGGTTTGGCACTCGCATCCAGCGTGCTCAAGCCGACCATCAGGTCGTTGATGATTTCAGATTCCGGCACCGCCGACGATATGGTGGGGTCCAGGGTTTGCGGCTCGGCGTAGTTGCCGCGCAGAAATGTGTCGGCCTCGGCAATCTTGGGATGAACGCCCCCAGAAGGCCGGCGTAGCGCCCAGGCGCCCGCGCCCGCCAGCGCCGCGCCGCCCGCCAGGGCCAGACGCCTGTTCCATGCCCTACCCGATGCCATAAAGACCTTCTGCCATGCGTGCCGGCAACCATTTGCCGGCTTTGCGGCAAACAGTTCAATGAATTTTGTGCGGGGGTTGCAATGCGGAAGGCTTTTTGCGGCCGTGATCCTGGGCGCTATCCTGCCGCCCGCAGGCGGATCGGCACCACAGGTCACGCGCATTTGCTAAAAAAGCACGTCGTCTGGTTTTAGAGACGCCCGTTGGAGACGATGGTGTGGGTCGTGGGATTCCAAACCGACTCATAGATATAAAAACCCAGGCCCGCTATCACGATCGCGATCACAATTCCTACCACAGCGCGGGATTTGATGTCCGGCGCTTCTTGGGTGTGATGGAATTCCTGCAGATTGTTCATGTGACCTCCTCAGGTTGCGGGCCTTGCGGCAATTTCTATGGCGTCTCCATGTTCAAAAGCTGCGCCTTCGGATGCACGGCGCATGGGTGCGTTTATAGCATGTTTTCCTGGAAGGCGGTTAGTCGTGCTCGGCCACATAGTGGCCCGGCGCGACTTGTTCCAGTCTGGGGCGGTAACCGGGCGGGCTCCGCTTGGATTTCAGGAAGCTCAGATGGGCGTCAGGGTCCAGGGGGGAGGGCAAATCGCCGCTTAATAGCTCGTATTTTCTGGCGCGCTCGGCGCGGGGATCGGGGGTCAGCACCGCCGACAGCAAGGCGCGGGTATAGGGATGGCGCGGATCGGCATACAGATCGGCGCTGGGCGCCAGTTCCACCACCCGGCCCAGATACAGAACCATCACCCGGTGGGACAGGCGGCGCACCACCGACAAATCGTGGCTGATGAAGATCAACGCCAGACCGGTTTGTGCCTGCAGATCGCGGATCAAGGCCACGATCTGCGCCTGAATGGAGACGTCCAGCGCGCTGACGGCCTCATCACACACCAACATTTTAGGACCCAGGATCATGGCGCGCGCCAACCCCACCCGTTGGTTCTGTCCGCCTGAGAGTTCGTGGGGATAGCGATTGATCCAGCCGGGGTCCAAGCCCACGCGCCGCAGGATGGCGCGCACCCGGCTCTGTACGGTTTGGCGCGAAAGCTGCGGTTCCAGCGCCTTAAGCGGCTCGGCGATGGAGGCGCCGACCGGCATGCGCGGATCCAGGCTGGCCAAGGGATCCTGGAATACGATCTGAAAATCCTTGCGCAGCGCGCGGATGCCGGCCTGGGTTGCGCCGTCCAGATCGCGGCCTAGCCACACCACGCGGCCCGCGCTTTTGGGCAGCAATTGCAGGACGGCGCGCGCCAAGCTGGATTTGCCGCAGCCGCTTTCGCCCACCACGCCCAAGGTTTCGCCCTGATTCAACGTGAAGCTGACACCGTCCACCGCGCGCAAGTGCTGGGTCTTGCCGAAGAATCCTTTGTCCTTCACGTGAAAGCTGACTTTCAGATCCTCCACCGTCAGCAGCGGCGCGCCAAGGACGGTGACGGGCGACGCTGTTTCGTTCGCCTTGGGGATCGCATCCAGCAGCATGCGTGTATAGGCGTGGGCAGGCGCATAGAATATTTGCTCTGCCGTGCCGCTTTCCAGAATCGCGCCATGGCGCATCACCTGCACCCGGTCGGCAAGCCCGGCGATCACGCCCATATCGTGGCTGACCATCGCGATGGCGGTTTTCTTGTCGCTTTTCAAGGCGCGCAGGATTTCCAGGATTTGGGCCTGCACCGTCACATCCAGCGCGGTGGTGGGCTCGTCGGCGATGATCAGGTCAGGGCCGGTGATGGTGGCCATGGCGATCATCACCCGCTGCCGCATGCCGCCGGAAAGTTCATGCGGATATTGTTTCAAGCGCCGTCCGCTTTCCGGGATGCGGACATAGTCCAGCATTTCGCGCGCGCGCTTCTGGGCCTCGGCGCCAGACACCTGACGGTGCAACATCAAGGCTTCCGCGATCTGCGCGCCGATTTTCATGTGCGGCGTCAGCGAGGTCAGGGGGTCCTGGAAAATCATGGTGATGGTGCCGCCGCGCAGGGCGTTCAGCCGCTTGGGCGAGGCGCCCAGAATTTCCTCGCCGCGATAGGTCACGCTGCCGCTGGCCCTGCCATTGGCGGCCAAAAGACCGAACGCCGCCAGGAAGAGCTGGCTCTTGCCCGAACCGCTTTCGCCGACAATACCCAGACATTCGCCTTCCCGGATGGACAGGCTGGCATCCTTGACCGCATGCACATCGCCGTCCGCCAGGGTGAAATGGACATTGAGATTGGTGATTTCCAGCAGCGCGCTCATCATCGGTCCCCCCTTCATCTATCTTTTGGGTCCAGGGCGTCGCGCAAGCCGTCGCCGATGAAATTGAAGCAGAACAAGGTCACGGCCATCAACAGGGCCGGAAACAAGAGCATCCAGGGCGCGGTTTCCATCTGGTCGGCGCCATCGGAAATCAGCACGCCCCAGCTGGTCAAAGGTTCTTGAATGCCCAATCCCAGAAACGACAGAAAACTTTCGGTCAGGATCACGCCCGGCACCGTCAAGGTGACATAGACCACCACCGGTCCGATCACATTGGGAATGATGTGACGGCCGATGATGGCCGCGGGGCTGACGCCGCCCGCCCGCGCCGCTTCGATGAATTCCTTTTGCTTGATGGACAGGGTCTGGCCGCGCACGATCCGCGCCATGGTGAGCCATTCCACCGCCCCGATCGCCACGAACAACAGGATGAAATTGCGGTCGAATATCACCATCAGGATGATGACAAAGAAGACGAAGGGCAGGGAATAGAGAACATCCACGGCGCGCATCATCAACGCGTCGGTGCGTCCGCCCAGGTAACCGGCGGCCGCGCCATAAAGGACGCCAATCAGAAGCGAGACCAGGGTCGCCACCAGCCCCACCGCCAGCGAGACGCGGGCGCCAAACAGCACCCGCACGAACAGATCGCGCCCCACCGAGTCGGTGCCAAAGATATGGCCGGGCGCGCGGCAGGTTGCCTCCGCCGGCCACCAGTTCGGGGCGCAGGCGATGATGTCGTAATTGACCTCGTCATAGGCGAAGGGCGACAGCAAAGGGGCCAACAGCGCCAAAAGCGCGATGGCGCCCAGAAGAAGGATGCTGGCCATGGCGGCGCGGTTTTGAAACAGGCGCCGGCGTGCATCCAGCCACAGGCTGCGGCCTTTGACATCCTCGGGCGATTTCAGGGTTTGACCGGTGGCGATCATGGCCCTCCCCCTTTGCGCGAAGCGCATGAAAGGGGGAGGTGCCCGTAGCAGCGCTCGGCGCGTAGGCGCAAGCCGGAGCGGCGAGAAAGCTGCGAAGGGCGGAGGGGGTTGATCATGAAAGCCGCACTCTCGGGTCCAAGAAAGCGAGCAGCATGTCGGCCAAAAAATTCAGCAGGATGATGAGGGCGGCGTAACAGATCACCACCCCCATCACGAGTGTATAGTCGCGGTTCAGCGCCCCTTGCACGAAATAGCGTCCGATTCCCGGCAGGCCAAAAATCTGCTCCACCACCAGCGAGCCGGTGAGGACGGCCGCCAGGGCCGGTCCCAGATAAGACACCAGCGGCAAGGCGGCGGCGCGCAAGGCATGGCCCAGGACGATGCGCGATACCGGCAGGCCCTTGGCGCGGGCGGTGCGGATATAGTTGGCGCGCAGCACTTCCACCATGGAGCCGCGCATCAGCCGCGCCACGATGGCGGTTTGGGGCAGAGCCAGAACGACCACCGGCAGGACCATGTTGCGCCATGCTCCGCCATTCCAGCCGCCGACCGGCAAGGACAATTCCCAACCGAACAGGGAAACGCCGTAGATGCCGAACAGCAGCGTCAGCAAAGGCGCGGTGACAAAGGTGGGAATGGTGATGCCCAGCATCGCCACGCCCATCACCGAATAATCCTGCCAATGATTTTGTTTCAGCGCCGCCGCCACGCCCAGCGCGGTGCCCACAAGCAGCGCCAGCGCCATGGCGGTCAAACCCAGCCGCGCGCTGACCGGCAATCCGGTGCCGATCAGTTGGGCGACGGTAAAGTCTTTGTTCTTATAGGAAGGGCCCAGATCGCCCTGGACCAGCTTGCCGAGGTAAATCAGATATTGTTCGGAAAGCGGCTTGTCGAGATTGTACGCCGCCTTGATGTTGCGTTCGACTTCGGGCGGCAACCGCCGCTCGCTGTCAAAGGGGCCGCCGGGCGCGATGCGCATCATGAAGAAAGCCAGCGTCACGATCACGAACAGCGTGGGGATCGCGCCCAACAGACGGCGCAGCGCATAACCCATCATCGCGAGACAAACTCCTGCCAGCGCGGCGCGATTCCCGCGCCATGGGTCAGCCACCAGCCGGCATCGATGGCAAAGGCGTTGCGGAAATTCTCCGGCGCGGTGGGCAGCAAAACCCGCATGGGGCGTCCGGTTTCCGGATTGGTCTTGACCAAGGCAATGGCCGAGCGCCGCGCCGGGCCGAATGCCACCCAGTTGGCCGCGCCCGCCAAGGGGACGCTGCCGGTGGCATAGGCGATGAAGTCCCAGGCGCGGGCCTTGTTGGGATTGCCAGCGGGAATGGCGAATACGTCCATTTCGTACAATTGACGGTCCCAGATCACGCCGGGCGTGAAGTCTTTTTGTCCCAGCGCATCGCCGTTCAGGGCCGTGGCCATCACCGCCTGGCCGTTTTTGACCCAATTCACCGCATCGGCGCTGTCATGCGCCCAGATCGGCCTGAGCGCCGAGAGTTTGGCAAAGGCGCGGTCCAGGCCTTCTGGCGTTTCCAGCGTTCGATACACGTCTTTGGGCGCGACCCCGTCGGCCAACAGCGCCATCTCCAAATTGAACTTAGGGCCCGCCCGGTTGAGCGCCCGGCGGCCGGGAAATTTCCTGCGGTCGAAGAAATCCGCCAGGGTCGCGGGCGCGCGCGTCAGCTTGGGCGAAAATAGCATCACCTGGGAATAGACCATGCTGCCCACCCAGCAAGGACCGATGGCGCCGGCCACGAAATCCCGGGAAGCCGGCACGCCATCCGCGCTGGGCGGCAGCCGGGCGGGATCGATTTTTTCCAGCAGCCCCTGCCGGCAGGCCGCCACCGCGCCGGGCAGCTCAAAGTCGACGACATCGGCCTTGAACTGGCGCTTTTCCACCATGGCGGCGATGTCGGCCAATTCGCCGTCCCAAAAAGCGGGCCGCACATCGACATTTTTCTCAGCCGCATAGGCGCGCATTTGCGCCGATGCCTGGGCCCGGCCATAGGGTCCGGGCCAGGTCATGACCGTCAAAATCGGCGGCGGGCGGGTTTGAACATAGAGCAAGCCGATCAGGGCGATCAGCAACAAGGCCATCAGGGCGAGAACGCGGCGACGCAACGTCATGGGCCAAAGACTAGCGAAGCGCAAAGAAAGGTACAGGACTCTGGCGCCAAGGCCTTGGTCGGGTTGTGGAATAGTTTCTTTTGGGGCGTGATCTCGGCCTAAACCCTTGCTTTTGCTGTGGTCCGACCATAGAACGCCGGTCCTTGTGCAGCGTTGCGAACGCCGGACACAGACTCGAGAGTTGGTCGCAAGGCCGTGTGTGCAGTTGTAGCTCAGTTGGTTAGAGCGCCGGATTGTGGATCCGGAGGTCGGTGGTTCAAGCCCACCCAACTGTACCAATTTACCGAAGCGGACATTTATCGCAGGCCTTCTCGTTTACCGAGCAGCGGAAATATGATGGGTACGGATAGAGGGCGGCTATCTGCAGATGTGCTCCTTCGCGGAAGCCGAACAGAATATTCGAGATATCACCCAAGCCCTAAGTTTTCTGGGCAGAGATGAAGCCCTTGGTCGGCATAGGTGCATGCCAGTAACCAGGGCATGAATTGTAAGTGGTGTTTACATTCCAGGGCTATCAAGCCAAAGCACGATTGATTCTTCATATATATTCATTTTGGCACACAAATTGCGTACCGGAAGTTGAATCGTCCACTCGGGCTGTCGATTTCAGGAAGGGTACCATGCACAAGCTATTTACCACCATAAGCGCGGCAATCATCGCCAGCTTGGCATTTGTCGGCACCGCCCAGGCGGGCGCGGTGTTTCTGACGGGTCACGATCCTGATTTCCACTCCCAGCCCGGCGCTGGACTCGGCGACGATCTTCTGTCGACAGCGTTGAGCTACGTTACCGGCGGCACTTACAACACCGGCCCCAAATTTCTATGGGTCGAAGCCACGCCGGCTGACCTCGGTGGAATTCCCGGAGGCCATCTGTACGGTGTTAACGGTCTAGCGAGCATCGGGTTGGTTCAGGGCACGAATTTCGACACGGTAAACGGCGCCGGATTCTTGAGCGCAAACCTGTCAAGCTACACGGCGATCGCCGTCGCTTCGACATTTGGCGGCCTGCTGACATCGGCTGAATTGGCGGCACTGAGTGGGCGGTCCGCAGATATCGCGGCCTTCGTCAATGCAGGCGGTGGGCTATTCGCATCGGCGGAATGTTATCCCTGCGGCGCCGATTTGGCCGGGAGCGCGGCAAGTTTGTTCAGCTTCGTCCCGGTGACGGTCACATCCATCGGTGCGAGCCCTCCCTTTACCGTGACTGCGTTTGGCGCAAGTTTGGGTCTGACCAATGCTGACATGAATGATCCGACTCACAACTCGTTTGGTCTGGTCGGTGGGCTGAACGTTGTCGATACGGATAGCGCAGGAAACGCGACCACGCTTGCCGGAAACGTGCGGATTGGCGGTGGTGGCTTCACCCCGATTGATGTACCTGAACCAGCGACGCTAGTACTATTGGGTGCCGGTCTTCTTGGTCTTGGCGGCCTTCGCCGCCGGAAGGTGAAAGCCTAGACCCCAAACATCTTATTGCGGCAGAAAAAAACGGCGGCCTTAGCCGCCGTTTTTGTTTTGTACGTGTCGCGCCGGAATGCAATCTCGAGAAATAACCCGAAGGACAGATTCTGTCCTCCACCTCAGTTGCGCGAAGTATAGCCGCAGCAATCTCATCATGAAGGCCGCAGTTCGTGTCTCAGAAGTGACGGCGGGGGCTAATGCCTGGGTGCCAATGAATGTCCGCTTTTGGCGGCGCTCTCAACCGGCGGACGCATGTATGGACCTACGGCGCTGAACTTGTTTCCCATCCGCCACCCAGCGCGCGGAAGAGCGTGACCTGGATTTGCGCTTTTCGGATGTCTGACGCGGCCATTTGGGTGGCGGCATCGTTGCGGGACCGTTCCGCGTCCAGAACCAGAAGAAAGCTTTCCGCGCCCAACCGATAGCGCGTACGGGCGCGGGCCGCAGCCTTTTCGCTTTCCGCAAGCGCGCTGACGAGGGCGCGGCTGCGGATGCTCTCGGCGCGATAGTCGGCCAAGGCCGATTCCACTTCCCGCAAGGCTCGCAGCATGACGGCGTCCCAATTGGCAAGGGCAGCCGCCTCGGCGCCTTTGGCGGCCTCTATGCGTCCCCGTACCGCGCTCCAGTCCAGGAAAGCCCAACTGATCAGGGGCGTGAAAAACGCGTCAGAGCCGCCGCTGAGCAGTCCGGCGGAACCACCCAGCGAAATGCGAGGATAAAGGTCCGCTGTCGCAACACCGATACGCGCCGTCGCGGCGGCCAGGCGGTGTTCGGCTTCGCGGATATCGGGACGGCGGGCGATCAAGGCCGTGCCGTCGCCCACCGGAATCTCGGTGGCGAGCTTGGGCGGGGCGGTGCAGCCGACTTCCAGGCCGTCGGCCTCGGCAGGCGCCTTGCCCTGGAGGGTGGCGAGTTGGAACAAAGCGCGCCTGCGGTCCGCGGAAAACAGCGGCAGCGCGGCCTCGGCACGATGCAGCAGCGCGCGCGCCTGCGCCAGTTCCAGGGGCGAAACCTCTCCTTCTTCAAGTTGCTTGTTGACCAGTTCAACGCTGCGCTTTTGGGCTTGGACCGTCTCATGCGCGATCCGCTCATTGGCGATGGCGCCGCATAGCTCAACATAAGCCAGCACGGTGTCCGCGGCCACGGTCACCCGGGCTGCATCCAGCGCGGCGGCGCTAGCGTCCGCATCGGCGCGGGCGGCAGAACTGGCGGACTGCACGCGGCCGAACAGGTCCAATTCATAAGCGACGGTGCCGCCGATATCATAGTCCGTGGTGGGGATCATGGTGGTGCTGGGCTGATCCACCGCCTTTATCGGCCCGACGCCGCTTTCCGCGCCGGCACGGGGATAAAAGGCGGCGCGCGCCTGACGCGCGGCGGCGCGCGAGGTCTGTAGATTGGCGATCGCCACACGCACGCTCGCATTGGCCGCCAGCGCCCGCTCGACATGGCGGTCGAGCACCGGATCGTCGAACAGGCGCCACCAGATGGCTTGGGTGGGCGCCGGGGTGACGGCGTTGTTGCGCGTTTCGACAAACCCGCCCGACGCCGCCGGCGGCACATGGATCTGCGGGCTCGAACCGGTGGTGACGCATCCGCCCAGAAGCAGGGCCGACAGGGTCGATAGAAGGGGGACACGGCTCATGGTGCTATCGCCTCGCCGTTCCACCGGTTGCGGGCAAAGCGGGCATACAGTGTCGGCATCAGCAGCAGATTGAGCGCGGTGGAACTTACCAGCCCGCCAAGAATGACCAGCGCCATGGGATGCTCGATCTCATGCCCGGGCGCGCTGCCGTCCACCACCAGGGGGAGCAGCGCCAAGGCGGCGCATAGCGCCGTCATCAGGATGGGGACCAGGCGTTCCTCGGCGCCCCTTAAGATCATGGCCGGGCCGAAGTTTTCGCCCTCATGGCGTTCCAAATGCTGATAATGGCTGATCAGCATGATGCCGTTGCGGGCCGAGATGCCCAGCACGGTGACAAAGCCAACCAGCGATCCCAGCGACATGGTGCCTCCGGACAGCAGCACCGCGATCACCCCGCCCACCAGCGCAAAAGGAAGGCTGAGGCCGATCAGCGCGGTGATGCGGAGCGAACGGAATTCCAGCCAGATGAGCAAAAGAATGCCCAGAAGGCACAGCCCGCCAAGCACCAGAAGGCGGCGTTCGGACGCCTGCAGTGCGGCGTATTCCCCCAGGAATTCCGGATAATAGCCTTGGGCAAAAGGCAGGGCGGCCACTTTGCGCTCCACCGCGCGCGCCACGCCGCCCAGATCGCTGGCGCCCGAAATGTTCATGGTGACGTCGATGCGCCGGGAGCCATTTTCCCGCCTGATCTCGTTGGCGGCGGGCATGATCTGTACGTCGGCGACTTCGCTCAGACGCACCTGAGCGCCTGCCGCCGTGGGGATCAGCATGTCGCGCAAGCCGTGCAGGTCGCTTCGCGCTGCCGGCGTTCCCCACACCGCGACATCGTAAATCCTCTGGTCGCGATAGACCTCGCCCGCCTTGAAGCCCTGAATGATCGTGGCGGCGGCGCGCCGGACTTCTCCCGTCGTCAGACCAAAGGCTGCCAGCGCTTCGGGACGCGGACGAACCTGAATCTGGGGGATCAGGCTTTGCTGCTCGACCTTCAGATTGGCGACGCCCGGTACGTCCGCAATGCTGGCCCGGACCGTTTCGGCGGTTTTGCGCAATTCGGCCATGTCGGGACCGTAAATGCGCACCACCACGGTGGCTCCGGCGCCGGTCAGCACTTCCTTGATGCGTTCCCGCAAATAGGTCAGCACATCGCGGGTCAGGCCGGGATAGCCGTCAATGGCCTCCTGGATTCTCTTGATGCTCGCATCGTAATCCACCTCTTGGTCGAGACTGATCCACAGCTCGGTGAAGTTGGGCCCATATACTTCGTCGCCTGCTTCGGCGCGTCCGATATGGGATCCGAAATTGCGGACCCCTGGGATTGCCCGCAACTCCTTGCTGGCAAGAATGGTGATGCGGTCCATGGCCTGGAGGGACGTGCCGGGCTTTTCCACGAAATGCATCAGAAAATCGGTTTCGCGGAAATCCGGCAGGAACTGGTCCTTGAAAGAGATGTAACCAAGCGCCGCAAGGCATAGGCCGCCCGCGATAATCCCGCCCGCCAGGCGCGGGCGTCCCAAAATGCGGGGTAGGAACGCGCGGTAGCGCTCTTTCAGCCTGCGGACAAATTCCGGGTCGCTTTGTATTTCTTTGGTGCCGGGCAGAAGGAACAGGCAAAGCGCCGGCGTGATGGTCAGCGCCACCAGCAAAGAGGTCGCGATGGCCAGCACATAGGCAATGGCGAGGGGGCGGAAGAACGTTCCCGACAGCCCGTCCAAGAAAAAAATGGGCAAAAACACCAGCATCACGATCATGCTGGCGAAAACAACGGCGGAACGCACTTCCAGAGAGGCGTTCAGCACCACATCAAAGTGGGAGCGCGGACTTCCGGCCTCCCGGTTCAGCCGCAACCGCCGCCCGATATTTTCAACGTCGATAATGGCGTCATCCACGACCTCGCCCAGCGCGATGACCAGGCCGGCGATCACCATGGTGTTGATGCTGGCGCCCAGCCAGGACAGCATCAGCGCCGCGCCCAGCAGGGACAGCGGGATGGCGATGAAGGAGATCGTCGCGGCGCGCCAGTTGCGGGTGAAGAAAATCAAAACCAGCACCACCAGCAGACAACCCAGAACCAGGGCCTGTGTCAGATTTTTAAGCGAGCGCTCGATGAAGGTTGCCGGGCGGAATATGGTCGAGTCCACCTCCAGGCCCTTCAAACCGGGACGCATTTCCGCCAGCGCCTTTTCGACGCCGCGTGTCACATCCAAGGTGTTGCCGCCCTGATGCTTTTCCACGATCAGCAGCAGGCCGGGCCGGTCGTTGATGATGGCATCGCCGATGGGCGCGGCATGGCCTTCGGTGACGGTCGCCACATCGCCCAGACGCACCGGCGCGCCGTTGGCAAGCTTGATGACGGTGCGCGCCAGGTCGAGCGGCGTTTCAATCGGCGACATATGCCGCACCGCCAGGCGTTGGTTGGGGGTATCGACAAACCCGCCCCCCGTCGTGACCGCGGCATCGCCGGCGGCGCGCTGAACCTCCGCCAGGGTTACGCCGGAAGCCGCCAGCCGGGCCGGATCCACCAGCACCTGCAGTTGCCGGTCGCGTTGACCCCAGACGGCGACATTGGCCACCCCCGGCACGGCCATCAAACGTGGCCGCATCGTCCAGCGCACGATCTCCGACATCGCCATCTGGTCCATCGTGTTGGACGAAATGCCGATCTTCATCGCCCGGCTGGTCGCGGACAAAGGCGGCAGCATGACCGGCGGGCGGACATTGGCCGGAAGATGAGGCGCCACGGTCGCGACGCGCTCCTGCACCAACTGGCGGGCGCGGATCACATCGGTGCCTTGGTTGAAGATCAGGACAACCGACGACAGGCCCAGGACGGATTTGGAACGCAGGGTCTTCAGGCCCGGCACACCGTTAACACCGGCTTCCAGCGGTACCGTGACCAGGCTTTCGACCTCCTCGGTCGAAAGTCCGGGCGCCTCCGTCTGGACCTCGACCATGGGCGGCGCGAATTCGGGAAACACATCCAGCGGGACATCGCGGGTGCTGCGTATGCCCAGCATCACCAGCACCAGGGCAATGGCGATAACCAGTACCCTCTGGCGAAGCGCGTTGGTGACGAGCCAGATCAGCATGTCATTTGGAGCCGAACTCGGTGCCAAACAGTTCGGCGGTGCCCGCGACCACGACCTTGTCGCCGCCTGTGAGGCCTCGGCCCAGCAGGGCGCGATCCGCGCTTATGGAGCCGACCTCGATCCTGCGGCGCTCATAGGCGTGCGGGCCGGTCTGCACATAGACCCATTCGCCGCCATAGGCGTCATGTACGATCGCGGTGCGGGGAATGGAAAGCCCGCTGGTGCGTCCGGTGGCCGGAAGATCGACGGCGACGCGTTGACCGACTTGAAACGCTCCGGCGCCCGGCGGGATGGCATAGTAGAAATCCACCGACCCCGCCGCCGCATTGGCGGTCGGTGCGGCCTTGACGGGTGTTGCGGAAATGGCCGCACCCTTGCCGCCAAGGCTGCGGACCAGGGCCGGCGCGGAATGCTCAATCCGGCTCAGATCGCTCGCAAAGGCCGCAACCCGGACCCACAGTCTCTTTGGCCTGCCGGATTCGCTGCCCCCGAGCAAGGCGCGTTGTTCTATGGCCGCTTGCAGGTTGGCCCGTGCCACCGCCAGCGCCATTTGCGCATCGTCGCTGGAGCGGACACTGCCAGCTTCCTCTTTCACCAAGGCAGTGGCCCGTGCCGCAATTCTTTGTGCGCTTGTGACTTCCGCGCGGGCGCGCGCCACATCGCTGTCGGCACGGACGCGGCTGGCGCCCAGCGCGGCCAGATCGATCTGCGCGCTGGTGGCGACATTGCCGACCAGCACCACGATTTCGCCGTGGGTGGATATGACCGGCCTGGTCTGAGCCTGTCCAACCACGACAGTTTGCAGGCCCAGCCTGTGTTCCGCCGCTGGAGTCAGCGTAATCCGCAACAACTCGGTCTCATGCGCCAAGGCTTCGGTCTTGGCGGGCGACGCGGCTTTCGGCTTTGGGGGGCCACAGCTGGCGAGCGCGACGATCGCAAGCAGCAGCAGCGCTTTCTGATATGGCATCGCATGCCCCCCCGATTTTCTGTTGCCGCTAGTGTCCTTACGATTCCGAAATTCGCATGATGCCCATATCTGGTGTTAGCGAATTTCGGAATCGTAAGGACACTAGCAACTTATTGATTTCTAGTGTCGTTTTGGTTTCGAAGTTCGCCAAGAGCCTGATATCGATGATGTGGCGAACTTCGAAACCACGACACTAGGATTGATCTTCCTTGCGGTCACGTCAATCTCGTGAGAGGCGCGGCAAGCCTCTTAATCGTGGGAGGACGATACTATTCGCTTTCTGACATCTTGCTGACACCTTGGAGGCAGCCACATCCTCGCGCGCCCTTCGCAATAAGCCCTTGCGCCCCGCCCGGCGCCGATGACGCGTTCCCTCTGCGCGATCAAAATCCCGCGCGTTTCCGCGACGGCCGCCATCTGTCGAACTGGGTCTGAAGCGATCTGACCTATTTGAACAGGGCGCGCAGAAACTGCTGCAGGAAGGGCGGCAAAAACCGGTTGCCGAGCATGGACAGGCCTTCCCCCGATCTCAGACTGCGTCCGGCCGCCCCCATCAGGTCGGAAAGCTTGCCGCCGAACAGCAGGAAACCCACCACCAACAGAATGACAATATGCCAAGCGCTGAGACCGAACATGAAACCGCCTTTGTCTTTGATGGACCGTAGCGGAAAAGCCGGCCACGGCAAAAGCAGGCAGGCTTTGGACCCAATGGCTTGCGGCAGTGCAGCAGAGAGATTGTGCCGCTGGCTCCGGCGGTGCCCATTGGCTATAGAAAGAGAAAAAGCAGGGTGGACATTGCAAACACTTGTCCTGCCGGCGATCGAAGACCCCGGGGTTGATCAAAAACAAAGGAAACAGGGATGCGTAAGTTCACGATTTTGCTGGCCGCGGTTCTGGCGCCCGGAATGATAGTCGGCGCGGCTTTGGCGGCCGAGGCGATCAAAAAGGATCAGTCCATCCTGGACCGGCTCTATGCCAATACCGGCGTCTACAACAAAGCCGCCACCGGCGTGACGCCCAGTTTCGTCGTCGATGCCGGCTGGCCCCAGCCCTTGCCGAACAACTGGCTGATGGATCAGGTCGCCGGGCTTTATGTGGATCGACACGATCATATCTGGATCGTCCACCGTCCCCGCGCCATGACCAATGCGGAAGCCGCGCTGGAAACCCGTGGCGGCTCCGATGGCAAGAACGGCCTGGGCTTTGACCGTCCCAACGGCCCGATCGCGGACTGCTGCAATGCCGCCCCCGCGGTGATGGCGTTCGATTCAAGCGGAAAATTGCTGCGCGCCTGGGGCGGCCCCACCGATCCGGGCTGGATGGAAAGCCATTGCAAGGCGGCGGACGGTTGCATCTGGCCCAATCGCGAGCACGGCATGTATGTCGATCATAACGACAATGTCTGGATCGCGGGCAACGGCGCGACCCCCCTCGATCCGAATTCGGCCTGGACCACCCATAGGGACGGCGGCGACGGTTTTATCCTGAAGTTCGATCGGGACGGCAATTTCAAGATGCGTATCGGCGGCACGCCCACCGGTCCCGCCAGCAATGACACCAATGGCGGCATCAACGGTACACCCTTGATGTACCTGCCCGCCGAAATGGTGGTGGATCCCAAGACCAACCGTCTTTATGTCGCCGACGGCTATGGCAATCGCCGGGTGCTTATCGTGGATGCCGATACCGGCAAATATATCGGCCATTTCGGCGCCTATGGCGGCAATCCCGTGGACGATGCCGCTGCTAAGGCGGCGGGGCCCTGGCTTCAAGATGCGAGGAAAGGCAATACGCGCCCGGCCTTCTTCCGCACACCGGTCCATTGCATAAGGATCGCCGACGATGGGAAAATCTATGTCTGTGATCGCGGCAATAACCGCATCCAGGTGTTCGACAAGAACAATCCGGCGCTGGGCAAGCCTTGCAGCAACCCGAATGGCGTGGCGGGCAAGTGCGGCTATGTCACGGAACAATGGATCAGCGCCAAGACCGAGACCCATCCCGTCTTGCCGGGCACCGCGGTGTCGCTGAACTTCTCCCGGGACAAGACGCAGAGCTGTCTCTATGTCGGCGACAATACCAACACGACCATCTATCTGATCAATCGCAGCAATCTGCAGGAGCTGGGCCGGTTGGGACGCTCGGGCCGCAATGCCGGCCAATTCCATTGGCTGCATCAGGTCAGCCCGGACAGCAAGGGCAACATCTATACGGGGGAAGTCGACAACGGAAAGCGCATGCAGAAATTCGTCCGCTATGGCGCGGCGGGATGCAGCGGCACCGGTTCGGCGACGATCGGCGGCCCGGCGAAATAGGCCGGCTTGCTGGCATGGCGGTTGGTCCATGGCAGGACCGCCGCCATGCTAGAGCGATTTTGAATCGAAATGAGCCTTTACACTCACCATGGGCGGGCTTGCCCCGCCCATCCAGGGCAACAAATACTGTGTTTGCGGTTCTGGATGGCCGGCTCGGAGGCCGGCCATGGTGAGGATCAAGGGCAGCACCCGCACATCTCAATCCGAAACGGCTCTACAGCGCTATGGTGAAGGCCGCCTCGGTCTTGGCCTTGACCTCGTCCAGGGTGACGCCGGGCGCGAGCTCGATCAGCGTCAAGCCGCGCCTGCCCCGCTCCAGGGTGAAGACGCACAGATCGCTGATGATCATGTCCACGCATTCCGTGCCGGTCAGCGGCAAGCTGCATTGCTTGAGGATTTTGGATTCGCCCGCCTTGTTGGTGTGCTCCATCACCACAATGACGCGTTTGACGCCTGCCACCAGGTCCATGGCGCCGCCCATGCCCTTGACCATCTTGCCGGGGATCATCCAGTTGGCGATGGCGCCGTCTTCCGACACTTCCATCGCGCCCAGCACCGACAAATCGATATGGCCGCCCCGGATCATGGCGAAACTGTCGGCGGAGGAGAAATAGCTGGTGGTGGGCAATTCGGTGATGGTCTGCTTGCCGGCATTGATCAGGTCGGGATCTTCCTCGCCGGGATAGGGGAAGGGCCCCATGCCCAGCATGCCGTTCTCGCTCTGCAGGGTTACCTTCACGCCCGGCGGAATGTAATTGGCCACCAGGGTGGGAATGCCGATGCCCAGATTGACATAGAAGCCGTTTTTCAGTTCGCGGGCGGCGCGGGCGGCGATATTTTCGCGAGTCCAGGCCATCAGACGGCTCCAGGGCGGGGACGCGTGGTCACCCGCTCGATCGGTTTTTTGTAGTCGCGGCCCTTCAGAATGCGCTGCACGAAAATTCCCGGTGTATGGATGTGATCGGGATCCAGCTGGCCGGGTTCGACCAGTTCCTCCACTTCGGCGATGGTGAGCTTGCCGGCGGTGGCGATCATCGGATTGAAGTTGCGTGCTGTCTTGCGGTAGACCAAATTGCCTTCACTGTCGCCTTTCCAGGCCTTGACGATGGAAAGATCGGCGCGCAGCCAGCTCTCGCGCACATAGGTCAAGCCGTCGAACACTTCGGTCGGTTTTCCGTCCGCCACCACCGTGCCCACGCCGGTGCGGGTGTAGAAAGCCGGAATGCCCGCGCCGCCCGCCCGGATGCGTTCCGCCAGGGTACCTTGCGGATTCAATTCCAGTTCCAGCTTGCCGGTGAGATAGAGCTCTTCGAACAGCTTGTTCTCGCCCACATAGGACGAGATCATCTTCTTTATCTGGCCGTTGTTCAGCAGCACCCACAATCCCAGCCCGTCGGCGCCGCAATTGTTGGAGATGATGGTGATGTTCTTGACCCCGTCTTCCTTCAGGGCGGTGATCAGATTTTCGGGATTGCCCGACAGGCCGAAGCCGCCCGCCATCACCGTCATGCCGTCAAAGGTGAGCCCTTTGAGCGCCGTGGCCGCATCGGGATAGACTTTGCTTTCGGCCACGAAGGAACGCTCCGGAATGTTTTGGCTAGTTCGCACTGCAACATGGGCCAGTGCAAGCGGTAAAGCGGTCGGCTTGTAAGTATTTGATTTGTAATGTTTTATGGCTGGTGTGGGGTGGTTCCTTGCCGCCGGTGCAAGTGGCCGGTACAACCGCCGCCAATTCCAAATGCCAGCAGATTCCTAAAAAATGAGTGCGCCCAAGCAATCCAAACCAAAGGCCAAGCTGCCGCGGGGTTTCCGCGATCGCGGTGCGGCCGAGATCATGGCCGAACAGAAGATGCTGGCGACCATCCGCGCCGTCTATGAAAGCTATGGCTTCGAGCCGCTCGAAACCCCCGCCTTCGAATATACCGACGCCTTGGGCAAATTCCTGCCGGATGTGGATCGCCCCAATGAAGGGGTGTTCTCGCTCAAGGACGATGACGAGCAATGGATGTCGCTACGCTATGACCTGACGGCGCCCTTGGCGCGTCATGTCGCGGCCAATTTCCAGAATCTGGCCAAGCCCTTCCGCCGCTATCAGACCGGCACGGTATGGCGCAACGAAAAGCCGGGTCCGGGACGTTTCCGCGAATTCACCCAGTTCGATGCCGACACGGTGGGCACCGCCACCGCATCCGCCGATGCCGAACTGTTGATGATGTTGTGCGATGCGCTGGAGGCGTTGGGCATCCGGCGCGGCGGCTATATCGTCAAGCTCAACAACCGCAAGCTGCTCGACGGCGTGCTGGAAGTGGCGGGTATCGCGCTGGAAGACCGGGAGCGGCGCGGCGCCGTGCTGCGCGCCATCGACAAGCTGGACCGGCTTGGCGTGGACGGTGTCACCCAATTGCTGGGCGCGGGCCGCAAGGATGAGTCCGGTGATTTCACCAAGGGGGCGGGCCTGAGCGCCGAGCAGGCGCAGCGCGTCCTGGCCTTCGTGGCGCCGGATGCCAAGGACGAGGAAGCTCATCTCAATCAGATTGCCACCCTGATCGCATCCAGCAAGATCGGCGCCGAAGGCCTCAATGAACTGGAACAGATCGTCAAGCTGCTCTCGGCCTGCGGCTATGGCCCCGACCGGGTGCTGTTCGACACCGGCGTGGTGCGGGGCCTGGACTATTACACCGGCCCCGTCTGGGAAGGCGAGCTGATCGGACCGGTCACCAATGACGCGGGCGAGGAAGTCGTGTTCGGCTCCATCGCCAGCGGCGGGCGCTATGACGATCTGGTGGCGCGCTTCACCGGCCAGCGCGTACCGGCGGCCGGTATTTCCATCGGCGTCAGCCGCTTATTGTCGGCCCTTAAGGGGCAAGAGGCCCCGTTGTCGCCGCTGATCGTGGCGACGGTGTTCGACAAAGGCGATGCCGCCGCCAGCTTTGCCATGGTGCAAGAGCTGCGCGCCGCGGGCCTGCGCGCCGAAGCCTATGTCGGCAACGGCAAGATGGGCGACCAGTTCAAATATGCCGACAAGCGCGGCGCGGCCATCGCGGTGATCGAGGGCGGCGATGAACGCGTCCGCGGCGAAGTCACGCTCAAGGATTTGGCGCTGGGCGCGGAGTTGGCGAAATCGGTGGAAAGTCGCGCGGAATGGGTTGGAAACCGCGAGGCGCAGAAGAGCGTCAAGCGCGCCGATCTGGTGGCGGAAGTGAAAGCGATGCTGAAGGGCCCCACCAAAGGTAATCCGTAATGCCTGCTTTTCCTTACTACGACACGCCCGCCGCCGAGGCGCTCAACGACCAAGCCGCTGCGTTGCTCAAACTGTTCGCCAGCCGCGGTTATGTGCGCGAGGAACCCGCCATTCTGCAGCCGGCCGAGATTTTCCTGGACCGGTCCGGCGAGGAAATCCGCCGCCGCACCTTCACCCTGATGGATCCGTCGGGCCGCGATTTGGCCTTGCGTCCCGATCTTACCATTCCCATCTGCCGCCAGGCGGTGCTGGACAAACGCAGTTTTCCCGCCCGTATCGCCTATAACGGCCTGGTCTTCCGCCATCAGCCGGGCGAACCCAACCGCCCCACCCAGTTCTTTCAGGCGGGCGTGGAGCTTTTGGGATTGGACAATTGCGTCGCGGGAGAAACCGAAATCCTATCCTTAGCGGTCGATGCTTTGCGGACCTGCGGGCTGAAGGATTTTTCCCTGCGCATCGGTGATCTTTCTTTGTTTGGGGCGCTGGTCGATGCCCTGGCTTTGCCGCCGCAATGGCGCTCGCGCCTCAAGCGGCATTTCTGGCGCACCGGTTATGTCGAAAGCCTGCTCTATTGGCTGGGCCATGGCGATGGCGCGGCCAAGCTGCCCGGCAACCGCGCCGAGATCGAGGCGCTGCTGGATGTGCGCGCCGATGCGCCGCTTGCGGGACGCAGCCGCGAAGAGATCATCGCCCGCGCCTTGGACCGCGCCGCGGAGGCCGCGAACCTGCGCCTGGACGGCAAGGTTGCCGACGCCGTGTCCGAGCTGTTGGACATTGCCGGTCCCGCGCAAGAGGCGTTGGCCAAAATTCGCGCCTTGCTTAGGACCGCCGGCATCGCGCTGGACGCCCAACTGGCGGCGATGGATACGCGTCTGGACACACTCAAAACCTTGGGCGTGGAGGCGGAAAAAATTCAGTTCAACGCCCATTTCGGGCGCAACATGGAATATTACACCGGCTTTGTTTTCGAATTGTGGGCGCGCGACAAAGAAGGCGCGGTGCAGGTCGCGGGCGGCGGCCGCTATGACTCCATGATGCAAATGCTGGGCGCCAAAAACCCGGTCAGCGCCATCGGCTGCGCCATCCGTACTGAGCGCGTGTTGGCCGCGAAGGGAGCCCAGGGATGCTGACTCTCGCCATTCCCTCCAAGGGGCGCCTGAAGGACAATTGCAATGCCTGGTTCGCCGCCGCGGGGCTGACCTTGGAACAGAGTGTGGGCGCGCGGGGTTATCGCGCCAGCTTTGCCGGTTTTTCCGATGTCGAAATCATGCTGCTGTCGGCCGGCGAAATCGCATCCTCCTTGCTGGCGGGCGATATTCATCTGGGCATCACCGGCGAGGATTTGCTGCGCGAGGAGGCCCCCGAACTCACCGGACGCATGCACCTGATCAAGCCGCTGGGTTTCGGCTTTGCCGATGTGGTGGTGGCGGTGTCCGCGGCTTGGATCGATGTTGCGACCATGGCCGACCTGGACGATGTCTGCGCCGCTTACGCTCAAACCCATGGGCGGCGGCTGCGGGTGGCGACCAAATATGCCCAGCTGACCCGCAGTTTTTTTGCCCAGGCCAGAATTTCGGATTACCGCATTGTGCCCAGCGCGGGCGCCACCGAAGGCGCGCCTGCGGCGGGCACGGCGGAAGTGATCGTGGACATCACCACCACGGGCGCGACACTGCGCGACAATGGGCTGAAGATTCTGGACGACGGCGTGATCCTGAAGAGCCAGGCCCAGCTTGCCGCCTCGCTAAGCGCCGATTGGGATGCCGGCGCCCTGAAAAATTGCGCGGCGCTGCTGGCGCGTCTGGATTCTTCCAGCCCGCTTTTTGCGGGCTTGGCGGCGCAGCTGCCGCACTGATTGTCCTTAGGGCAGTTGCGCCGTATCGCGGATGTCTGAATCGGCGATATGTGCTTTCTTCCAGCGCATCGCCGCCGCGATGCGCGTACGCCCGGACGGGTGATCGTAGAAAATGATTTCTTCCCATTTGCCGGGTTCGAGCTTGCGATAGGCGGACAGTTTCAGCATGACGCTGGCAAAGGCGTCGGGTTTGCGCACGGCATTGAGGCCGAAAATATCGGCCTGGGTTTCGATGGTGCGGGAAATGGAATTGCTCACCGGCGTGGCCAAAAAGAAAAACAGGCTGCTCAAAGCCGCCAGCAAGGGCAACCCCGCCGCCTCACTGATGCGGCGCACCTGCCATTGGCCGCCGAAAATATCGCAGGCCAATAGAAAGCCGAAATGGATGAAGGCAAATCCCGCCAGGACAACCAAGCCCTGCAGCAAAATTCCGCGCGTGACATGGCCCAGGACATAATGGCCGATCTCATGGCCCATGATCGCCAGGACTTCGCCGGGGGAGCCTTGCTTCAAGAGATTGTCATTGAGCGAAATCCGCGCCGTCCCCAGAAAGCCGGAGACATTGGCGGAAACCCGCTTGGACTGGCGCGAGGCATCCACCAGAAAGACATTGTCAACCGGCACATCATTGGCGCGGGCTTGCAACAGGAGCTGGCTTTTGAGCGCGCTGCCCGGAAGGGGGGCATAGCGGTTGTAAAGCGGCGCGATGAATCCCGGCCAAATCACGATCACAAAAATCTGAAAGGCGATCGCCAGGCCTGCGCCCCATATCCACCAGGTGCCCCGGGCGCGGCGGATGATCATGTACAAGACCGGCAGCAGGAAAAGCGCGGCCGCGAAGGTGAGCGCGAACTGAATGCCGAACTCGCCCAGCCATTGCCAGAATGTCTGATTGGAAAGACCGTAAGCATGCTCGCGAAAAAAGCTCTCATAGAGGGCAAGCGGGAATGTCGCCGCCGCGACCAGCGGCACATAGACGGCGACATAGAGCATCACTTGATAACTGCGGCGCGGGGTTCTGTCTTGTGCCCAATCCTGGATGCGGACGGAAAGTTTGGACCATAGCAACAAACCGGCCACCGCCAGAGCATACAGCAGGTTCACCAGTTGCAGCCAATAACTGCCTTCGAAATAGGCGTCGGAGCGGGCGCGGGCCTCGCCGCTGACTTGCGACAGATATTTGTTGGTGGCGGCGTCAGGATCGAAAGTGGGCGTGGTGTCCATCACCGGCAAAGTGCCGACCTGAATGCGCGCGGTGGGCGCGGCGCGCGGCCCCAGCTGCACGGGCTGCGCGAAGGCGGGCGCTGCCCAGGCGGCAAACAAGACGGCAAACAGCAACAGGCATGCGGCAAGGCGCGGCGCGAACATGAGCGTTTTCCCTGACATTCAGCCTAGTGTCCCGATTCCGAAATTCGCTTGACCTCTATGTCTGGCTCTGGGCGAATTTCGGAATCGAGGGACACTAGTAAATTATTGATTCTAGTGTCGTTTTGGTTTCGAAATTCGCATGGAGCCCGATATCAATGATGTGGCGAACTTCGAAACCACGACACTAGCAGGATTTCCTGGGCTCCCAAGCCCTTATTGCTGATAGACTGGGCCGATGAGTATTCCGGTTCCTTTTCCGCGGCGCGCAAAATTTTTCGCACGCTCTGTTCTGATCGGCGCGTTCCTGGCTGTGTCCGCCTCGGCTCAGGCGCAGCCGGAGTCCGCGCACTATCGGCGCTGCCTGGCAGAGCGTGAGAGCAAACCGGCGCAAGCCTTGGCCGAGGCGGAAAGCTGGATCAGATCCGGCGGCGGTGTTCCCGCCGATCATTGTGCCGCGCTGGCGCTGGTCTCGCTCAAGCGTTACGCCGATGCCGGAACGCGCCTGGACAGACTCGCAGCCAATCCGGGCGCCATGGACTCGCAGTTCCGCATCGCGCTGTTCAATCAGGCCGGCAACGCCTGGCTCTTGGCGGGCGACGGCACCCGCGCGGTGCAAAGCTTTTCCGGCGCGCTAACCCTGTCGGCGGGCGATCCCGACCTGTTTGCCGATCTTGCCCGCGCCCATGCCATGCGGCGCAACTGGCATGAAGTGGATTTGGATTTGAACGCCGCGCTTCAGCTTGCGCCGCGCCGCGCCGATCTGTTGGTGCTCAGGGCCAGCGCCCGGCGCGCCTTGAAGCGCTATGGCGATGCCCGCGCCGATCTGGAAGCGGCCTTGAAGTTCAAACCCGGCGACGGCAATGCCTTGGTGGAGCGGGGTCTGCTGCGGCGGCAGTTGGGCGATATTGGCGGGGCCCGGCGCGATTTTCAGGCGGCGTTGAAAAGCGGTGGGCCGGAAGTGGCCGCGGCCGCCAAATCCAATCTCGAAGACCTCAGTCCTTGAGACCGGTTAAACCAGCCCATGCTGAAGCGCGAGCGTCACCCCGGCGATGATCAGGCCCAATCCGACCAAGCGGGAGACCGCGCGCCCGTCGGTCATGACTTTTTCCAGGAGCACCAGGACGGCAAGACCGGCAATCCAGGCGATATTCATCACGCCGCCCACGAACAGAAGCAGCATCAGCGCCCAGCAGCAACCGATGCAGTAAAGGCCATGCCGCAACCCAAGGCTCAGCGAGGACACAATATGGCCCTGAAAACCACCATGGCGCTGGAGGAAGAACAGCGGCGAGCGGCAGTTCGCCAGGCACCGGTCTTTCAACGGTGTCCATTGATAGGCTCCCGCGGCGATCAGGATGAGCCCGCCCAGAATATCGTTGGCGCTAGCCATTTGCGGTGTCAGCAGCGCGGCCTCCGTCAGCGCCGCCTGCAACAAGGCCGCCAGCAATGCAAAACCGGCCCAGGCCGACAGATAACCGCCCACGAACCATCCCGTGGCGGCGAAGGGTTTGTGCTGCGCTTGGGCCTGGCGACCCACCTGCGCATAGAGAAGGATCACGGGCGCCACCGATGGCAGCATCATGCCGGCCATCATCACCATCCACATCGCAAAGCCGAACATCAGATCGGAAATGGCCCAGGGCCTGGTCTGCGGCGCGATCGCATCCACGCCCCTATCCATGCCAGGGATCGCTTCCAGGGCGGGTGGAGCGGGCATGCTCATCTGATTCATCAGCCAGAGGACATAGGCCCAGCTCAGCGCGGTCAGCAGGACCACCGCCGCCAGAACGGCAAGACGGTCGCGGCGCAGAACGGATTCAAGTACGGTGTCGTTCATGGGTTAGCGGATGACACCGTTTTGGGACAGATTCCATTCATAGGAGCAATTGCAGTTGGAAAATTCGTGCGCCCGGATGGCCCAATCGGTCATGGCCCGTCCCCCAGTCCATCAATCGATATTCTAACGCATCCCCCAGACCGTGACGAGCGCTTGTGCCGGGCTCTGCCGCCGTTCCGCCAAGAAAGGATAAAGACGGTTAATCCGCCAGCCATTCACGCTTTACTTGCGGATCGGGCTCGGCGGGAGCATGGCTTTGCGCCAGCGCTTCAAAGCGTTCCGCCGGCAGCAGCCGGGAAAGCCCCCAAACGGCCGCGCCGCGCACCAGGGGCGATTCATCCTTAAGTCCCGCACGGGCGGCCGGTTCCAGCCGGGCATCTTTGCTATTGCCGATGGCGATCATCACATTGCGCACAAAACGGTCGCGCCCGATGCGTTTGACGGGCGATTTGCGGAACAGCGCGCGAAACGCGCCATCGTCCAGCGCCGCGAGCTTGGCGAGTGCGGGCGCTTTCAATTCCTCGCGCGCCGCCAATGTCATCTCGGTCGCGCTTTGCGCGAATTTGTTCCAGGGACACACCGCCAAGCAATCGTCACAGCCATAGATGCGGTTGCCCATTGCTTGGCGGAATTGACGCGGTATGGGGCCGTCATGCTCGATGGTCAGATACGAGATGCAGCGGCGCGCATCCAACCGGTAGGGAGCGGGGAAGGCCTGGGTGGGACAGATATCCAAACAGGCATGGCAGTTGCCGCAATGGTCCGCTTCCTTTTCGTCCGGCGGCAAATCCAAGGTGGTGAAAATGCTGCCCAGAAACAGCCAGGAGCCGTACTCGCGCGACACCAGATTGGTGTGCTTGCCTTGCCAGCCCAGACCCGCTTTTTGTGCCAAGGGTTTTTCCATCACCGGCGCGGTATCGACAAAGACTTTCACCTGTGCCTGGAAGGTCTGGAACATATAGCCCGCCAGCGCCTTGAGTTTCTTCTTCACCACATCGTGATAGTCGTCGCCCTGGGCATAGACCGAGATCGCGGCGCGGTCCGTCCGGTTCAGCACCGCCAAGGGATCGTCCACCGGGCCATAGTTCAGCCCCAGCACGATCACGCTCTTGGCTTCGGGCCACAGGCTTTGCGGATCGGCGCGCCAATGGGCGCGGTCCGCCATCCAGTCCATGCCGCCATGATGCCCGACGTCCAGAAATTCCCGCAGCCGCGCGGCATTGTGTGCCTCGCCGCGCGCATCGGTGAAACGCACCAGGTCGAAGCCCTCGCTCAGCGCGCGGGCCGCGATAGCGTCCTTGATGGCGGCATGGTCCGGCATGGAAACCTTATACCGCCATGTCCTGCATGGTTGCGAGATCGGGCGGGATCAGAAATCCAATTCGGCATAGTGGGACACCGGCGGCTGGCCGGGTACGCGGTCCGACAGGATGGAACGGAAGGAGGGCCGCGATTTCATCCGTACATACCATTCGCCGGCGGCGGGAAAATCGGCCCACGGCACCTCGCCAAAATAGTCCAGCGCCGACAGATGCGCCGCCACCGCCAAGTCCCCCAAGCTGATCTCCCGGCAGGCCAGATTGCCGTTTCCTTCCGCCGCCGCGCCGATCGCCTTCAGCGCCGCCTTCAAGTCCTCGCGTCCGGCGCGGATCACATTCATGTCGGGAGGGCGGCTGAAACCGGCGCCGGTATAACGGGGTGCGGCTTTTTCATAGACGATGCGCTGCGTCACTTGTTCGTGGAAAGGTCCAAAAGCCCAATCCACCCAGCGCAGACAGGCGCGCCGCGCCGCGTCATCGGCGGGCGCCAGCGGCCGGTCGGGATAATTCTGCTCCAGATGATCCAGAATCGCCCACACGCCTTCGGCGCGAGTGCCGTCCATGTCCAAAAAGACGGGCATGGTTTGCTTGATCTCGTCGGAAAGGACCGGATCGCAAGCCACCCGTTTCTCTCCCACCATCAAGCGGGCCAAACGGCAGCTGGGCGACAACATCACATGAATCAGGCGGCGCATGCCCGTCTTATAGGGGGCCGTCGGCAGCGCGCAAAGGGTTGGCGGACGCGCGCCGCATCGGGCAAACAAGTTCCCTATTTCACGCAGAAATTAAGACCGTCGCGCAACACCATGGCGCTGCGCCCCTGCAACAGACCGGCGCGGCGGGCGACATAACGGCCGGGACGGGCGGCTTTCCATTTGTGCGGATTGGGCAGGATCGCGGCCAGGCGCGCGGCCTGCGCGCCGGTCAAGGATCCGGCATCGGTCCCGAAATAGGCGTTGGCGGCGGCCTCGGCGCCGAAAATCCCATCGCCCCAATCCACCAGATTCAGATAGGCGTGCAGGATACGATCCTTGGGCCATAAAGCTTCCAGCAAGACCGTTAGATAAGTCTCCAGTCCTTTGCGGATCCAGCTTCGCATCGGGACCAGGAACAGGGTCCGCGCGGTTTGCTGGGAGATGGTGCTGGCGCCGCGGATGCGCCGGCCCGGACGGCGTTTATGCTCTTCCATGGCCTTGTTGATCGCTGCCCAATCAAAGCCGCGATGGGTGCAAAAATTCTGATCCTCGGCGGCAATCACGGCCCGTTCCAGGCGGGGCGAAATATCGTCGCTCCAGGCATAGCTGACGCCTTTGCCGCGGATCAGGCTCAAGAGCATGTCGGGCGTGCCCGGAATGGGCAGATAGCGGAAAATCAACAGCAGCAAGACCGGCGCCACCACCAGGACGAAAAATAGCAAGGCGGTGAACCGCCACAGCCAGCCGCGGCCGCGCCAGAGGATGCCCTTCTTCACGATTCTTCCGCCCCCATGCGTCACCATACCAAAAGTTAAGGGGTGCGCGAGCCAGGGGGCGATGCTACCTGTTCCCCGCGACCCTGTGAGATTCGCCCATGCACGATATTTTGATGGCCATCCTGCTGGGCGTGGTCGAAGGGATCACCGAATTTTTGCCCATTTCTTCCACCGCCCATCTGCTGGTGGCCGAAAACCTGCTGGGACTGGACCAGGATTGGCAGGCTTTCACGGTCGTGATCCAGCTGGGCGCGATCCTGGCGGTGGTGGTGTTTTATTTTCAGACCTTCTGGAAAGCGCTGATCGGCTTACCCAGTTCGGCGGAGGCGCGCCGCTTCGCCTTGGGCTTGGTCATCGCCTTGCTGCCGTCGGTGGTGGCCGGCTTGGCGCTGAAGGATTTCCTGGACGAAGTGCTGCTGGATCCCGCCCTGGCCATGCCGTTCATTGCGGGCTGTTGGATCGTGGGCGGCATCGTCATTCTGTTGTTCGAACGGATTGCACCCGAGCCGCGCTGGTTCGACGGCGACAAGCTGCCCTTGTTCAAAGCCTTTCAGATCGGCTGTTGCCAGATCCTGTCCATTATCCCGGGCGTGTCGCGCTCCGGCGCCACCATCCTGGGTGGTGAATTGCTGGGCGTGGATCGCCGCGCCGCCACGCTTTTCACTTTCTATCTGGCGGTCCCCACCATGCTGGGCGCCAGCATCCTGGAACTGCATGACAAAGCGGACGAGCTCAGCCACGGCCAGGGCCTGAACATCGCGGTGGGTTTTGCCGTCTCTTTTGTGGTGGCCTTTTTTGTGATCCGCGGTTTTCTGGCCATCGTCACCCGCCATGGCTTAAAGCCGTTCGGCTGGTACCGCATCGCCGCCGGTCTGGCGCTGGTGGGCTATCTGGCCCTAAACTGAACTGGTCATTGCGCCGCTGGGGCGTTGGCATATTCACCCTTGGCGCGGTAACGCCACAGATAAGAGGGAATCACCGCTTCCACCGAGGTGGGCGTAATTCCCAGATCGCTTAAACCAGCAGCGGTGGCCGATACCACATTGTCCCGTTTCAGCAGCCGCACTTGATCCATGGTCAGGATGGGATTGGGCAGAAGTTGCAAAAATGCCGCTTTCAAGGATGCCAGGCTGAAGGGCAGGGGCATCAAGGCGCGGTTGCGGCCGGTTTCCCGAAGGATCAGCTGCATCAATTCCTTGAACGAATAGGTGCTGGGCCCGCCCAACTCATATGTCCGGCCGTCTTGCCGGGACAAGGCGGTCACAATGGCTTGTGCCACATCGCCCACGAATACGGGTTGGAAACGGGTATGGCCGCCGCCCACCAGGGGCAGGACAGGAAGAAAACGCGCCATTGCGGCGAACTTGTTGAAGAAGCCGTCTTCCGGTCCGAAGACGATCGAAGGGCGCAGGATAACGGCATTGGGGAAAGCTTCGCGCACCGCCTGTTCGCCTTGCGCCTTGCTCACCGCATAGGCGGAGTCCGATTCCAGATCGGCGCCGATGGCGGAGACATGCACCAGGGCGTTCACCCCGGCCGCGGCGGCGGCCTGGGCGATATGGGCGGCGCCCATCGCCTGGACATCCTCGAAGGTTTGGCCCTTCTCGAACAGGATGCCGGTGAGATTGATCACGGCTTGCGCGCCGGCCACCGCCTGGGCGACGCTGCCGGCATCGGACACATCGCATTTGACAAAGCCGATCTGGCCGACCGAGCCCAAGGGGCGCAGGAAAAATCCGCGCGCGGGATGGCGGGTGGCCACTTTGATGCGCCAGCCCGCGCGTGCCAGCGCCCGTACCGTGTGCCGGCCCAAAAAGCCGGAGCCGCCGAAAATGGTGACCAGTTTGCTGTTCATCGCCTGCATTCCATGTCAGCCGGGCGCCTTTCCATGAGCGTCGGGCTTGAGGGGATTCTGGATGCGGATATTAGGCCCCCGAGGGGCGCCGGTGACAGGTTTTTTTGGACGAAAAAGGGCTTATTTTGCCAATATTGACTTGGGGTTCTGCCCCCCCTAAACATCGCGCCCTTGCCCGGGCGGTTTTCCATAAAGCCGCCCGCCGTGCCCAGATGGCGGAATTGGTAGACGCACTAGTTTCAGGTACTAGCGCTGCAAGGCGTGGAGGTTCGAGTCCTCTTCTGGGCACCATTTGTTCTACCGGCAGCATCCGCTGATGTTCGGTAGAACTACAAACCCCAAGAAATATGGCCTTTGCGTTCGGCGGCGTCCGCCGGTGCTCTGGGGTACCCGACAAGTCCGATGGTATTCTGATGGTATTCAAGCCCTCCTAAAGGGCCTTGATGGTACGGCTCAGAAGCGAAACGTGGTTTCGGGCCTCTCCGCGAATGGAGAGACAAATGGCACTAACAGACGCAGCCTGCCGGGCAGCCAAGTCAGGCCCCGAGCGGCTCAAACTCTATGATGGCGACGGGCTCCAGCTTTGGGTCCAAAAGTCCGGATCAAAGTTATGGAATTTGGCCTACAGATTTGACGGAAAGCAGCGCCAACTTGCGCTCGGACCCTACCCCGAAGTCGGCCTGGGCGAGGCTAGGCTGCAACGCGAACGAGCGCGAAAAATGCTACGGGACGGTCTCGATCCGGCCAAGAATTGGTCTCTCGCGCCGACCGAGGGAGCGCTCGCCGAGGCGCCAACCTTCAAAGAAATTGCGCTCGAATACGTCGAAAAAAGACGCAAGGAGGGCCTGGCTACGCCCACAATGATCAAGAAAAAATGGCTCCTGGATTTCGCCTACCCATCGCTTGGCGACATGGCGATGACCACCATAAAACCCAAAGATGTGCTGACCGTTCTGCAGGACGTGGAGGAGCGGGGTTGTTTCGAGAGTGCGCGACGATTGCGGGCCACAATTGGGGCTGTGTTTCGGTACGCAGTGGCCACTTCTCGTGCAGAAATTGACCCGACTCCGGTTCTGCGGGGAGCCATAGTTCCACCAAAGGTTACCCCTCGGGCGGCGATCACCAATCCGAAGAAGCTCGGCGGACTTCTTCGTTCGATTTACGATTTTGACGGTCAACCGACGACCATCGCAGCGCTCAAATTAATGGCACTGCTTTTTCCGCGCCCGGGCGAATTACGATTGTCCAAGTGGCCGGAATTCGACATTGAAAAGCATGTTTGGACGATTCCGGCTGAGCGAACAAAGATGCGCAGGGAGCATCAAATTCCATTGCCCAAGCAGGCTGAGGCTATATTGCTCGACTTGCAGAAAATCACAGGGCATGCCGAATTTGTATTGCCTGGGCTCGCCAAGATTGACCGTCCAATCTCAGAAAATACGATGAACCTGGCTTTGCGCCGCATGGGTTATTCGGATACGGAAATGACATCGCACGGCTTCCGCGCCACCGCATCAACGCTGCTGAACGAATCCGGTAAATGGAGTTCGGACGCGATAGAGCGGCAACTCGCCCACATCGACAAAAATGCCGTCCGTCGCGCATATGCGCGCGGACTGTTTTGGGACGAACGGGTGAAGATGATGTCGTGGTGGGCAGACTATCTGGACAAGCTACGCGCTGCTAAACGGGAGGTTTAGGGAGAAGCCGCATAATGCCAAGCCAGCCGGAAAATCGGACGCGAAATCAGCATTATGTTGCCCAGGCAGAGCAGCGTTTAAACGCTCTCAACCCGGGTGCAGAGCCTCATAATCAGCGCATCTACGAATTTGAGATCATCGACCCGGGCCAACACGATGTGCGGCTGACCTCAATACGGGGCCGCGCGATAGGGCGGTCCCTTTCCATGTTGGACCTCTATTCCTTCGATGTGAGCGATGATGGTCTGCGGGCCAATTTCGAGGAGGTCTTCAGTCGATATGAAGGGCGGATCGAGCCCCTGACGCGCCGAATCCTCGGCGCGCACAGCGCGCGGGATGCCAACGTTAGCCAAGAACTGTTCGAGTTGTTCACCGCCAAAATGGTCAACTTCATTCGCAACCCTTACTCGGTAACGAAGGTGTTAAACACATTTGGCGCTATGGCGGCCCATCATCCGGCCCGCCCGGAAGTGTATGCGCTCTACGAACGCATTTTGACCGGCCGGCGCCCACACCAAGCCCATATCTGCGGTGAAATCGGAATATCCAATGAACAGTACGGTGCGTGGCTGAGGGTCATCTTTATGCTGCTGATGCCTTTGGCCGACGGCTTTCCGGTGATGTTGGAAGATGCGCTAGCGCGATTGTTTGAAAGCCGAAAGGACGCCCTGGTGATTCATGTGCATGTGTATACCGTCGAAAGATGCTTGCTTTCCGACCGCGGTGTCACCTCACCGATCGAGCAGAACCCGCACACAGTGTTTGATTTCAATCTGGCGGCGCACTCTTTCATTCGGTATGCCTTTCTCGATTACGATGCTCTCCCAGGTGGCCCGGTGCCTGCCGGCATTCGCGCAGGCTTGGAACGGGGACCGCGGCTAGTACAGGTTGCCTATCAAACAGACGACTTGGTGTCTCTGGATGTGTTTCACCGACGGGTGATCGAGCAGTCATATCGGACAGCATTTTGCTCCGGTCCCGCGCCTTACAGCGTCAATGTTATTTCCGAAGGATAATGGTGAGTGGCGAATGTCGGAAGAACCCCAGGATGGGACCGCACCGTTCATCCCGCAAGACCCGGCGATGTTTGATGAAGTCGCCGCTCTAACACTGCGGGTGGCTAGGCCACTCATTTGGCATGATCGGACAGAGGGTTGGCCCAAGGTCTTGGACGGGGCGACCTGTTTCTTCTTGCGATTTGAAGAGCGGGTGATTGGTGTCACCGCTAACCACGTCGTCGATATTTTCGCGGAGGCAAAGGCGGGCAATCCGAATTTGGTCTGCCAATTACGCAGTTCACCTGCCTTCGATCTATTGGGGAACATCATAGCCCGCGACCCCGGCCGAGATATTGCGACGTTCGCAGTATCAGAGGCCGTTCTTGCCTCGACCGAGGCAATAGCCCTGGATTGCCGTGGCAGATGGCCGCCGCCCACACCCGAGCGGCTGAGAGCCTTGAGCGTATGTGGCTTTCCTGAATCGATGCGCACTGCTGCCGCAGACAAGTCGGCGGAATTTGCAGCCTGGGGTGCGCTTCCAGCGGTTGAATCCATTACTGAGCGGGAAATTTTGATTACCTACGAGCCCACGAGGGACAGGCCATCCCGATGGGCGCCGATTTTGCCGCCGGTGGGGTTCAATCTCAGCGGATGCAGTGGCGGGCCAGTCTTAATGCACGCTTTGGTTGGAGGACTGCATCGATGGTTTCCCGTCGCGCTGATTGGAGCCGGACCTAAGGAAGGCTCTACAGGACAGTCTTCCGAATTCGATATGATTCGGTTAAAGCGCATTCACGTCATCCGACCCGACGGAACGATTGAAAGCGAGGCCGGGGGCTGGCTGCCTAAGTAAGTTTACTTGTTAAGTAGTCATCGTTCGCCCTGCATAGCGAGGCTTTCCAGCGACACTACCGGCGGTGCGCTTGCAAGGGGCTTAAGAATCGCCATCGCGGTATCCACGGCATCGGCGGGAGCAATTACACGGCGCGCCCATTGGAGCGCGCGGCGGCCACTGAATTCCTGAAATACCCAGCACCAGTCGGCGAGACGCTGTTGAGGGGCGCCGTGCAAGGACGCATTGGAAGCGACCAGGCCCGGTGGCGGGAACTGTCTTCCAAAGAAATTCGGGTCGAGCGCCAGTAATTTTTCGATCAGCGCCTCGGAAGGCAAACGCATCAGTTCCTCATTGTTGACCGCGTAGTTGCCAGCCATGCGCCATTCACGCTGGCGATAATATTTAAGAGTGGCGTTGTCGCGCCCGTCAGTGGGATAGAAATAATTGAGGCCGCCTTCGAGAAAGCTGGACAGCGAATTGGCAGGCGCTAGCCCGAGGCCCAAGGCCCTCAGAGTTTCGCGCGCTTCCTTGATATCTAGATTGAACAAGGCAGGGCCGGCATCGACTGGGATCGTGATGTTTTGGCGGGTAGCACCGGCTGGGGCGTGGTCGAGAATGGCTTTCATCTGAGCAATACGGTCTGTCAGACGCATGGCATCTATGATGTGATTGACCAATGCGCCTCCGAGGCTGCCCGCGCTCGACTCTGCGCTCGCTTGGGGGACATAGGCCACCGGGATCGCACCAAGACTTTTGAGAGTTTCGATATCGAACTCCAAGGCGAAGGGGCCGAAGTCTAGGGCGTGCCCCCGCAGTTGATGGGGCGCCAATTCAGTGAAGCTGATGCGGCGCTGGACCATGGACTGGATGCGCGCAGGCGTGCCGTCAGCGTGTGGGTATTGCCATGCTGCTATCTCCGGCGTCATGAGGAGTCCGAAGTCGCGGATCATTTCGAGCACGGTGAGGCCGTGGCCGTGCCCTTCCGACTGCGGGCGACGGGGGAAGCTGTGATAGAAATACCGTTCAGGCGCCCCGTTCTCGGTCATGGCTGACTTTCTGGCTCTGCGGCGTCAATCCGCAGGGATGCTGTGCTGCCAACGCCCGCGTCGTAATCTAAAGCGGCACAGAATCGTCTGGTCTTGACGGTAACGTATAGGTTACTATATGATGGTAATCAAGGTTGTTGAATATATCCGTGAGGACGGGTCCAACCCTTTCAAGGAGTGGTTTGACGATCTCGACGCCCAGGCCGCCGCCAAGGTCGCAACCGCGACACTGCGACTGGAAATGGGCAATACCTCGAATGTCAAATGGATTGGGGCAATCGGGGAATACCGGATCAATTGGGGGCCGGGTTATCGGCTTTATCTCGGCAAGGATGGCGAGGCCTTAATTATCCTACTGGTTGGCGGCACTAAGAAACGCCAGCAAACGGACATTGAACGGGCGAAGAATTTGTTAGCCGAATACAAGGCTCGGAAGGCGGCGGGGGTAAGACCCAGGTCCAAAGGCAAGAGGTAGCAAGGTGGCACTGACACGGGATTTCAAGGAAACGGTAAGCGCGCGCGTAGCGCGCGATCCTGCTTTCGCCAAAGCACTACTCGATGAGGCGGCAACGCTGTTCTTGAATGGTGATCCGCACGCGGCCCGCCTAATCTTGCGTGATCTTGTAAACGCCTCGGTAGGGTTCGAAGCGCTCGCAGTTGAGACCAAGACGCCCAGCAAAAGCCTCCATCGGATGCTATCGGAACGAGGCAATCCCAGCATGGACAATCTGGCTGCAATTTTTGGCGTTGTCCGCAAGCGTCTTGGGGTAAATATTCGCGCGCACGCCGTGAAAGCTGCATGATCGGCAAGCCTCCCATCGTTTTTGCCGTTTAGGCAGCCACGATGGCGAACTGTATTTTTTGCGACCAGCCTCTTTCGAGTTCCGCGCGGACCAAGGAGCATGTTCTTCCTACATGGCTGCTAAAGGCCACAGGTGATCCAAATCGCAAAATTAGAATCGGCACTGATCTCCTGCCGGCAAGGAATGGATCCCCGCTATCGCGGGGCGAATTCACGGGAAAGGGGCGGTTGCAGGGATGCCGACCTGGCGCCAAATCCGACGCCTATCGTCACCGCGCCAGGCGGCTAATCACTGATAACCATGGGCCTCCTGCCCGTAAGGCGCCTATGTCATTGATATAAATGCATTATACCTGTGGCAATGGCCGTGGCGCCACCTCTTATCGTATCTAGCACTACCGGACCAGACGAAGCAGACAAACGACCGGACTCCACGTACTTTCTCCGCTGCTTGGGGTCCCGCGGAGTAGGAAAACAGCCGCGATTTGGGGGTTTTAGTGGACGTATTCGATTTAGACCGCTCGCTGGTTGAGGATTACGCACGGTTCGCGCGATCATTCACACAGATACGCGCTCCCGACATAAAAACGAAGGTGGAGGCGATCTACGCCACCCGGCGGTTTTGGCCGGAGCCTCTTGTCAGCTTGAATCCACACTTCGAGCGCGACGCCAGTATCGATGACTTGGTGGCCGAGGGTTCACTACATCCAAATACCGGAAAGGTGTTCCGCATCGGCGGACAGCCTCTCACCCTATACCGACATCAGGCTCAATCCGTCGCCAAGGCCACGGCGCGTCAAAGCTTTGTCGTGACCACTGGTACTGGTTCCGGCAAATCGCTTTGCTTCTTCGTACCAATTATTGACGCCGCCATCAGAGCGAGAGTCTCGGGCGAGGCACCGCGCACTCGTGCGATCGTGATCTATCCAATGAATGCGCTCGCCAACAGCCAGTTGGAAGAACTACGGAAATACATCAATCAATCAGATTTGCCGGAACACCTTCGACCTACGTTTGAGCGATATACGGGTCAAGAGAGCAAAGAGGAGCGGGAGCGCATCCAGGTGCTTCGTCCCGACATCCTATTGACGAATTTCATGATGCTTGAATTGCTTATGACGCGGCAAAACAGCATCGATCAAGCGGTCATTGGCAACGCCCAGGATCTCGACTTCATCGTCCTTGATGAATTGCATACCTATCGCGGACGCCAAGGCGCGGACGTTGCGATGTTGGTTCGTAGGCTGCGAGATCGTTTATGCCGAGACCGGATGCCAATTTGTATTGGCACTTCCGCGACGATGGCTAGCGATGACGCAAGCATGAACGCATCTGTAGCTGTTGCATCAGTCGCCACGCGGTTGTTCGGAACTAACATCAATAGCGACGCGGTAATTGGAGAAAGTCTGGAACGCGCGACCGATCCAGCAATGAAAGTGAAGACCTTAGGGAACGGCCTTACGGCGGCAATCGATCAAGAAATTCCCAGTTCTCTTTCCGACGCCGAATTACGGACACATCCCCTTGCTGTCTGGATTGAACTAGAGATCGGGCTTGAAGATGGCCAGCGTCTTAGCCGACGATCGCCTATTACTTTGAATGACGCGGCACAGAAACTTGCGGCCTGCACGGGCCGCGATGTGACGCGTTGTCAATCTCATATTCAAGCAATGTTGATCCTTATGAGCAAGCCCGCAAACGAGCGGGGCGGAAATAGTGATCGAGCGTTCCTGGCATTTAAGCTTCACCAATTCTTTTCGGGTGCTGGACGTCTCTATTCAACTCTCAGGGAACCCAATCGTCGCCGCGTTACGCTTGATGGCCAGTTGTTCGATCCGGAAGACCCCGAAGCGCGATTGTATTCGACTTTCTTCTGTCGCAACTGTGGTCAAGAGCATCATCCAATTATTTTGTCGGATCAAGACGGCACACGCCGGGCGCTCCCTCGGCCGATCGACGAGTCCCCATTAGATAGCGAGGACGGAGCTGAACAAGCCGGCTACCTTATGCCCGAACCGCTGGCTGACGAAGATTTCACTTTCGACGGAACGCCGGAACAATATCCCGAGGATTGGATCGACCCTGCCGGGCGCATCAAAAGCAACTTGCGATCTTTCTCAGCGCAATCGGTAATCATTGATGAGGCCGGCGTTATTGGTATGCGCGGCCGCAGAGCATGGTTCTTACCCGGAAAGTTCCGCTTTTGCCCCGCTTGTAAGGACCAACCGCCAGGTCAGGCACGAGAGATCAACAAACTTGCTGGTCTGTCAGCGGAAGGCCGCAGCTCGGCGACAACGCTTTTAGTTTCGACCGCTCTTAGGTGGATGAATTCTCCCAAGAGCAATTTACGCATCGATAAACGCAAGCTGCTGGGGTTCACAGATAATCGGCAGGACGCGGCGCTCCAAGCTGGTCACTTTAACGATTTTCTGTTTGTTGCCCTTCTGCGTGCCGCGATTCTTGCGGCGGTAAACGCGGCTGGACCCGATGGGCTTCCGGAGGAGGAATTCGGTCGAAGGATTCAGTCAGCGCTGGGCTTTACCTCGTCTAATCGGCTGCGGCGCATTGAATGGATGCTCGATCCAGAAATAAAGGGTGCAGGGCAGGTGGAGGCTGAGCGCACCTTGTCACGGGTACTGGCCTATCGAGTTTGGGCCGATCAGAGGCGTGGTTGGCGTTTTACAAATCCAAACCTCGAAGAGTTGGGACTGGTACGAGCTGACTATCTTTCGCTCGACGAATTGGCTGCAGACGACGCCGCATTCGTGAATTCACCGCCCGAGTTGAAGAATGCTGAGCCTGCCGTGCGCCGGCAAGCGCTTTTCATTCTGCTCGACACCATGCGGCGTGGGCTGGCGGTCACGGCTGACGCTCTCGACCCAGCTACGGTGGAAACAACCTCGAATGCCGCACGTCAGAGCTTGCGTGAACCTTGGTCTATATCACAGCAAGAAAATCCACGAGTTGCGGCGGCTCTCATTGTTGACGCGCCAAAGAAGGCTGACGCTGGGGTCCGCGGTGAGCCATTGATTCTTAGAGCGGGACCCCGAAGCAGCCTGGCACGGCGACTGGGACACCCGACGCTCTGGAAACGTAGACTGGATGGCAAGACATACGTGGCGGTTCTGAAGTCGTTGCTGGCGGCGGCGACTGATTACCAACTGGTACGTCAGGTTACGACCAGTTTTGATGTTGATGGCTGGCGCCTTGCTGCTAATGCAGTTCGATTGCTGGTCGCCGATAAGCGAGCGGACGGGCGTATTCCAAATCCATATTTTGTCGATCTTTACCTCGGGCTGGCCAAAGCTCTCGCAAATGGTGGCGCAGGACTCTTTGGGTTAGAGAGCCGCGCGCATACGGCCCAGGTGGAACAGACGCAGCGGGAATGGAGGGAATGGCGGTTTCGCTGGGGCGACGAAGACAAATTGAAAATTGCGGAAGCCAAGGAGGCAATGCGTCAAGCCGGAGAACCGGACGTATTTTTGCCTGCGTTGTTCTGCTCCCCAACGATGGAACTTGGTGTCGATATTTCGGCGCTTAATGCCGTCTACCTACGCAACGTGCCACCGACGCCAGCCAACTACGCTCAACGTTCGGGGCGTGCTGGTCGATCAGGCCAAGCAGCCCTCGTGATTACATATTGTGCGGCACAAAGTCCGCACGATCAATATTATTTCGAAAAGCCAGACCGGATGGTGAATGGCTATGTCCGGCCTCCCGCAATCGAGCTCGCCAATCGTGACCTCGTCGAAGCTCATCTTCACGCGGTCTGGCTTGCGGAAACCGGCAAAGAATTATTGGCCGACATTCCGCATGTCCTGGACCTTACAAATGAACTATTGCCAGTTCAGAAGGATATTGCTGCCGCTCTAAGCGCGTCTGAAGTCTCGGTTCGTGCGGCAAAGCGGATGGAAAAGATCCTCGCAAGCATTGACGCAGAACTTACGCCTACCGCCGCACCTTGGGCGGCAGATCGCATTGCATTTGCCAGTGCAACCTCGGCAGATGCGATGCGCCGCTTCTCAAAAGCCTTCGACCGCTGGCGGCAGCTCTATGAAAGCGCGAGAACGCAACTCATAGAAGCCAATCGCAAATCGGAAACTCATGGCATTTCGGCAGCGGAACGGCGGGAAGCGAAAGTCCAACAAGCGCAAGCCAATGAACAGCTCGCTCTATTAGAGCGCGGCAACGCGAACGGCGGAGCTGACTTCTATACATACCGCTATCTTGCGACGGAAGGCTTCCTTCCTGGGTACAATTTCCCGCGCCTGCCTGTTTACGCTTATGTCCCCGCAGCGGGAGCCGGGGGCCCTAAAGCGGCCTATTTGCAGCGCGCGCGATTCCTTGCGATCGCCGAGTTCGGACCAGGCAGTTTGATTTATCATGAAGGGCGAGCCTACAGGGTTTATAAAGCAAAACTGCCAGCAGGGGTGCGAAGCGAAGAAGGTGGGCGTCTCGCGACAGCGACTATGTACGTCTGTGATGAGTGCGGTGCTGGGCATGAACAAGACGAACCAGAACGCTGCCATGCCTGTGGGGCTCCCATGGCTGGAATTCATCCTGTCCGCAATGTGTTGCGCATCGATAACGTGGAAACGAGGCCCGCAGAGCGAATCACGGCCAATGACGAAGACCGTCAACGTCGGGGATTTGAGATTCAAACGATATTCGCTTGGCCACGTCGAGACGGCTTGCTCGACGTGACATCGGCAATTGCGACCGATTCGGAAGGTCCAATTCTTCGGCTCGATTATGCGTCGGGCACGACAATTAGCCGACTTAACAAAGGCCTCAGGCGTCGAAAAGAAAAGAGCATTCTTGGATTCGGAATCGACCCTGCTACGGGACGCTGGGTTGGTGGAGAAATCGACGAAGAGGGGGTTGCCGCGCCCGATGACCCGATAAAGCAGCGCATCGTTCCAATCGTGCAAGATAACAAGAACGCAGCCCTAGTTCGCGTGTTGGGCGAGCCGCTCAGTGAAACAGCCGTGGCAACGTTGCAGCATGCGTTGTCGCGCGGCTTGGAAATTGTTTTTCAACTTGAGGAAGGCGAGACTCTTACAGAGCCAGTGCCAACCCGTGGCAAGCGTCGTGCGATTCTCGCGTTCGAGGCTACTGAGGGTGGAGCAGGAGTGTTGGGGAGGCTAACTAGCGAGCCTCAGGCGCTGGCACGCGTGGCGCGCGTGGCGCTCGAACTTATGCACTACGGCAATATTGACGAAGCGATCTCAAAAACCGATTCGTCTGTTCTTGCGGCAGACCCGCATGCCGATTGTGTCAAAGGTTGTTATCGCTGCTTGTTGTCTTACTACAATCAGCCCGATCAGGAGTTCATCGATAGGAAGGATGCTGATGTGCTCCGGATATTGTTGCGATTGGCAAGGAGCCATGTCCACCCAACGCACACCTCTCGTGACGACGACCCAAACAACTCCTGGTCAAATGCGTTTAAGATGTGGCGCTTGCCAATACCTCACGGGAATCCATTGATTGTCGATGGCGCTTCGCTTGGTTTCGTGTGGCCTGAGCACCGCGTAGCGGCAGGAATTGGACCGATTACAGATGGAGCAACTCGCGCAGCAAAAACTTTAGGCTATGCGGTAGTGGCGCTGCCCAAAGATCCCGGTGAAACGCCTCCCGTTGATCTCGTCGCCTTAATCGGAGGCGCGATATGAGTGCCAGCTTCGCACCTGGAGACCTCGTATTCGCGCGAGGACGAGAATGGGTGACGCTGCCTACTGCGAATCCAGAGACGCTTTGTCTTCGGCCGCTCTCAGGTTCAGAAGCTGATGCCCAAATAGTTTTTCCAGCTCTTGAACGAATACCGATCCGGACGGCGCACTTCGGTATTCCGGAAATTGCCGATGCCGCAACACAGGATGGGGCGTTGCTTCTATCGGAGGCGCTGCGGCTTTCGCTACGACGCGGCGCTGGACCATTCCGATCAGCAGCGCGCGTTGGGTTTGAGCCCCGAGCTTATCAACTTGTACCACTGCTCATGGCGCTCCGTCTCCCGGTTGTCCGGTTACTTATCGCAGACGACGTTGGTATCGGTAAAACGATTGAGGCCGGCTTAGTTCTACGCGAGCTAATAGATCGCGGCGAGGTTGATCGGTTCTCAATTTTATGTCCCCCGCATCTGGTAGAACAATGGACCGATGAGCTGCGCAGTAAATTTGACCTTGACGCGGCCGCGGTAACTGCGTCGTCTGCGTCCCGTTTGGAACGCGGGCTGCCAGCATCACAAACACTGTTCGACGCTCACCCCTATACCGTGGTCAGCCTGGACTATATTAAGGCCGATAAACGCCGCGAAAGCTTCGCACGCGTGTGCCCAAAGCTAGTGATTGTTGACGAGGCACATTCTTGTGTTGGCACAGGCCAGGGACGACAACAGCGTTTTGAATTGTTGACACGTCTCGCTTCTGACACAGAGCGACATTTGCTATTGCTGACCGCTACTCCCCATAGCGGTGATGAAGAGGCATTCAATCGCCTTCTTGGACTGATGGACCAGGGTTTCGGTGTTGCCTCGCTCGATGACGAAACCTCACGCGCAAGGCTAGCCCGCCATTTTATTCAGAGGCGTCGAATAGATATTACCGGCCGCGAATGGGGCGAAGATCGCGTCTTTCCTCGTCATCATGCGAAAGAATGCCCATATTCGTTCAATTCAGAGCATCGTGACTTTCACGACGCGGTTCTCGACTACTGCCTGGACGTTGTCGGGGGTGCCGGCTCCGATCAACGCCGCCGCCGACTGGCATTCTGGGGGACATTGGCGCTGATGCGTTGCGTAGGATCGTCCCCGGCCGCCGCCGCGAACGCATTGCGAAATCGCGTTGGCGCGGAACCCGATAGGCTTGAAGAGCAAATCTTTGATGACGACGCCGATGAGGCCGACGCCGTTGACGTGGAGCCCGCATCTGGTTTGGCGGATAAGAGCTCTCTGGTCGCGCTAGTTACACGGGCGGAGCGACTCATGAAGTCGGCGGACCCAAAGCTAAATACGTTGGTAAAGGAACTTAGCCCCCTTGTTCTTGAGGGGTGCAATCCGGTTGTCTTTTGCAGGTTCATCGCGACCGCACATCACGTTGCGGCCGAGTTACGCAAAGCGTTTCCGAAACTTCGCATTGAAGCAGTAACCGGCGAGCTTACTCCATCCGAACGTCGCGCTCGTGTCGATGACATGGCGCAAACCGAACAGAGGCTGCTAGTTGCAACGGATTGCCTTTCAGAAGGCATAAATCTTCAGTCTCTCTTTGATACGGTCATTCATTACGACCTTTCATGGAATCCGACACGCCACCAGCAACGCGAAGGTCGGGTTGATCGCTTCGGTCAACCGGCGTCACTAGTACGATCGATCCTTCTGTATTCACCAGACAGCGCCATAGATGGCGCAGTTCTGGAGGTGATTCTCCGAAAGGCAGAAAGCATCCGAAAGGCGACAGGCGTCACGGTGCCCTTGCCGGACGATCGCGGCGCGGTAACAGGCGCCCTGATGAACGCGGTCTTGTTAAGACAAGGGCGAAGTCAGCAACTGTCGCTGGATTTTGGCCTTCGCGAAGATGCAGAAAAAGTTGAAACACGATGGCGCGATGCCGAAGAGGGCGAGCGTCGTTCTCGCGCACGGTTTGCTCAAAATGCGCTCAAGCCCGAAGAAGTTGCACCAGAGTGGCGGCGTTGGCGTGATCTTCTTGGTGGTCCGGATCAGGTACTACGATTCATGGAGAGGGCACTGAGTCGGCTTGACGCCCCACTACAGCCAGTCAAACGTAACCTAATTAAAGCACATCTTGGTGCATTGCCGCCAACTGTGAGGGAGCGGTTGTCGGCGCGAGGTCTGGAAGGTTCGGTTTCACTCTCATTTGAAGAACCTCCCGTCATTGGCGCAGAGATGGTCACGCGAAGCCATCCGCTTCCTGCGACCCTCGCAGAAGCGTTGTTGGAGGGCGCGCTCGATCCAAATTCAACGCCAGTGGCCGCACTCGGACGTACCGGCGCCTGGCCGACAGCAGCAGTAAGGTTAGTGACCACAATTTTACTGCTCAGACTGCGCTACAAAATGATTGTACACGGCCGACGCGAGCGGCTGCTGCTTGTCGAGGAAGCTGGCGCGATAGCATTCGAATCTGAGAGCGATGAAGCTGGGGCGGAAGGAACGGCAGCTCTGGCGTTATTGGAGAGTCCGGCGAGTGGAGATTTGGCTCCCGTAGCTCGGCAGCGGCTAATTAATGAATCTCGCGAGCGAGTTTCGACCGGATTAAGTGGCGCGCTTGGGTCTTACGCACAGCGTCGAGCAATCGAACTCGCGCAAGACCATGCGCGGGTGCGAACTGCCGGCGTGGGTGTGCCACGAGTTACCGTCGAACCCGTGCTCCCTCCCGATATCATCGGCCTTTATGTGCTTTTGCCGGCGGACGCTTAAGGATGCGCCGCACCACACGGACAATAACACTTGCGACCGACGCTATAACAGTCGAAGGCGCGCTTATAGCGCCGGCTACGATTGCGCAGGTGGCCGCCCTAAAGGCAGCTCACCAAAGTGAGGCTGACTATCGAATTCCAAAGGGGTTAACGCTGCGGGACGAGATTGCCCGCTACTTTCGAATCGGGCAGGCACTTTTTGCCGATTTGAACATGGTGGCTGCGCCGTCATCGGAAAAGGCGATTGTTTTTGTCGAGGCGCTCATTCGAGACGTATTCTGCTTTGCTGACATCGCGCGGATCGGCACAAGAACCGTTGAGGGGCGGCCATTTGCCGTCACGCTAGAAGGTCTGCAGGGTCGTGTACCGATCGTGGTTGTGCCGCCCAGCGATGAACTCGATCGTCCAAGCGTTCACCTCGCAACAGAGGGCCGCCGCCGCTCGGCGGCATCTGCCGCTCAGGATTGGCTGAATGCCAACGAACATGCACTTTGGGGTATGTGCTGCAATGGTGAGGTGCTGCGGCTGCTGCGAGACAACGCGAGTCTCACTCGACCTGCCTATATTGAGGCAGATCTGCGACGTATTTTTGAAAACGACAATTTTGCTGACTTTACTGCGCTTTGGCTTTTGCTGCATTCCAGCCGGTTTGGCGCACCTGACGCCGCCCCTTCAGACTGTGTTCTCGAACAGTGGCGTGAGGCGGGACAGCGCGAAGGTCTCGCGGCTCGGGATCGCTTACGCGATGGCGTCGAGGCGGCGTTGTTGGCCCTCGGAACGGGTTTTCTTGCTCATGCGCAAAACGGTGCATTACGCGAACAAGTTCGAACTGGGCGTCTGCCCCTTGCAAATTATTTCAGCCAATTGCTGCGTTTGGTCTACCGATTGATATTTTTGCTTACGGCTGAGGATCGGGAACTACTACATACGCCTGATGCAACTGTCGAAGCGCGGAAGCTCTATAGGGATGGTTATTCGGTCAGCCTGCTTCGTGATAGGGCGGTTCGCCGCGCGGCTTGGGACCAGCATCACGACAGGTGGGAAGGGCTCCTAGTTTCTTTTTCCGCTCTTGCTCGTGGCGAGCCCCTGTTTGGATTGCCGGCACTTGATGGCCTGTTTGCGCCAGGCACGCTTCCCGACCTAGAGACAGTATACTTATCGAACCGCGCCCTTATGGAGGCTATTTATCGCCTTGCCTGGTTGCGCGAAGCCTCCGGCCTTATTTTTGTCAATTGGCGCGACATGGAAACCGAAGAATTAGGTTCGGTTTATGAAAGTCTCCTAGAACTTACGCCACATCTCACTGACGATGGCCGTGCGATAGCATTCGCAGAGGGCGGTGAAGCCAAAGGCCATGCTCGCAAAACTACCGGTAGCTATTATACCCCCGATTTTCTCGTCCAGGCGCTACTCGACAGCGCACTAGACCCAGTGCTTGATGCCGTTGAGGCTAAGGCCAATGATGCAGCCGAAGCTCTTCTCGGCGTGTCTGTTATCGACCCTGCCTGCGGTTCTGGACACTTTCTGTTGGCGGCGGCACGCAGAATAGCAACGCGAGTGGCGCGAGTCCGCTCCGGCGGTGTCGCATCTGCTGGTGATTATCGTCATGCCCTTCGCGAAGTCGCGCGATCCTGCATTTATGGTGTCGATCACAACCCGATGGCGGTCGAACTGACCAAGGTTGCGCTGTGGATCGAGACTGTCGAACCGGGCAAGCCACTGGGCTTTCTTGATTCGAATATACGCTGCGGGGACTCATTATTTGGCATCTACGATCTTGAAGCGCTCCGTAAGGGCATTCCGGACGGCGCTTACAAGATGCTAACTGGCGACGAGAAAGACGTAGCTAAGCATTTTGAAAAACGAAATAGAGCTGAGCGCGACGGTCAAGGGAGTCTCGATTTTTCGGGCGGATCTGGAAAGCTTCCGCCAATGGGACCGCTGGCTAGTGAAGTGCGGGCGTTCAGAGCCCTACCGGAAGATAGCCCGGCGGAAATCGCGCTAAAGCGCGCTCGTTATGAGGCTGTTCATTCATCGCCACGACAATTGGCGTTACGTGTGGCGGCCAATCTATATGTAGCAGCCTTTCTCGTCCCGAAGAGCGGTACACCTGAGGGGGCCGACGCGGCTACTGTTCCCACCACTGCGCATCTTTGGCAGGCGATGGCTGGAAAATTGCCATCAGAGGACATGTTGAGCCGTTCGGAAGGATTGGTCGCTGAATCGGGAGCATTCCATTGGCCTCTCGAATTTCCCGACATCATGTCGTCTGGTGGATTCGACGTTGTCCTAGGAAATCCGCCATGGGAGCGTACAAAGCTTCAAGAAGTTGAATTTTTTGCGACACGCCACGCAGAAATTGCGGGCGCGAAAACAGCCTCAAAACGCAAGGCGCTGGTCGCCGCATTAGCGAACGCGCCGCTTGGATCATTTGAGCAAAGGCTGTTCGTTGAATATCAACACCAAAAGCGAACTTCAGAGGCGACGACACTCTACTGTCGCGCTTCGCAGAGGTTTCCATACTCTGCACGAGGCGACCTAAATACATATGCGTTATTTACCGAGCTTGGTGTGACGCTGCTTTCGCAGCGTGGCCGTTTGGGAATCCTGGTGCCAAGCGGTATCGCCACCGAGAGCGCGACCTCCGCGCTATTCGGCTATTTCACCGAACATCGCCTGATCAAGTCATTCTTTGACTTCGAAAATCGTGGCGGCTTTTTCCACGGCCTTCATACCAAACATAAGTTCGCCGCGGTATGTATTTCCAGAACTCCCGTCGAGCAGATCGACCTTTGCTTCTTTGCCGCAAGTACCGCCGATTTGAATGATATCAGAAAGCGAATAGTGCTTACCGCGAACGACATAAAACTGTTCAACCCCAATACGAAAACGCTGCCAATTCTTAGATCTGAACAGGACTTCATTTTACTGAGGAAGCTTTACACCACAGGCGCCCCTCTCGTTGACCGGGCGGAAAAGAAAAGTTCGTGGGGCGCTGATTTTCTTCAAATGTTTCATATGACAATCGACAGCGCGCTTTTCTCAGAATTTCCGTCTGCGACGCATACCCCGCTCTATGAAGCAAAGATGTTTTGGCATTTTGATCACCGGTGGGCGAGCGCAATCGGCGATTCAGAGGCTGACATCTCCGATGCAATGAAAGGCGACCCGACGCTGACGGCACAAGCACGATACTATGTGCCGAAAGCCGAGGTGGAAGCGAAACTGGAATCTCGCAAGTGGGTCGCAGATTGGCTGATCGCGTATAGGAATGTTTCGGACTCCAGAAATGAACGGACATTTGTCGCCTCAGCTTTACCCAAGTGTGGGGTCGGCAATAGCGCCACCGTTCTTACCATACGCCAGGACTTGATACCCAAAGTCGGTTGCTTCTTAGCGACAATGAATTCGTTAGTCTTTGACTACGCGGTCCGGCAAAAAGTACCTGCCATGAACGTGAACGTATTCATGGTTGATCAATTCCCTTTCCTCGCCCCTGAGCGGTTTACGGAAGTTGACTGCGCCTTTATCAATTCAAGAGTCATAGAGCTTGTCTACACCAGTGATTCACTCGCCGGGTTTGCGCGTGAACTCGGTTATACAGGGCCGGTTTACAAGTGGGATCAAGAACGCAGAGCGGTGTTGCGTGCCGATCTTGATGCCTGGTTCGCCCGCGCTTATGGACTGAAACGCGATGAGCTTCAGTATATTCTCGATCCCGTAGACGTTAAAGGGCCCGACTATCCCTCTGAAACATTCCGTGTATTGAAAAAGAATGAGCTTAGCCGTTTTGGCGAATACCGCACCAAACGATTGGTCCTGGCCGCATGGGATGAGATGGAGCGCGGCCAGGTATCCTTGCCGACGGCAGCAAGTGCGGCTGCTCCTATACAAGTGCCGATTAACTTAGCGGCGTTGGCGGATGGCGCTTGGTCAAATTCGAATCCGGGCGCTGATGCAACTCTGGCACAACTCGCCGCCCTCATTAAGGCATTGCCAAAGGCGACACCGATCAGTCATGTGCGTTTGGCGGCCCTTTATGCGCTCCAACCGCGATATCTCACCCGACATCTTCCTGACACCGAGCGGGCAATATGGCGCAGGCTGATCGGATCATCCGCGGAGACAGTAGCGGCACAGAATGTTGCCGCGTTTACTCCGACGATTGATGCCGGCTGGCGAAGCGCGGTTACCCAGCTTCGAGGTATGAAGGCGATTGCCGAAGATGCAAGCGCGCAAACATGGGTAGCCGGTCCCAATCTTGGTCAATTCGAAATCGATCCGTTGGGTTGGCCCTACGGCCGCGCCACTTTTGTTCTGAAAGCGCTAGAAAATATTACACTTGATAGTGCGACGAGTGACCTTCCTGCGCTGGATGTCAGCTGGGTTCGGGCCAATGCAGCGTGATTTATTTACCCATTCTGGTTTCTCGATCACGGCTAAGCCCGGGATGAACGAACCTAATCTTTGGGTCCGTCGCCTGGTCATATGGGGAGAACCCCGCAGGATCGTGCGGGAGGTAGAACTAAGGCCAGGTTTAAACATCGTCTGGTCACCAGATCCCGGAACATCCGAGACCGCGCCCATAGGCCACGGTAGCGGGAAAACTACGTTCTGCCGATTGCTACGATATTGCCTGGGAGAGGATAGCTTTGCTCCACAAGGTCAGCGGGCTCTTATTTGGAAGATGTTTCCCAAAGGGCACGTTGGCGCTGAGGTCATGCTTGCCGGGCGACTATGGATTGTCGTGCGCGCTCTGGGTGACCACAAGCATGATATTGTCATGCAGGATGGGTCGTTCGACGCAGCATTCCGCGAGGGGGTTCTTCCAACGGGGATAGAACCCCTTCGTGCCGCGATAACCACTGCAATTATCGGCGATGCCGCAAAATTGATGCCAGCGCCAATTGGAGAGAATGGCGCGTGGGAGGCTTCGCTAGCGTGGGCCACGCGTGACCAGGAATGTCGCTTTGGAAAGCACATCGAGTGGCGCGATCCGGATACGGATTCGCGATCGCCGGTGCGCGGTCGATCTGAAGACGATCGGCTCACGATAATTCGCGCATTCATAGGTGCCCTTTTGCCGGAGGAAGTTGCAGCCCGGCGGACAGAGCAAGAGGATGCAAAGGCCGCGGCAGCCGCACGCGAGCAATCCGCGCAGATTGATTGGAGCATACGAAGGTCACGCAACGCCTTGGTTGGTAAGTTAGGCGGCGGTACAGAACCAGGCACAGCATCAGGTCTTGACGGCAATGCGTTCAAGGCAGCGGCGTCGGCAGCACTTGCGAAACTTCTCGAATTGCCTGCCGAGGCCAGTACCACAAATCTGGAACGCGCTCGTAGCGAGCGGAAAGAAGCTTCAGACGAATTGGCGCGATTGACGTCTGACCTAAGAGAGATTGATTTTCGGACGGAGCTCACTAACAAGACCATGGCGATGTTGCGCGCCGAATTGCCGGAAGCGCACGCCAAATTGGCCAAAGAACAGAATCCGGTTTGTCCAATCTGTGAGGTCCCGATCAGCAAAGCCCTGGCTGAAGGATGCGGTATATCGACTGAGACATGCGATCTGAGCGCCCTGCAGGTGCGAATTGCAAAAAATCGCGAAACAATCCAATTGCAAGAGGCCGAGATACAGCAACTCACAATTAAAAAACCAAAGCTGCTTGCTGACGCCGCAATCGCAAGGCAACGGCTCGAATCCTTTGAAAGGACAGTCGTAACGCTGGAGCGCGCCTTTGATGATCGGTCATCGGCGATCCGCGCCGCACAGCGATTGCTGCGTGAAGCTGAAGACTACGATACGCTCATTGTCGACCGCTCGAAAAATACATCAAGTTTGGATGAAATCGAGTCACGCCTGACGAAAACTCGCGAAACGCTGGCCGCGCATCGTGCGTCCGTCGCGGATACCATCTCACATTTGTCGGCGCGTTTTGATTCTGTGCTTCGGGAATTTGTCCCCGGCGATATCAACGGCGAGGTGAAACTGGACGGCAACGGCCTAGCGTTGAAGGTACAGCTTGCTGGCGAGAGATCAACGGCTGCTATTGAATCTCTCAAAGTTGTGGCATTTGACCTTGCGGTTCTTGCAATGACAATCGAGGGGCGGACGCGGCTCTCAGGATTTCTGGTGCACGACAGCCCGCGTGAAGCTGACCTCGGCGCCTCAATCTACCACCGCCTATTCGGATTTGTGGCGCGCCTTGAGGCTTTCGGTCCTAGTCCGCTGTTCCAATACATTGTAACTACTACAACAGAGCCACCCAATGAGTTCCGCGTTGCTCCGTGGTTGGCGCTGACCATTAGGGGCGCCCCGGCTCAAGATCGCTTGCTTAAGGCCGATCTATGAATGCACCTGAGAACCCGCCGGGCTTTGTTGTTCGCACTGAAGCACAGAAAGCCGCATCAAATAACGGTTTTCGATCCGAGCGCGGGACGGAAGCTGGGTGGTTGAAATTCGAGTCTACAACGGTACCAGGCGCCATATGGATCGCGGGTGCTTCGACGAAGGGACCGTGGCTATTGTCAATCGGTCGCGCGGAAGTTGGCCGCGAAATTGGAAACGTGCGCCGATCAGAAATTGCGGGACCGGGGATCGAAACGTTTGAATTCGATACGCTTGGCGCACTTTATGACACCCTTGAGCATGTTTACCGCCTGAGCCTGAGCCTCCCCGACGTGCCGCTCGACAGTTTTCGAGCAGCTATACGAGATATGCCCACCAACACTGAAGCTGAGCGATTGGTCGTACAGCGGGTCGGACAGAATATATTTCGGAACGCCTTAATGGCTTATTGGGGCGGTCGGTGCCCTTTGACCGGTATCACCGATACGGAGCTGCTTAGGGCGTCGCATATCGTGCCCTGGGCCGAATGCGAATCTGATGCGTTGCGGCTCGATGTCCACAATGGCTTATTACTTTCTGCGTTGTGGGATTCTGCTTTCGATGCAGGACTTGTAAGTTTTGGGGACAATGGAGAGGTTATCGTATCAAGTCTGCTTTCCGCTGATGCTGCATCGGCGCTTCGTTTGAATGAACCAGTCAAATTGCACGGATTGACACAAACTCACAGACAGAATCTAGCACGGCATCGCTCTCGATACGGCTTTAGGAATAGCACAAACTAGAGTTAGAACATCGACATACCTTGGTATTACAAGCGGTGGGGCTACGCTTCCACAGAAGAGTGGTTCTCTGCGCGATTATTTCGCAGAAAGTTGGCAATGAATTTCGATGATTTAATTGCAGCTAAAGCTCCTCCTCCAAACCGCGTAGGAAAGGTCGCCGGCAAGCAGGAGCACCATCTCTACGAAGGAGCCGTAATGGTTGCATACGCGATGCACTTGCTGCGAACCCAGCCGACAAAGTTGGTCCATATCCATCCGGACGGTGAGCATGGAAAACAATTTGATTTCGCCGGTTGGCTCGGGCGACAGGGCTTTTCAATCGTATCGCGCACTGGAAAAACGACTTATGGCGGTAGTTACGCTGACGCTGAGGGTAGAATGATCGTTGTCAACCCGAAGTCAGGCCAGGGTGACGTTGTGGCCGAAATTGGCGGTCAAATTATTTCCGCTGAGTGTAAGGGTGGAATCATAAACACCCGCCATTCTGGTCAGGTGTCCAGACTTTACAAAGGTCTATGTGAGACCGTCGGTCTGCTTATGGCTAACCCGTCACCTGGTCGGCAAGTCGCTGTCGTACCTTATACGGAATCCACCCTGCGATTGGCCACAAGGCTGGCGCCACGCTGTGCCTTGGCCGGTATTGAAATCGCGCTTGTTAAAAATCGTGGTGAAATTGTTGAGGTGCGAGGGGAATAGCCGACTATGAGGACACATCTCCCCACCGGCATGTTTACACCGTAGTCAATTTGCCTGTCTCAAAATGAGCTGCGTTGGAGGCGAGTGCTTCAACATGCACAGCATTTGGAGGAAGGCAGCAATTCAACCACAAGCAAAGTTCCAGCGATGCTTTAGGGAACTGTCATAAAGATGCGGCTGTTGCGCCAGTTTTTATTTCGCGCTTAGATTGCACCGCACATTCTATGCATTCGAACTCAACGCGGGCCGGGGGTCAGTGGTGGGTCTGTGCGATGAACATCGTACTCAATCGGGCGGGCCCGACACCGCCGATGTCCGAATGGCGCGATAGCGAATCTTATTTCTGGATCACGACATTGCCGCGACGCGCGATCGCGTGGGAGTTTCTACGGCGAAGTCCGCGCTATCGCGACGCCTATGTGGCCCAGCGCGGCGCGGCGGGCGTCGCGCGAGACTGGCCCATGGTGCGTCTTCGAAGATCCGATTCTGGACGCACACCAGGCAGCACCCGCCTGGACCAAGACGGTTTGTGACGAAATCCTTCCGGTTGTCAGTGGCGAACCGCCACTCACGGCCCTGCGTTCAAGCATTGATCTTGATCGTCTGTCCTGCCGGATGCAGGTGATTGAAGATCGGGAAGTCACCCACATCGTTTTCGCCGATCAAGGTCGGCACTTGCAGCTCGAAATGCATACCCGTCCAAACGCCGGCCCAGGTATTTTCACGCCCGCGGTCGCCCCGGCGTCCCTGTCGGGAAAGCGGACCTTGGCGCTCCGGCGTCTCGCTGACCTGGCAGATTATGGAGCTCTTCGCGAACATCTTTATCCAGCCGAGGCGCGGGCATCGCGCATGGCCCGCATCCTGCAGGCCCTTGATGGCGCGATGACCGGCGCCCGCCATCGCGATATTGCCATCAGCCTTTTCGGCGAGCGGCGCGTGTTGGCAGATTGGGGGCTGCCGGACAATCATCTGCGCGACCATGTTCGACGTGCCATCGCGCAGGGCCGCATGCTGATGGACGGCGGTTTTGCGCGCTTACTCGCGTGATGAAAGCAAATCCTTGTAGCCGTTCTCGCACATCCAGCGCGCACGGCTGAGATGGCTGTCCAGGCTGTTCAGGCCCTCCGGGTCCAAGTCCGGATCGCGTCCCAGAATCGTGCGGCACATTTCTTTCGGGTTCGCGTGGGCCTGGCTGGCATCCAGCAATCTCAGATATAACGCGAAATGGGCTTCGTCATACGCCGTAACGTGATCGTCGCCGGGCGCTCTGTCCGCAACAGCGGGGTTACTCATGTTACACACTCCACCGATCGGATGATAAACCGATCCGAGCAGAGTGCGAGAATTATAAGCGATCAGCTCTTGGATTATTTTCGGCGCGCCGCCGGCTTGGCAAGACGCACACCTTCTCCCATCACGTCTTCGGACAGGAAGACAATGCCGGCTTTGGTCAGCGCCGCCCGCATGGACTCCACGGTTTCTTCCTTGGGATATGACAGACCGCGTTCGACCGCCCTGACGCTATTGACGGCAACGAGTGCCCGATCCGCGAGCAATTGCTGGGTCCAACCCAGCAACGCGCGGCCTGCCCGAATCTGGCGTGGAGTGACCATGCGACACCATGGGCACTCGGGAACTCGCCGCTATCTGTTTGGTGAAAATCACCAAATCTGTTAGTATGCCCTCACAACCCTTTGCAGCTTGCGGTGGCAGGATGGCCGAACGGGCGAATCAGAAGCTCCAGGCGCTGGCAGCGCTTTGGGAAGAACGGCGGGCAGGAGACCGGTTGCCGGCCCGCGCTGACCTGCCGGTTTCGGCTCTCCGGCCATGGCTTGGCAGTCTTGCGCTTTTTGAACTCCGGCCCCGAACTGGCCCCGTTTTCCGCCTTTGCGGGACAGGTTTGCATGCCCGCTTTGGCGGCGAAATGACCGGCAAGCCGATCACCGACCTAGAGCCTAATGTCGCCGAGCCGCTGCGAAAGGAGCTGGAATCTGTCGTCGCCGGGCGCAAGCCCCGCCGGTCTCGTCATATCTCCAAGGCCGCCGAACGGTCCCTGGTCTTTCATGAGCTGTATCTCCCGCTGGCCGGCAACGGCGAAGATGCCGAACTCGTCCTGTTTGCGAGTTATGGCGAGGGGAAAGCGTAAACATGACGCACGCGCGGGGCGAGGTTCACGAATTGGGTGAGATTGAAGCGACGGAAATCCTGCACGGCGACAACCCGACAGACTTGCACTTCCGCTATATCGGCACAGCGAAAGGACGGCAGTTCATTGTCAATGTGCAGTTCGATTCGCACGACGGCAAGACCGGCGAACGCATTAAGCCTATTGAATATGCTTTTATGGTGGTCAAGGTGCTTGGCCTGATCGTGGAGCGTGTCACGAGCAAGCCGGACATCGGACTGCATTAGAGCGTTAGGAAATTTGCCGATATTTCAGCCGGAACGGCTCTTCTATTCCTCCGTTACCTATCCTACGACATGTTGATCCGAAAGGAAGCCAACCGTCGCGCGAACGGCAGCAAAGTCGTGAAAGCGACAAGCTGCCGTTCCCATTTTGGAGGTGACGATGGCATCGACCCATCCCGAGTGGTCCGCCGATAAGGTTCGCGGCGGCGAAATCGAATTGCGCAAACCCTGGCAGAAGATCGTCTTCATGGGTGGCCTGTTGGGTGCCGTTCTGTTGCTGTTGCTCGCCGATCTATTCTGGCGATGAGGTTATTTTCGCTGACTATGCTCCGGCGCCGAGCCAGCGAAATGACTTTGCAAGAAAGGCATTGCCATTCCCGCGCGGCAATTCGCCGTGGGCCACAATAACGCGCTGGCAATTCCAGCTTAGAGCCTTGTCGCGCGCTCGCCGTGCTGGTGCGCGGTTGATAAACGATAATCTCCATTCCAGGGGCGCGCAGGCCTGGTCCTGGGTGAGGCCGTCGAGGCGCGCCAGGAAGCGCCACCGACCCCAATGTTCTCGGAGAAAGTTATCGCTGAACGTCTGGATTAGATCGGCGACGATTGCGGTGGCGGAGGGGCGGTGGAAAAAGACAATCTCGTCCATGGCAAACGAACCGCGAAACCATGCCTGGTCGATATCGGGACGCCATTCGGGCGGCGGGCTGTCCTTTAGCGCTTCGCGGAACGAGAGGTCCGAGCATTTCTTAATTGTCGATTGCGGCCCCCACAGCGCTGCCTCGGGATAGGCTGAATTCCACTCGTGCAGGTAAAGGTGGTGGAGTTTGTTGGGGCTTACGAGGTGTCGAACAGGACCCAGCCGATCCACTTCTGCGCGCAAATTCTCAGTCAACTTGACTGGCGACCATATCCATAAATGTCCGTTCTCCAATCGGGCGATGACCGAACGCGTCGGATAGGCGATGCCAAAGAAGCTGACGATCTCTCCTTCCGCGACCCAAAGGGCATCATGTACTTGCTCGAGCATTTTTTTGCCCTCGGCTAACACGATGATCGTATCTCATTGTCCCTCGATGGACCTAGCAGGCCGTTGACCATTCAGTTTCTGATGCAAATCCCTCTGATTAGAGGGTTCCAGCGACATACTAGCCTATTTCTTCGTCAAGGCCGCGAGGTTACTAAGACTAGATGAGTTTCGCGCCTCACATCCGCCGTCGCCATCTGTTGTCGGGCCAGCGCTGGCGGATGCGATTGGTTTTCTGGGGTGGCGCCGTCGCGGTGGGACTGGTCAGCGTCGCCTTCGCCTGGGCGGCCAACCGCGCCACCGAACTTTTCCATCATCTCCTGATTCATCCCTGGCTGGCCTTCATCCTGACGCCAGGAACCTTCGTGTTGTCGGCCTATCTGGCGCGGCGGTTTTTTCCCGGCAGCCAGGGGTCGGGCATACCTCAGGCAATCGCGGCCCGGCGCGTCCGTGGACGCCGTGAGGCACTGCTGTCGGTGCGGCTGACTTTGGGAAAGATCGCGCTCACACTTCTTGGACTGGTAGGCGGCGCTTCAATTGGACGTGAGGGGCCTACCGTGCAGGTGGGCGCGGCGATCATGCTGAAATGCGGCCAGTGGGGCGGCATGGGCAAGGCGCGCGGCCTGATCCTGGCCGGTTCGGCGGCGGGCGTCGCTGCCGCCTTCAACACCCCGCTCGCGGGCATCGTTTTCGCCATCGAGGAGATGGGCCGCGCCTTCGAGCAGCGGTCCAGTGCGTTGGTACTGATCGCCGTGATCCTGGCGGGCATAGCCAGTTTGGGCCTGGTGGGCAATTACAATTACTTCGGCAGCAGCAACTCCATGCTGATCGTGACGATCGACTGGGTTGCGGTGTTCGTCTGTGGTGTCTTGGGCGGCATGCTGGGTGGTTGCTTCGCCCGCGCCGTGCTCTGGGGCAATACCCGCCTGCGGGCCTGGATGACGCCCGCACCGATGCGACGGGCTCTGATCGCCGCCCTTGCCTGCGGGATGGTCGTGGCGGCCTGCGGCTTTCTCAGTGGCGGCGACAGCTACGGCACCGGCTATGAGGCCGCGCGGGGAGCGGTGGAGGGCCATGCCATGGGCTGGAGCTTTGCGCCGTTGAAGTTCATGGCCACTCTCGCCTCGACACTGTCCGGCATCCCCGGCGGTCTATTCGCGCCGTCTCTGGCTGTGGGCGCCGGGATGGGCAGCATCATCGCTCAGCTGTTGGGAGTGCATGCCATAGGGGCTATCGTGCTGTTGGGCATGTGCTCTTATTTTGCCGGGGCGGTGCAGGCACCCATCACCGCTGCCGTAATTATCGGCGAAATGACGGCGGCCACCGGCATGCGCTTGCCCCTTCTGCTGGCGGCAATGATCGCCTATGGCGTCAGCCGCCTGATCCAGCGTGAATCGCTGTACCACGCGTTGGCGGAAAATTTCCTGAAGGAATGACGCGCGTGTAGCGGAGGCCATCCCGATGGCAATTTCGCATGGGCCGATCTACCGGCGAATCAGCAAATTGAAGCGCCTGCAGATATGCTCCCGGCGCACTAAGCGAAACTTTTTGGCATTGCCGCAGCCGGCGATCGGGAGTTTTATGAGCTGCGGGCAGGAACCGGATAGATGAGCTTTTTTCCGTCCTATTTTATTTGCGCTCGGCGCTTGGCGCATCATGCCGTCTGAGCTGATCCCCGCCGATGTCCGCCAGTTTATTCTGGATCATATCGATTCCGTGTCCGAACTGGAGGCGCTTCTGCTGCTGCGCAAATATGCGGATCAAGACTGGAGCGTGCAGGGTGTTTCGGGCCGGATATATCTGGACGAAGCCGCCGCTGTCCAGATATTGGCACGGCTTACCGCCTGCGGCCTTTGTGTCGCCAGCGAAGGTGTTTACCGCTACGGCTCCGCTTCTCACCAGGCGGAAATCGTCGACCGCTTGGCGGAACTCTATGCGAGGTTCCTGATTCCTGTAACCAACCTGATTCACAACAAGCCGGCCCGCATCCAGCAATTCGCTGATGCGTTTCGCTTCCGAAAGGACAAATAGGATGGCAGCGGCAATCTACAGCCTATGCGCCCTGGTCGCCCTAATCTGCGCCATTCAACTACTGCGGGCCTTCTTCCGGCAACGCTATCGGCTTTTACTGTGGAGCGGGCTCTGCTTCGCGGGCTTGACAGTCAACAATACCTTACTTGTGATCGACAAAATCATTTTGCCCGAGGTCGATCTCTCGGTCTTGCGTCTGCTGGTGGCGCTGGCGTCCCTGACAGTGCTGCTTTACGGCCTGATTTGGGATGCCGCGTGATGGAAACGTTGCGATCCATCCTGACGGGCGCGGTGTCGATGGCATCGTTTCTGGTTGCGCTGTTCTTTCTGCGCTTCTGGGTTCGCACCCGGGACCGCTTCTTTCTGATATTCGCCATCGCCTTTGGGATTTATGCCATCAGCCAACTGGTTCTGGGGCTGAGCAACGTCTTGGAATTCGAACCGCTTTATTATTTGCCGCGGGTGCTGACGTTCTTGCTGATCGTTTTGGCAGTGGTGGAAAAGAATCGACATGGGCATTAAGGTCCGTTACTGCCGATCCCGCTACGGGCCTGGCGCGAAGAGACTTGCTGCACCTTAACGTTGCACTTCCACGACGCGTCTCGACTAAGACGCCGTTATTGGCGCAAAGCAGGCATTGACTGGACTCGCTTCGATCTAGCTATGCATGGGACATGCCTATGTTATAAACTGGCATGGACGTCGTTATCGGCCAAACGCTGGCCTTAATGGTCATTGCCATCTTCGTTGCGATTGTCGCCCGGCGGCTTTCGCTTCCCTATACCGTGGGACTTGTCTTGGCGGGCGCGGCACTTGCAGTCAGCCGCTATGACACGGGAATACACCTAACCCATGATATTATATTCGATATAATTCTGCCGCCGTTGCTATTCGAAGCCGCGATCAACATTCCGTGGCACGAATTACGCCGTGACGTGATTCCGGTCCTGGTCCTGAGTATTTTCGGCGTCGTGATTTCAGCACTGGTTGTTTCGCTGGGCATGACGTGGTTTCTGGGATGGCCCTTTGCCTCTGCTCTGGTCTTCGGCGTGTTGATAGCTGCCACCGATCCAGTCGCTGTGATCGCGATGTTCAAGGATACAGGTTTAGGTGGCAGGCTACGGCTTCTTGTCGAAAGTGAAAGCCTTTTCAACGATGGAGTAGCGGCTGTGCTGTTTGGGCTGGCACTTGTCTGGGCTCAGGGGCAGACCGGTAGCACCCTGCACGCGGGGTGGGCTCTTGTGACGATTGCAGGCGGTGGCGTCGTCTTGGGATTGGCGATGGGCGGGCTTGGAATACTGGTTGCAGGGCGGACCGGTGATCACATGGTTGAAGCTGCAGTTACAGGTGTAGGGGCATACGGCGCATTTCTCGCGGCGGAACACCTTCATGTCTCCGGGGTGCTGGCAACCGTTAGCGCAGGATTGCTGATGGGCAGCGTAGGCATACGGGGAAGCGCCGCCAAGTTCGGATTGTCCGTCCAAGGGCGAGCATTTGTTCTTGAAATGTGGGAGTTTGCGGCGTTCATCGCAAACTCGCTCGTATTTCTCCTGATTGGCCTAGCTGTCGCGCACGTTTCGTTTGAACAGGTCGGTTGGGGCGCGTTGGCCGCCGCCGTGGCGCTGGTTTTGGTTGGGCGGGCTGCGACAGTCTATCCCCTGAGTTTGCTTTTTGCCCGTTCGCGCTGGAAGATTCCGGTCCCTGAACAGCACGTATTGTGGTGGGGCGGTTTGCGCGGCGCGTTGGCGCTGGCACTTGCGCTCGCACTGCCATCAAATTTGCCGCTGCGCAATGAGATCGTGATCGCTTCATTCGCCGTGGTGGCATTTTCCGTACTCATTCAAGGCCTGACCATGACGCCATTTATGCGCCGCTTGGGGCTTCTTTCGTCCTCGGGGTGAGCGCCTATGAAAATGTTTCGGCCGCGGCGGCGCCCCAACGGCTGGCAGTTCTGATCGGTCGCGCGACCAAACAATTCGTCCGGATGGAGCGACTTGGCCGTGAGTGTGTCCGTCCACTGCCAGCGTCGTGAGATCGTGCAGGGCGCCACGCGGCTTCTTGTAGCTGTTGAATCCAGCCCGACAAACTTGGGGTGTGGCGTCCCGCCGTTGGCGGACGGGCTCTCGTGAACCAGGCCGACCTCCTACGCGCCGATACGCTGCCGCTATCGGCCTACGGACGCCGTCCCGGCCCTTCGGGCTTCGATCCCTGACGCAAGAGGTTTGGACGGCGGCCTGACGGCCGCCGACTTTGTTTGTGCCGTCCCCCGGAAAATCGGGGTGGGCGGCGCTCCCTTGTAGGCCCGCCCCGGCGGGCCGCAACCGGCTTCGCCGGTCCTCCGCTTTGCTACGGCCCCATCCCCGCGCGTCACACGCGCGCGGGGCCCCTTGAGGGTGCAGCCCGCCTCAATGGCGGGCCTCCCGGTCGCATTCCGCCGCCCACCCCGCTTTCCGGGGGACGGGTGCGGTTTTTTGCGAGCCGGAGGATAGCCATGCGCCAAGACACCGACCACCAGAGCAGCGGCGAGAGCCGCATTTCGCTTTATGACGAAGTAACGGGCCGCATCGTCGCGGAAATGGAACAGGGCGTTGTCCCATGGGTGCGCCCATGGTCGCGCAGCGCCGCGCCGCTGGGCATGCCGCGCAGCGCCGCCAGCCGCAAAAACTATAGCGGCATAAACATTTTGATTTTGTGGGATGCCGTGATCCGTCGCGGATATGCCGCGCAGGAATGGTTGACCTTTCGCCAAGCCTTGAGTCTTGGCGGTCATGTCCGCAAAGGCGAACGCGGCACCGTCATTTGCTACGCCGACAGCTTTATTCCCAAAGCCGAGCGTGAACGGGTACAGACCGGCGGCGACGATCCGTCCCGCGTCCCGTTCCTCAAGCGCTTCACCGTCTTTAATGTGGAGCAGTGCGAGGGATTGCCCGCGCATATCGTTCCGCAGCCGCCCATTTATCCCGAAACCGAGAAGCATCCCGCCGCCGAAGGCTTGATTGCCGCCAGTGGCGCGACCATCCGCGAGGCAGGGGGCGAAGCCTTCTATCATCTGGGCGAGGACTTCATTCGCTTGCCGCTGCGCGGCAGCTTTGTCACGCCAGCCGACTATTACTGTACCGCGCTGCATGAACTCGGTCACTGGACCGCCCACCCCGCGCGGCTGGCCCGCGACCTGACCGGGCGGTTTGGCTCGACAGCCTACGCGCGCGAAGAACTGATTGCGGAACTGACCAGCGCGTTCCTGTGCGCGCATTTGGGGATCGTCCCCAAGGTGCGTCATGCCGATTATCTGGCGAACTGGCTGGCAGTTTTGAAAGCCGACAGCCGCGCGATTTTTCACGCCGCCAGTCAGGCCAGCAAGGCCAGCGATTTCCTTCTTGCCATCCCCCAACAGGCGCAAGCGGGCGCGCCTGTTGCCGCTTGATGCCCGCACAACCTCAAGGAGTGTCCATCATGCAAACCCAAGCCATAACCCTCAATCAACTGCATGTCTCGCCGCTCAACATGCGGGCCGAGAAGAAAGAGCCGTCTCTCAAAAAAATGGCGGCTATCGCCGCCAATATCCTGCCCACGGTGCGGGAGAAAGGCATCCTTTCCGATCTGATCGTGCGGAAGAACAACGCCGGGTATGAAATTCTTGCCGGGCGGCGGCGCTTCTATGCCGCCAAGGTAATCGAAAACGAGCGCGGCGACTTTCCACCCTTGCCTTGCGATGTGCGGGAAAATCTCACCGACGCCGACGCCCGCGAAATCTCCCTGATCGAGAATGTTGCCCGCGAAGATGCCGACGAAATCACCTGCTACGAGGCGTTTTCGGCGCTGATCCGTGACGGCAAGACCGTGGACGAAATTGCCCGCACCTTCGGCAAGACCGAGCGGGAAGTAAGCCAAAGTCTTGCCATCGCCAATCTGTTGCCGCGCGTCCGCGACCTCTACCGAAGCGAGGAGCTGGATGCGGGCGACCTTCAATTGCTGACCATGGCGACCAAGACGCAGCAGCGCGATTGGCTCAAATTGTGGGGCGACAATAACGCGCCAACCGGCCACGGCCTCAAGGGCTGGCTTTTTGGCGGCGCGGCTATCGCCGCCAAAGTCGCGCTGTTCGATCTTGCCAGTTATTCTGGCAAGATCGTGGGCGACCTGTTCAGCGAGGACGGGTATTTCGCCAGCGCCGACGAGTTCTGGACGGCGCAGGACGAAGCCATTGCCGTTCGGCGCGATGATTATCTCGCCGCCAAATGGAGCGAGGTCGTGGTGCTGGAACGGGGGCAACAGTTCCAGCAATGGGACTTCGTCAAGGCCAGCAAAAAGCAGGGCGGACGGGTCTATATCGAGCCGACCCATACCGGCGAAGTTCGATTCCACGAAGGCTATATCACTCAAGCCGAGGCCAACCGGGCCAAGAAGAAGGCCAAGGCAGCGGCAGGAGACGGCGAAGCACCCAAGGACGAACCGGCGTGTTCGCCTGTCACCAAGGCCATGCAAAACTATCTCGGTTTGCACCGGCATGGCGCGGTGCGGCTGGCGCTTCTGGCGCGTCCCAAGGACGCGCTGCGCCTCTTGATCGCCCATGCCATCGCCGCAAGCGGCAACTGGAAAGTGTCACCAGATGCACGTCGGGCCGACAATGACGCGGTGCGCGAAAGTGTGGCGCAAAGCGAGGCGCAAATCCTGTTCGAGGCCGAGGCGAAAGCGGTTCGCAAACTGCTCGGTCCCGCGCTGGACAGCGAGGACACCGCCGTTTCCGGTCAAGGCCATGGCGATGACGAGCGCACCGTCAAAATCTTTCAGCGGCTTTTGCGGTTGAAAGATGCCCAGGTGGGCCGCATTGCCACCTTTGTCATGGCGGAGACTTTGGCGGTGGACAGCGCGGTTACGGATGCCTTTGGCACACAAGCCAAGGTCAATCCGCGCCTTCATTGGACGCCGGATGCGACGTTCTTTGATCTGTTGCGGGACCGGGGCGCGGCCAACGCCATGCTGGCCGAAGTCGCGGGCAAGAAGGTTGCCGACAGGCTGGTGTCCGCCAAGCTGAAAGACCAGCGCGCCGCCTTGGCGAACGCGGCCAAGGGCACGGAATGGTGCCCCGGCTGGATGCGGTTTCCGGCCACCGGCCTCTGACCTATCGCGCCGCCGCGTCCCTTCCGGGGCGCGGCGGTGTTGTGTTTTGGGCGTCTAGGGCGAATTGGGCATGCCCGATTTTCGCCGCAGCCAACGCCCCGCGCCATGCTAATCTGGCGGCTCTTTGGAGGTTCCCGTGCGGCTCCTGATCGCTCTGTTCCTGCCTTGGCTCACCTTCTTCACCATCGGCCGCCCGGTGGCGGGCTTCATCTGCCTGCTGTTGCAGGTGACGCTGATCGGCTGGATTCCCGCCACGATCTGGGCGGTCTATGCGCTCAGCCAGTACAAGACCGACCGCAAGATTGAACGCGCGCT
>DATEMS010000011.1:0-41202 GCA_035275465.1 Rhizomicrobium sp. | reverse complement strand
CGGCTGTTGCGCGGGCGCGCCGGGTCCATTCGGCCAGGCGTTGCGCTGCTGCGGCGGCGGCGCCTGTTGCGCGGGCGGCGGCCAGGGAATGTCGAGCGGGTTCGGCGCCGACGCACCGCCGGCGGGTGCCGGCGAGAACGGGAAATCCTGCGGCTCGGCAGGCGGCGTCATCATCGGCACGTCGAGCATTTGCTTCGGCTGCAGCTCGACGATGCCGGCCTCGAGCTGCGCATAAATGCGCCGGAGCAGCGGCCGCACATCGAGATTGAGCAGCGCGCCATAGGCATTCACCACGCGGCAGGTCTCGGCCCAAGGCGGCAGCGCATAGAGCGCGCCCTGCTCGAGCGACTGCACCACGTCGGCGCGGGTCCCCAGCCTCGCGGCGAGGTCCATTTCGGACAGAGCGGTCGCGGCCCTCAGGTCTCGAAACAACTCCGCCACCTCAGCGTCATAGCCGGCTGGCATTTCTTGAATCCCGTGAATATGCAGGCGCCGTCCTGCGGCCTCCGGCTGTGGGCTTAGCGGCACTTGGCGCGGCGCGGGCGGCATCGCAAGGCCGTTCCCATGTCCAGTTGGTCTCCGCTAACACAAGCTGAACGGCGTCGAGTTTGCAAGTTAAAGCGAGAATAGCATATTGGGGTCGCGGGTGGAGAGGTGTCATCTGTATTAAACGCTAGATCTGCACGCCTTGTTCAGCCGCGAAACGCTTCAAATCCTCGCGCACCGACGTCTTACCGGTTTCCAGCAATTCCTCCAATCTTCGCGCAAGATTGCCGGTATCGAGCGACAGCACCATGGCCTTGACCGGGCCGACCGAGGCCGGCGCCATGGAAATCGCGCGGAAGCCCAGCCCGATCAGCGTCATGGCTTCGAGCGGCCTGCCAGCCATCTCGCCGCACAAGGTCAGCGGCACCTCGTGCCGCTTGGCCGCGTCGGCGATCTGCTTGAGCGCCTTGAGCGCGGCGGGATTGAGCGAATCGAAGCGCTCCGACACGCGCATATTGCCGCGATCGGCGGCGAACAGGAATTGCATCAGATCGTTGGAGCCGACCGAGGCGAAATCGGCCAGAGGCAGCACGGTGTCGAGTTGCCAGAGCAGCGCCGGAACCTCGATCATGGCGCCGACCATCAGCTTCTTCGGCTCGGGCCGCCCATGCCGCTTGAGGATCATCACCTCGCGGTCGATCAGAGCACGCGCCGCGGTGAACTCCGACACATCGGAGATCATCGGCAGCATGATCCTGAGCTCACGGCCGGCCGATGCCCTGAGCAGCGCGCGAACTTGCGTACGGAACAAAGCCGGCCGGTCGAGCGCCATGCGGATGGCGCGCCAGCCGATCGCCGGGTTCTCCTCCTGCGCCGCGCGGAAATACGGCAGTACCTTGTCGCCGCCGACATCGAGCGAGCGGAACACCACGGGGCGGTCGCCGGCGGCGTCGAGGATCGCCTTGTAGAGACGGGTCTGCTGCTCGAGCCGCGGGAAGGTGGCGGAGATCATGAATTGCAGCTCGGTGCGGAACAGCCCGATGCCGTCGGCGCCCGACAGCATCAATTGCGGCATGTCGAATTCCAAACCTGCATTCATCATCAGTTTGATCGCCACCCCATCGCGGGTGACGGCTGGAAGATCGCGCACCGCGGCAAAGCGGGCCTGGGCCTGCACCCGCAATTCGCGCTTGTCCTCAAAGGCCTTCACGATTTCGCCGGCGGGGCGCAAATGCACCTCGCCCATCTCGCCATCCACCGCGATCCCGTCGCCGGCGCGGGCATTGTCGGCGACGCCCTCCAGCGAAGCCACCATGGGCAGGCCCATGGAACGAGCCACGATGGCGACATGGCTGGTGGCGGCGGCTTCTTCCAGCACCAGCGCGACCAGTTTTTCGCGGCCATAATCCAGCAGTTCCGCCGGACCCATGCCGCGCGCCACCAACACCGCATTCTGCGGCAGGCTGCGGTCGCTGACCTCTTCGCCGGTCAAATGGCGCAGCAGCCGCCGCGCCAGGTCGTCAAAATCATGCGCCCGCTCGCGCAGGATCGGATCGCCCATGCGCTGTACGCGCAGGCGCGTTTCGTCCTGCACCCGCTCCACCGCGGCTTCGGCCGTCAGACCGGTGCGGACCGCATCGCGCATGCGCTGGCGCCAGCCCTGGTCATAGGCGAACAGGCGGTAAGCCTCGATTACCTCGCGTCCTTCGCCCGTCAGGTCCAGCTCGCTGGACGACAGCATCTCGTCCACGGATTCGCGCAAACCGGCGATGGCGTCTTCCAGCCGTTTGAGTTCGGTCACAGGATTGTCGGCGATCATGCGATCGACCTTGACGCGCGGCTCGTGCAGCACCACGCGCCCTACCGCCACGCCTTCCGACAATCCGTCGCCCACGAACTTGCGCGGCCGGTCTATCCGCAGTTCCGGCTCGTCCAGTTCCGCGACATTGAAGAAGCCGCCTTGCGCCACCACTTCGGCCAGCACCATGGCCACAGTTTGCAGCGCCTCGACTTCTTCTTCGGCATAGATGCGCTCGGCCTTGTTCTGGACGGTGAGCACGCCGAACACTTGGCCGCCGCGCACAATAGGCACGCCCAGGAAAGACTTGAAGGGGTCTTCACCGGTTTCCGGACGATAGGAGAAGTGCGGATCGGCGGGCGCGTCGGACAGGTTCACCGCCTCGGCGGTTTCGCTGACCAGGCCGACCAGGCCCTCACCTTCCTTCAGCCTGGTCTTGTGAACGGCATCGGGGCGCAAGCCCTCGGTGGCGAACAGTTCCAGCACTTTGCCGGCGCGGCGCAGATAGATCGAACAGACCTCCGCCACCATGTTGGAGGCGATGACGGTGACCAGCTTGTCCAGCCGCATCTGGGCGGATGTCTGCTCCGCCATGATCTCGCGCAGGCGGCGAAGAAGAAGGCGCGGACCGCCACCGGGGGACATTTACTCAGCCTCGTTTGAATCGAGGAAAGTATGTATCAGGCCGCGTCCAGCTCATAGGCGGAATGCAGCGCCCGCACCGCCAACTCCACATATTCCTCGGCGATTAGCACGCTGACCTTGATCTCGGAGGTCGAGATCACCTGGATGTTGATCCCCTTATCGGACAGGGTGCGGAACATCATCTGGGCCACGCCGGGATGGGCGCGCATGCCGATGCCGATAATCGAGACCTTGGCGACATCCGACGTGTGGGTGACGTCGCGATAGCCGATCGCCTTAGCATTGGCCTGGATCGCCGCCAGGGCACGGTTCAATTCCCCGCGAGTGCAGGTGAAGGTCAGATCGGTGGTCTTGCCGTCCTCGGAGACATTCTGGACAATCATGTCCACATTCACGCCCGCATCCGCCAAGGGCCCGAAAATGGCCGAGGCGACACCCGGCTTGTCGGGCACCTTGTGCAAGGTGATCTTGGCTTCGTCGCGGCTATAGGCGATGCCGGTAACGGGTTTCTTTTCCACGATATCTTCCTCGTCGCAAAGCAGGGTCCCGCCCACATCGGGCGTGAAGGTTGAAAGCACACGGGTCGGCACCCGGTGCAGCATGGCGATTTCCACCGAGCGGGTCTGCAGGACTTTGGCGCCCAGCGAGGCCATTTCCAGCATTTCCTCATAGGCGATCTTTTCCAGCCGCCGCGCCTTGGGAACGATGCGCGGGTCGGTGGTGTAAACGCCGTCCACGTCGGTATAGATGTCGCAGCGCGCCGCCCCGATCCCGGCCGCCACCGCCACCGCGCTGGTGTCCGAGCCGCCGCGGCCCAAAGTGGAGATGCGCGTTCCCGGGGCGACGCCTTGGAAGCCCGCCACCACCGCCACCTCGCCGGCTTCGACGGCCCGCTGCATGTCCGTCGCGGGTACGCCTTCGATGCGGGCCGAGCCGTGCACCGCGGAGGTGTTGATCGGCACCTGCCAGCCCAGCCAGGAGCGGGCCTTCACCCCCATGGCGTTCAAGGTGATGGCCAAAAGACCGGAGGTGATCTGCTCGCCCGCGGCCACGACGACGTCGTATTCGCGTTGGTCCGGAACACCGGGGCGGCCCTCCGGCTTGGCGGCGTGCGGCGGACTTGCCGCCTCATTTGTCCAGGCCACCAGCTTGTTGGTCTCGCCAGCCATGGCCGAGACCACCACCGCGACCTTGTTGCCGCGTGCGACTTCGGCTTTCACCAGGCCCGCGACATGGCGGATGCGCTCAATGTCGGCCACCGAGGTGCCGCCGAACTTCATCGCAATCGTCGCCATTTGCCGGTTTGCCCCAATCTTCGCGGCGGCCTATGTAGACGGGGACGCATCCCGGCTCAACCCTCGAAAAGACATGGCGGATTCAGTCTTTCCAGTGCCCTCTTTGGACCCGGAAGAGGTCGCCAAATTCTCTGCGATTGCCGCGGAATGGTGGGATCCGGCGGGAAAATTCGCGCCCTTGCACAAGTTCAACCCCGTGCGGTTGGGCTTTATCCGGGATCAGGCTTGCGCCCATTTCGGACGCGATCCCCGGGCCTTGCGGCCCTTTGACGGGCTTTCTTTGCTGGATATCGGCTGTGGCGGGGGGCTTTTGTCTGAACCGATGGCCCGGCTGGGCTTTGCGGTGACCGGCGCCGACGCATCGGACCGCAATATCGGAACGGCAAAAGCCCATGCCGCCCAATCGGGCCTGGCTATCGACTATCGCGCCGCCACTGCCGAAACCTTGGTGGCGGAGGGCCGTGTCTATGACCTGGTCCTGAACATGGAGGTGGTGGAGCATGTGGCGGATGTATCCCTCTATCTGAAGGCCTGCACCGCACTGATGAAGCCGGGAGGGCTGACCTTTGTCGCAACCCTGAACAAGACCCTCAAAAGTCTGGTCCTGGCCAAGATCGGGGCGGAATATGTACTGGGCTGGCTGCCGCGCGGCACCCATGACTGGAGCCGATTTATTCCGCCTGCGGAGCTTAATAGATCACTGGAAGATAGCGGCCTAACTATTCTGAAAACACAGGGGGTTTCCTTCAATCCGCTAAGCTGGGACTGGCATCTTTCATCCGATGTTGATGTGAATTACATGATGGTGGCGAAGCGGTAGGCTCGCCTGCCGGTCGCGTCTCACGGGATGACGCCACGCTTTGGCGTGGCGTCAATTGGCGCCTTCCAGATTCGGCGGCAGGGGCGCGACGTCCAGGCCCTCCTCCACCAGTTCCTTGGCTTCCTTATGCGTCGCCTCGCCATAGATGTGGCGGTCTGGCGTCTCGCCATAGTGAATCTTGCGCGCTTCCTCGGCAAAATTGGGGCCGACATAGTCGGCATTCTCCTGCACATATTTGCGCAGGCCGGTCGCGAACTGGCGCATCTGCTTGGCCTCGGCTTTGGAGCGCACGCTCTTCTTGGTGCCGGCAACCGCAGGCGCCATGATGGCCTTTTCGATGCGGATGGAATTGCAGGACGGACAGGATAAATGCCCGCTGCCCGACTGCTTGTCGAACGCGGCACTATCGCGAAACCAACCGTCGAACTCGTGCCCCCTGTGGCAACGAAGCGAATAGGCAATCACTCAGCAACGCTCCAGCAACAGCCTGCCCCCAGGCCGAAGCCGCAAGAATGAAACGGGCAATCCCGATTCGCAAGACATCTGGAGCGTTGGGGTTAATGGCGTGCGTCACGGCCCGGAAAAGGCGCGGTCGTGACGTAAATTGGGAACTTTACTGCGCGCCTGCAGCGACAGTTGCGGATCGATCTCGGCAACAATCACGCCGGGCTCGGTGCCCGCTTCCGCCAAGATTTCACCCCAAGGCGACACGATCAGGCTGTGGCCATAGGTTTTACGGCCATTGGCGTGCGTACCGCCTTGGGCCGGTGCAATCACAAAGGCGCCATTCTCGATGGCGCGCGCCCGCAGCAACACATGCCAATGCGCCTCGCCGGTGGGCACGGTAAAGGCGGCCGGTATGGTAAACAGGAAGGCGCCTTTCTGCGCCAGCTTGCGGTAGAGATGCGGAAAGCGCACGTCATAGCAAATGCTGAGGCCAATCGCGCCCAGCGCGGTATCGGCGACGACAGCCTCCTCGCCGCCCGCCACGGTGTTGGACTCCCGATAGCTTTCGCCGGATTCCAGCGCCACGTCGAACAGATGGATCTTGCTGTAACGCGCAGCGACCGCGCCATCGGGCGCGAATAGAAAACTGCGATTTGCGGTTTTGCTGTCGCTGACCTTGATCGCCAAGCTGCCGATCAACAGCCAAATGTTCAATTCCTTGGCCAGCGCCGAAAAGACCGGCAGCGCCGGATCCTGCGCCTCATCGAAAGACTGCGCCAGTTTGGCGCCGCCATCCGGCGCCATCAGCGTGGTGTTTTCTGGGGTGGCGATAAAATTGGCGCCCTGGGCGGCCGCATCGCGCACCAACGTGACGGTTTCGCGGATATTCTCCGCCACATCGTCGCTGGAGCGCAGTTGAACGCAGGCCGCCCGGAACACCATCAAGAACTATTTTACGCGATCCTGAATCTTGGCGAGACCGGCGCGGACGCAAACTTCGTCCTTGTCACCGCCCGGCGCGCCAGATACCGCGAAGAAGCCGATGGTCTGGCCGCCAGCCATGATCGGGAACGCGCCCGGGCGGGCGGTCTCGATCAGCGGATTGGCCTTGATCTCGGCAGCCAGAGCCGTATCGGTCTTGGCCTTCTCCGCCACTTCACCGCTGGTCATCTTGTATTTCAGCACGGCCTGAATTTTGGTCATGGCGATGCGCTGGGTGATGGCGGCGGCGCCGTCATTGGAGATCACCACAATGGGGACGCCGGCGCTGTCGGCGATCATGGCGGTGGTCTTGTAGGTGTTGCCCAGGCAGACGCGATTGGCTTCGACCGCGCCTTCAATGGCGAGTGCGGTGGAGATGCCAGGGGCGCGCGGCGGACGTGGCGGCTTCAATTCGTCGGCAGTAGGCGCGGGCGCGATGGTGGGCGCGGGATTCATCTGCGCCATGGCCGGCATGGCGATCAAAAGGGCGGCGGAGACGAGCAACATCTTTTTCATGGCAGTCCTTCCCGGTTGGAATTGATTGGGCCGCATAATCCGGGCGGCCGTCCCTTTTGTCCAGTGCCGGAAACGGGCGCGGCTGGGAAAGTTTACGCCAGCAAGGGGTCCAGCTTGCCCTCTTTCTCCAAGGCATAGAGTTCGTCGCAACCGCCGACATAGGTTTCGCCGACGAAAATCTGCGGCACCGAGCGGGCGCCGCCGGTCTTGGCTTCCATCTCCTCGCGCGCACTGGCATCCATGAAGACATCCACCTCGTCCACCTGCGCGCCCTTTTTTTTCAGCAGCGATTTGGCCCGCACGCAGTAAGGACAAATGGGGGTGGTATAGATGCGAACGGACTTCATGACGGTTCGGACTCAATTTGGCGGCAATTATATAAGCACCTCCGGCGACTTCACAACGCGCGCCAGGACCAGGACATCGACGCGCGCCGCGCCCGCCCGCTTCAAGGCCCGGGCGCAGGCTTCCACGGTCGCCCCGGTGGTCAGCACATCGTCCAGCAACAGCACGCGCTTGCCCGCAACCGTTGCAGGTTCGGGAACCTTAAAGGCGCCCAGCACATTGCGGCGCCTGGCTTTGGCGCTGGCCATGGCGCCTTGACTGGCCGTGGCGCGGGCGCGCACCAGGACCGAAGGCGCATAAACAAGTTGCCTTTGGCGCGCCAAACGGCGCGCCAATTCCGCCGACTGATTGTAGCGGCGGCGCCACAGCCGCAAAGCATGCAACGGAACCGGAACCACCATATCGCTGCCGTCCAGAAGCGCCTGCCCCGTGCGTTTTAGCCAGCGGGCAAAACCGGGAACAAGGTCCAGACGGTCGGCATGTTTGAGCGCCAGGATCGCGCCGCGGCTTTTTTCGTCATAGACGAAAATGGCGCGGGCACTATCGAAAGCGGGAGGCTTGGCCAGGCAGGCGGCGCAAAGATTGTCGCCGTCCAGCGCCACGCCAAAAGGATGGCCGCAACAGCCGCAACAGGGCCCGTCCAGAAAGACAATGCCGCTCCAACATCCCGCGCAAAAACCGGCCTGTGACACGGACGCGCGGCAACCGACGCAGAGCGGCGGAAACACCAAATCCAGAAGGCCACTGGCGACATTGCGGAGCATAAAAGCTAGTCTAGCGCCGATGTCCGCGACAGGCCCGCTCCTTTTCGACTTTTCCGCAAGCTTGCGCGCGCGCCAACGCGCAAAAAGGCTGGATGGCGAGCGTTTCCTGGAGCAGGCGGCAGCGGAAGGACTGGCCGACCGACTGGCGGCGGTGACCCGGACATTCGAAACAGGACTTTGGATCGGAGACAGTGTCCCGCCTCAGCTTGCGCCTTTTGCGCAAACCTGGACCCTGGCCGATTTCGATGCGCAGGAAGTCTTGGCCGCGCAAGGGACGTTCGATCTGGCGGCCAGCCTGTTTTCGTTGCAAGCCATCAACGATCTGCCCGGCGCGCTGATCCAGATCCGGCGCGTCCTGAAACCGGACGGACTTTTTGTCGGAGCTCTGCTGGGCGGCGATACATTGGCCGAGTTGCGCGAAGCCTTCGCGCAAGCCGAAATCGCCACCCGCGGCGGTGTCAGCCCCCGCGTGGCGCCGCTGGCCGATGTGCGCGATCTTGGCGGGCTCTTACAACGTGCGGGTTTTGCACTGCCGGTAAGCGATGTGGAGCGGCTGACCGTACGCTACCAGAATTTTTCCGCCCTGGTTCGGGACCTGCGCGCCCATGGTCTGACCAATGTGATGCGCGAACGCAGCAAACGCCCCCTGCGCCGCGATACCCTGGCGGCGCTTTTGGCGCATTACATGGCCCTGAACAGCGAAGAAGGACGATTGCTGGCGCGGTTTGAGACTTTATACCTGACCGGTTGGGCGCCCCATGAGGGCCAGCAACAGCCGCTCAAACCCGGCAGCGCCAAAACCCGCCTGGCCGCGGCACTGGGCACCGCCGAGCACAGCCTAAAAGAGCGATAAAAATCTCGAGCGCCGCATATCGCGGCGCGATCGTGAGCAGCGGTGCGCCGAAGGCGCATGAGCAGGTCCAGTGGACCTGCGAAAGCGGCGAACGCCGCGAGCCCGGGCGAGCGGCCGGCACCAATCACGGAAAAGGTGTCGCAGCGAGGGTGAGGAAGGCGGCTAAGCCTTCCGAACGCGGAGCAAACCCGAGCTGCGACGGATGGGGGTCAAAATAAGTTACGGCACGGACGCCATGGACGCGTATAAGGTGGAAGAAATCGTGCTGCCCAGCGTTCCGACGGCGGTGACAATCGCCAGGAAAATCAAGCCCGCGATTAGAGCATACTCGATGGCGGTCGCGCCGCTTGTGTCGGTCGCCAGGTTCCTCACAAGAGATCGCGCAGCATGGGAATAAGCGGCAAGTCGGCCGCGGGCATGGGATAGTCTTTCATGTCCTTGGGACGTATCCATTTCAGGGCTGCATGATGGCGCGGTTGCGGCACGCCGTCCCATCGGCGGCAAACGTAAAGCGGCATCAAAAGGTGAAATTCGCCATAGGTATGCGAAGCAAAGGTGAACGGCGCGAGACAGGCTTGCTTCACCGCGATGCCGAGTTCCTCCCGGAGCTCGCGGATCAGCGCATCCTCGGGGGCTTCGCCCGCTTCGATCTTGCCGCCAGGAAATTCCCATAACCCCGCCATGCTCTTGCCTTCGGGACGTTGCGCAATCAACACGCGACCGTCAGCATCCACCAATGCCACCGCAACGACAAGCATCATGGGTTGCGGTGTGTTCATAATCGTTTCTTGGCGCTAAGGTGACGTTAAGCGCAATGGTTAGCATGTTCTAAAGTTTGCATGAAATTGTTCCTTGTTTTCGATGTGGGAGACGCAAATGACGACATATGGCACGGCAAAATGGCAAGGCGGCCTCAAGGACGGAAAAGGCGCCATCTCCACCCAAAGCGGGGCTTTAAGCGCCTATCCTTACGGCTTTGCGGCACGATTCGAGGGCAAGCCCGGCACCAATCCGGAGGAATTGATCGGCGCAGCGCATGCCGGTTGTTTCACCATGGCACTGTCGGCGATCCTGGGTGAAGCAGGCTTCACCGCCGAGGAGATGAACACCAAGGCCGAAATCACCTTGGTCAAGCAGGGCGACGGCTTCGCCATTACCAAGTCTCACCTGACCTTGCGGGCGAAAATTCCCGGGATCGATAATGCCAAGTTCCAGGAACTGGCAGGCAATGCCGAGAAAGGTTGTCCGGTGTCGAAGGTTCTGAACTGCGAGATCAGCCTGGACGCGGTGCTGGTCTAAGCGAAAGCGCGGCCCAGGATGCGGCCTATCGCGGCGAGTGTCTTTTCATCCGCCCGCTCGGTGTAGGCGGTTATCAAGATCGGACTGCGCCCCGGCGGTGTCGCGATTCCGATGTCGTTGACGGAGCCATAACGCGGATCGTTGGTTCCTGTTTTGTCGCCCCACTGCCACGCGGGCGGCAAGCCGGCGCGCAGGCGGTTGACGCCAGTGGTGCTGGCGCGCATCCAGCCGAGCAAACGGGCGCGTGATGTCGGCGCCAGGGCCTCGCCCTGCAGCAAGACCCTGAGATTGCCCAGCATGGCGGCTGGCGTGGTGGTGTTGCGTTCACCATCAGGAATGTTGAGTTTCAATTCCAGATCGTCCAAGCGCGTATGGCGGTCATTCAACCCGCGCCAATAGGCGGTCATGGCTTCAGGTCCGCCCAAGCTATCCAGTAGAAGGTTGGCGGCGCCATTGTCGCTATAGACCACCGCAGCTTCACATAGTTCCCCGACCGTCATCCCGCCTGCAACATTCTTACGGGTGACGGGCGAGAAACCGATCGGCACGCCCTCGCCATACCGTACCAAGCGGCCGAGTTGCTCGCCGCCTCTGTCCACTTTTCCTAGGATCGCGGCGGCCAGCGACAGTTTGAAGGTGGAACACATCACGAAGCGCTCCTCAGCGCGCCAAGCGATGCGCTTACCGCTACCGGTATCCAAGGCCGCAACACCGATACGTGCGCCGGATGCTTCTAGCGCCTCAAAACCCTTATCATCTGCCAAAGCAGGCGAAGACAGCAGCAGCGCCCCACCCATCATCATGGAGCGCCGCGAAACCAGCATCATGGTCAGGACCTATAGCTGCCGTTGATATCAATGTAACCATGGGTCAGATCGCAGGTCCAAACCCGCGCCGCGCCTCTACCCAATCCCAGATCGACGGCGATGGCGACCTCCCGACCTGACACGGCCTTGGTTGCCGAAGCTTCGTTATATTTCGCGGCCCGCATGCCTTTTTCCGCCACCACATGTCCGCCGAAGGAGATTTTCAGCCGGTCGCGGTCCGCCGCCTCGCCGCTCTTGCCCACCGCCATCACGATACGGCCCCAATTGGCGTCATTGCCGGCGATAGCGGTCTTGACCAATGGCGAATTGGCGATGGACAGCGCGATCTTCTTGGCCGCCGCGTCGCTTTGCGCCCCCGACACATCGATGCGGATCAATTTTTGCGCGCCCTCCCCGTCCTTGACCACCTGCAAAGCCAGGTCCAACAGCACGGCATCCAAGGCGCGGCGGAATTCGGTGAGCTTCTTGTCGCTGGCCTTGGCGATGGCGGTGTGCTTGCCGCCTTTGCCGGTGGCGAACAACAGCAGCGTGTCACTGGTGGAGGTGTCCGAATCCACGGTGATGGAATTGAAGGATGGTCCCACGCCCGCGCTCAGACATTCCTGCAGCACCGATGCCGGCAGATTGGCGTCGGTGAAAACAAAACTCAGCATGGTCGCCATGTCGGGCGCGATCATGCCCGAGCCCTTGGCGATGCCGTTGATGGTGACTTTGACGCCGTCGATCATGGCAGTGGCGGTCGCGGCTTTGGGATAGGTGTCGGTGGTCATGATGGCGTCGGCGGCGGCGCGCCAGTTGCCCGCCGCACCCTGCGCTGCCAGGCCCGCCAGGACCTTGGTGATCTTCTGCGTGGGCAGCGGCTCGCCGATGACGCCGGTCGAGGCCATGAACACCTCCGAGGCCCGGCAGCGGGCCACCGCGGCGGCTTCCTCGGCGATGGCGGCGACGCTTTCCTGGCCGCTGCGGCCGGTGAAGGCGTTGGCATTGCCGCTATTGACCACTAGTACCCGGGCTTCGCCCCCCTTGAGCTTGTCCCGGCACCACAGCACCGGCGCCGAGGCCGTCTTGGAGGTCGTAAAAACCCCGGCCACCTGGGTACCCGGCGCCAGCAGGGCCAGCAGCACATCGGTGCGCTGCCGGTAGCGGACACCGGCCGCAACCGTCGCCAGCCGGACGCCCGCCAAAGGTGGCAGTTTTGCAAAGCTTTTGGGCGCCAGCGGCGAGATGCCGGGCGCTTTGGACGCCTTAGGACTTGGTTTGGTGCTTTTGGCCATATTTTCCCCCGACTTAGCCAGGGATATTCTTAAAAACCCCCGGTTTGACAAGAGACTAGCGCGTTCTTATGTCTCCGGCGCGGCCGCCATGCGGATTTGGCAGCCCTTTTGGTCCTAGAAGCGGGCACCCCCCTTTTCCGGCCGGATATAGAGGATTTCATGCTGGGTTCGCTCGCCAGAACGCTTTTCGGTTCTGCCAATGACCGCAAGGTCAAGCCGCTCTGGAGCAGCGTTGCCAAGATCAACGCCCTGGAGCCTCGCTTCCAGGCTATGTCGGACGCCGAATTGGCCGCCATGACCCCTGCCTTCCGCGCGCGGCTGGAAAAGGGCGAGAGCCTGGACGATCTGCTGCCGGAAGCCTTTGCGGTGGTGCGCGAGGCGGCCAAGCGCACCCTGGGACAGCGGCATTTCGACGTGCAGCTGGTGGGCGGCATGGTGCTGCACAAGGGCAATATCGCCGAAATGAAAACCGGCGAAGGCAAGACCCTGGTCGCCACCCTTCCCACCTATCTCAACGCCCTGAGCGGTGACGGCGTGCATGTGGTGACGGTCAACGACTATCTGGCCAGGCGCGACAGCGAATGGATGGGTCAGATCTACCGTTTCCTGGGCATGAGCGTGGGCTGCATCGTTCATGGCCTGGATGACAATGAGCGCAAGACCGCCTACGCCGCCGACATCACCTACGGCACCAACAACGAATATGGCTTCGACTATCTGCGCGACAATATGAAATATTCGCTGGATGCGATGGCGCAGCGCGGACACGCCTTCGCCATCGTGGACGAAGTGGACTCGATTTTGATCGACGAGGCGCGCACGCCGCTGATCATTTCCGGTCCCACCGAAGACCAAAGCGAGACCTACCGCCAGGTGGATGCGGTGATGGGCGCGCTGGTGAGGACGGATTACGAACTGGACGAGAAAAGCCGCCAAGTGTCGCTGACAGAAGCCGGCAACGAGCATATGGCGCAGATGCTGAAAGCAGCCGGCCTTCTGCCGCATGGCGATCTGTACGACACGGAAAACATCTCCATCGTCCATCATGTGAACCAGGCGCTGAAGGCGCATCTGTTGTTCCAGAAGGACAAGGACTATATCGTCAAGAACGGCCAGGTGATCATCATCGACGAATTCACCGGCCGCATGATGGAGGGCCGCCGCTATTCCGAAGGCCTGCACCAGGCCCTGGAAGCCAAGGAGAATGTTCAGGTCCTTCCCGAAAATGTGACCTTGGCCTCCATCACCTTCCAGAATTATTTCCGCCTCTATGACAAGCTGGCGGGCATGACCGGCACCGCTTTAACCGAAGCGGCCGAATTCATGGACATCTACAAGCTGGACGTGCTGGAAATCCCCACCAACGTGGCGGTGGCGCGCAAGGATGCCGATGATGAGGTCTATCGCACCGAGGGTGAGAAGAACGACGCCATCATCAAGCTGATCATCGAATGCCGCGAACGCGGCCAGCCGGTGCTGGTGGGCACCACCTCGATCGAGAAGTCCGAGGAACTTTCAGAATTGCTGAAGAAGCGCAAGATTCAGCACAATGTGCTGAACGCCCGCTATCACGAGCAGGAAGCCTTTATCGTGTCCCAGGCCGGCGTGCCGGGCGCGGTCACCATCGCCACCAACATGGCGGGCCGCGGCACCGACATCCAGCTGGGCGGCAATGCCGACATGCGCATCAAGCAGGAGCTCGCCGACATCACCGATGAAAGTGAGCGCGCGGCCAAGAGCGAGGCCATCCGCGCCGAAGTCGCCGCCAACAAGCAAAAGGCGCTGGCCGCCGGCGGTCTTTATATGATCGGCACCGAGCGCCATGAAAGCCGGCGCATCGACAATCAGCTGCGCGGCCGTTCGGGCCGCCAGGGCGATCCGGGCGCCTCCAAATTCTTCCTGTCGCTGCAGGACGACCTGATGCGCATCTTCGGCAGCGAGCGCATGGAAAAGATGCTGACCACGCTGGGGTTGGAGCCGGGCGAAGCCATCACCCATCCCTGGGTGAACAAGGCGCTGGAAAAGGCCCAGCAAAAGGTCGAGGCGCGCAATTTCGAGATCCGCAAGAACATCCTGAAATATGACGATGTGCTGAACGACCAGCGCCGGGTGATCTTCGAGCAGCGGCGCGAAATCATGTCGTCGCAGGATGTCTCCGACCAGATCGCCGATTTCCGCGAGGAAGTGGTGGACATGCTGGTGAGCCGCCACATTCCGGAAAAAGCCTATGCCGAACAATGGGACGCGGTGGGCCTGCAAAACGAAGTCCATGGCATCTTCGGCGCCGATCTGCCGGTGGCGGATTGGACCAAGGAAGAAGGCATTGCCGACGAAGAGGTGCGGGAGCGCATTCTGAAGGCGGTGGAGACGCGCGCTGCCGCCCGCAGCGCCGAATACAGCCCCGATATCATGCGCTATGTCGAAAAAGCGATCCTGCTGCAGACGCTGGATCAGCATTGGCGCGAGCATATCGTGGATCTGGATCACTTGCGCCAATATGTGGGCTTGCGCGGCTATGGCCAGCGCGACCCGCTGAATGAATATAAGGGCGACGCTTTCGAGCTGTTCGAGAGCCTGCTGGCCAAGCTGCGCACCGAGGTGGTGCGCCAACTGATGCATGTGCAAATTCAGACCGCGCCGCCGCCCTTGGAACAGACCGCGCTGCCCGCCATGCAGGCCACCCACATCAACCCGCTGACCGGGGAAAATGAAGTGGAGCAAGCAGGGCTTTGGCCGGAAGACGCGCCCGTGGACCCCAACAATCCCCGGACCTGGGCCAAGGTTCAGCGCAATGCGCCCTGCCCGTGCGGCTCGGGCCGGAAATACAAACACTGTCACGGCGCTTTAAGTTAGTCGCCGCACGGTTTTTTGTTGGTCGCGCGGCCGACGGCTCCGCTATGCTCCGCCTGGCCGTCGCTCCTGCGGCTCGGGCCGGAAATACAAACACTATCACGGAGCGCTAGCGTAGTTTCGGCCGTTGCTCCGACGGAAGGCTTCCACGTGCTCACGGAACATCAATCGGGCGGTAAATTGGTCTGGGTGGACCTGTTCAACCCCACCAATGAAGAAATCGCCAAGGCTTGCACCGACTACAAGCTCGACATCCCGCCGCGCGAGCAGTTGGAGGAAATCGAATTCTCCAGCCGCCTTCAGTATGAAGACGATGTTTTCACCATCTCGGTGCCGGTCACGCCCCACGCCAAAAATGGCGGCGACGATGTCACCACCCCCTTGGGATTTGTCCTGAGCAAGGACCTGCTGGTGACAGTGCGTTTCGCCCAGCTTCATACTTTCGAGGCGATCACCAAGCGGGTCGAACGGCGCAGCCGCAGCGCCGCCGATATCTTCCTGGTCATTGTCGAAGCGATGATCGACTATGGCGCCGACCGGCTGGAGGAGCTTCGTGCCGAAGCGCTGAAAATCTCCCAGCGCATCTTTCACAAAAACATGCAGGATCTGCAGCGGCGCAAGGTGGCCCAAGTCAACCGCATGCTGCGCGACACGCTGGTGGAAATCGGCGATATGGGCGAGCGGCTCTCCCATATTCGCGACACGCTGTTGGTGCTTCAGCGCGCCATTCCCTTCATCGCCGACCAGGGGGAGGATTGGCTGGAAGCGTCCGTCAAAGCGCGGCTCAAGACGGCCGGCGCCGACGTCCAGTCGCTCAACGAGTACGAGATTCATCTCACCGACAAGATCCAGTTTCTGCTGGACGCCGCTCTGGGCTTCATCACCACCGAGCAGAACGATCTGTTCAAGGTCCTGACCATCGCCTCGGTGGTGGGCATCCCGCCGGTCCTGGTGGCGGGCATTTACGGCATGAATTTCCGCCACATGCCGGAACTTGGCTGGGAGTATGGTTATCCGTTGGGCCTGATCCTGATCCTGGTCAGCGCCTTGCTGCCCTTGGTATGGTTTAAAAGGAAGGGCTGGTGGTAGTAACCCCTGCGGCGCGGCAAACTTGCAGATTTTGCGCCTTGGGCTAATCTCCGCAGCGGCGTGGGTTTTCCCCGCGCAAGGGCTAAATCCAAGCGAAACGGACCTCCAGTTTCGGTTGGAAAATTCTAAGGGGTGTTATCCATGCGTTTGAGCAAATCCGTTGCCATGACGGCTGCCTTATCTTTGGCGAGCGTGCCGGTTGCGATGCCGCCGAGCTTTGCGGCATCCATTGGCGAAAAGACCGCCGAGAAACAGGCGCAAATTCCCACCTGCGGTCACAAGATCGGCACCCTGGCGGTGCGCGAGCCCGACCAGCGCTGGTGGGAAGGCCTGGGCCTGGAATCGCCGGAAGCGCTGCTCAAGCTATTCGTCCGCCAGTCGGGCTGCTTTACCCTCTTGGACCGCGGCAAGGGTTTTGAAATGGCGCAGCAGGAACGCGCGCTCGCGGCCGGCGGCGCCTTGCAAGGCGGCTCCAATATCGGCGGCGGCCAAGTCAAGGCGGCGGACTATATCCTGGTCCCCGACATCGTTTCCAAGAACAACAATGCCAGCGGCACCAATGTCGGCGGCCTGTTGGGCGGCTTCATGGGCGGCTTCGCCGGCGCCATCGTCGCCAATATCAATATTTCTTCCAAGACCGCGGACGTGGTTTTGACCATCACCAATGTGCGCACCAGCGAACAGGAAGTGATCGCCCAAGGCCATGGCTCCAAGACCGATGTCGGCTTTGGCGGTGGTTTGGGCGGCTTCGGCGTGGGCGCCTTTGGTGCGGCCGGTGCTTCGAGTTATGCCAGCACCGCCATCGGCCAGGTCGTGACCCTGGCCTATATCGACGCCTATACCAAGCTGGTGACCCAGATGGGCGGCTTGTCCGACAACGCCAAGGCCACCGCGCCGCAACGCACCGTGACCATGTCGCGTCCCGGCGTGATGCGCGCCAGCCCCAGCGAAAAGAGCAAGGTGGTGCGGGAGCTGGATCCTGGCATGATCCTTTATCCCACCGGCAACACCGACGGCGCGTGGCGCGAAGTCACCGATGAGGTGGACAATAAGGGTTGGGTGCCGAACGGCAGCCTGTCGATGGCGCGGTAATCGCCAACACTTCTCAGCAAAAAGGCCCGGATTGCTCCGGGCCTTTTTCATTTGGTGATGGATTCAGACGGCCCGCACCGTCAGACCAAGATTGGCCTGTCGGCACGGTGAACCGGCAATCGGCTCCGCACGGCCTTGGCTGCCGCGACCATGGACACGAGGGCAGGTTTCACTTCCGCCCACCCCCGCGTCTTAAGGCCACAATCCGGATTGACCCATAGTTGCTCCGGCGTCAGCACCTTAAGAGCCTTTTCCAGCAGCTCTTCCATTTCCTGCTGGCTGGGCACACGCGGGCTGTGAATGTCATAGACGCCGGGGCCAATGTCGTTTGGATAAGAAAAATTTGCGAACGCGTCCAGCAACTCCATGGCCGAGCGGGAAGTCTCGATGGAAATCACATCGGCGTCCATCGCCGCCACGGCCGCGATGATGTCGTTGAACTCCGAATAGCACATATGGGTATGGATTTGGGTGGTCGCGCCAACCCCGCTGGCGGTCAGCCGGAATGCTTCCACGGCCCAGTCCAGATAGGGTTGCCACTCGGATTTTCGGATCGGCAGGCCCTCGCGCAAGGCTGCCTCGTCGATCTGGATGATCTTCACCCCTGCCTTTTCCAGGTCCACCACTTCATCGCGAATAGCCAGCGCGATCTGGCGGCAGGTCTGGCTGCGAGGCTGATCGTCGCGCACAAAGCTCCATTGCAGGATGGTCACCGGCCCGGTCAGCATGCCTTTCACCGGTTTGTCGGTATAGCGCTGCGCCATCTGCGTCCAATGCAGCGTCATGGGCTTGGGCCTGCTGACATCGCCAAAGATAATCGGCGGCTTGACGCAGCGCGAACCGTAACTTTGGACCCATGCCCGCTCGGTGAAGGCAAAGCCCGATAGTTGCTCGCCGAAATACTCTACCATGTCGTTGCGCTCGAACTCGCCATGCACCGGCACGTCGATGCCGATCTCATCCTGCCAGCGCATGGCTTCGGCGGTCTTGTCTTCCAAGACCTGCTCGTAGGCCTCCTTGTCGATCTCACCCTTCTTGAAGCGGGCGCGAACTTCGCGCAGTTCTTTTGTCTGCGGCAGAGAACCGATGCTGGTGGTCGGCAGCAGCGGTAGTTTCAGCAAGGATTGCTGGAGAGAAATACGTTCCTTGAAGCTTGGGGCGCGTTCCGCCATCAGCGGTGTCACCGCCGCCAGCCGCGATTTCACCGCCGGATCGTGAATACGCGCCGATAGGGTGCGCATCCCTATCGCCTTGGCGTTTTCCAGGAAATATTTGCTGTCGCGGGCGCCATTGGCCGCCCGTGTCAGGTTCCTGATCTCGTCCAGCTTCTGGACCGCGAAGGCGAGCCAGTTACGAAGCTCGCCATCCATCTTGCCTTCCGTGTCGAGATCGACCGGTACATGCAGCAGCGAGCAACTGGGCCCGACCATCAGCGCGCCACCACGCAGTTCTTTTGCGCGTTCGATCAGCCGCTCCGCATCGGTGAGCGCGGTCTTCCAGATATTGCGCCCGTTCACCACTCCCAGCGAAAGCGTCCGGCCGCCTGGCAGGGCCTCGCAAACCTCCTCCAACTGCTGGGGCGCGCGCGCAAGATCGACATGGACGCCCGCCACCGGCAGGCTAGCCAGCACCGGCAGATTGTCCCCTACCGCGCCAAAATAGGTCGCCAGAAGGATTTTGATCGGCGATGCCGCCAGGCTGGCATAGGCGGTCTTCAGCGCCGCCTGCGCGCCCGAATCCAGATCGGCGACCAGGCAGGGTTCGTCCAACTGCACCCATTGCGCACCGGCTTGCGCCAGAGCCGCGAGAAGCTGGGCATAGACAGGCAGCAATTTCGGCAACAGGGCCCAGCGGTCTGTCCCATCGCGCAGCTTGGCGATTTTAAGGAACGTCACCGGTCCGATCAGCACAGGCCGGGTGGCGACGCCGAGAAATTTGGCTTCTTTGTATTCGTCCAGCGCCTTACTGCTGGAGAGGGCGAAGGCAGTGTCGGCGGCCAGTTCCGGTACGATGTAGTGATAATTGGTGTCGAACCATTTTGTCATTTCCATCGCATGGGCGGTTTTTGTGCCGCGCGCCATGCCGAAATAAAGATCGAGAGGAATGTCGCCGCCACGGTGGCCGAAGCGTTCCGGGGCCGCGCCCAGCATGGCGATGGTGTCCAGCACCTGGTCATACAGCGAGAAATCGTTCGAGGGGATGTGATCGATTCCGGCTTTCTGCTGCACGAACCAGTGTCGCGCGCGTAAGCAAGAGGCTGTTTTCAGCAGCGCATCGGCGCCGGTGGCGCCGCTCCAATAGGATTCGAGGGCAACTTTCAGTTCGCGGTGGCTGCCGATACGCGGAAAGCCGAGATTGGTGGCAAGGATCGTCATCGAGATACACTCCGGGCATGGGTTGGCAAGGCGCTTGCCGCCCTTCCCAAGAGCCGGTCGAAGCGCGTGTCACCGCATTGACGAAGCGATTGCAGTCATTGCCCTTCAGGAACCCACCGTTCCCTCGGCCTAGCGTGACACCCGATAGCAGGTCTCCTGGCTCGCGGGTCGTTGCCTTGGGCTGTCTTCCCGAACCGGTGAAGGTTCAGTGACGGTGTATCGGCCCTTGGCTCGCCGCTGACAGTTGCGGGGGCAGCTCCGGTATTGCACCGGATTCCCTATTAATCCCTCTCGGGAACTATCGAGCGCGAACTTAGGTTTTGTGGGGAAGCCCGTCAATCGGCTGCGGGGCTGCGGGTATCCGAGCCACCAGACCTTTTTGTTTTGTGGCCGATTTCGGCTTACAGGTTTCGCCCCATGGCCAGGAACTTGGCGCGGCGCTGGCGCAGCAATTCATCCCCCGAAATGCCTTCCATTTCCTTGAGGCCCGCCGCGATTCTGTCGGCCACCGCTTGAATCGCTTCCAACGGGGCGCGGTGCGCGCCGCCCACGGGTTCGGGAATGATTGCGTCGATCACCTTAAGTTGATGCAGGTCCTGGGCGGTGATCTTGAGCGCATGCGCGGCTTCCTGCGCCTTATCGGCGCTGCGCCACAGGATCGAAGCGCAGCCTTCAGGCGAGATCACCGAATAGATGGAATGCTCCAGCATATAGACCCGGCTGGCCGCCGCGATGGCGATGGCGCCGCCCGACATGCCCTCGCCGATGATGGTGGCAATGAACGGCGCGCGCACCGACAGGCCCGCTTGAATGGAGCGGGCAATCGCCTCGGCCTGGCCACGTTCTTCCGCCGAAACACCGGGATAGGCGCCGGAAGTGTCGCAAAAACTTAACACCGGCAAACCGAACTGATCGGCCAGTTCAAAAATCCGCACCGCCTTGCGGTAGCCTTCCGGCATGGCCATGCCGAAATTGTGCTTCAGTCGGCTTTGGGTGTCGTTGCCCTTTTCCTGGCCGATAAAGGCCACGGGACGTCCCCTGAACCGCGCCAGGCCGCCCACCACCGCCTGGTCCTCGCCGAAATTGCGGTCGCCGGCGAGCGGCGTGAAGTCCTCCAGGATATGGCGGGCATAATCCAGGAAATGCGGCCGCCCCGGATGGCGCGCCACCTGAACCTTCTGCCAGGCGGATAGTTTGGCGTAAGTATCGGCCACCATGGTTCCGGCACGGCTTTGCAGCCGGGCGACTTCGGCGTCGATATCCAGATTGGGATCTTCCTCGGCGAGCTTTTGCAGCTCGACGATTTTTCCTTCCAACTCCGCGATAGGACGCTCAAATTCCAGATAGTGCATGGCTCAAATCACCGATGGCTGCGGAAAATGGCACAGCTGCCGGGGAAAGGAAATGGCACCATACCTATTATTTTTCAATAGCTTAGCTTGAATTCTTGCCGGATTTGGCCCTGGCCAGAGGGTGGGCGGCGTGCACCAGGCGGCTCAAATGATCCCTGGCCACATGGGTATAGATCTGGGTGGTGGCGATATCGGCATGGCCGAGCAGGGTCTGCACACTGCGCAAATCGGCGCCCCCTTCCACCAGATGGGTGGCGAAGGCATGCCGCAAGACATGGGGCGAAACCTTGGCCGGATCAATTCCCGCCTGGATCGCCAGCCCCTTCAGGAGCTGATGAAACCGCCGCCGGGTGAGGAAGCCTTCCGTGCTGCGCGAAGCGAACAGATAGCGGTTATTCTTGTCATGCCGGGGCACAAAAGCGTCGCGCACCGTCAGATAGGCGTCCAGCGCGATGCGGGCCGCCGGACTGAGCGGCGAAAGCCGTTCCTTCTGGCCCTTGCCGGTGATGCGGATAAAGTCTTCCTTGGCCCGCACGGCCGCCAGCGTCAGGCCTGCCAATTCGGACACGCGCAGACCGCCGCCATACAACATCTCCACGATCAGCCCCAGTCTGACGCCTTCGGGTGAAGTGTCTTGCGACGCCACCTTCAGCATGGCCTCGAGATCGGCGCGGGACAGGATTTTCGGCAAGGAACGCCGGGCCTGGGGTGCTTGGATGGTCTGGGTGGGATCGTCGCCGCGCATGCCCTCCGCATACAGAAAACCATAGAATTGACGCAGCGCCGAAAGCTTGCGCGCCTGGGTCGAAGCCGCCATGCCGGAGGCGGGAAGACTCTTGAGAAAGGCGCGCACCTGCTCGCGGCTGGCCTTGGCGGGATCGGCCCCCTGCGCGCTTAAATGGCCGGCGAAATCCATCAGATCGCGGCGATAGGCGGCCAGGGTGTTGGCGCCCGCGCCGCGTTCGGCGCTCATCATATCGAGAAAAGCCTCGATCAAATGGCCCGCGCGGGGCTTGGGGGGCTTTTTTGGGGGGGCCGGCTTTGTCGGGCGCGCCGCGCTGCGAGTCATAGACAAGGATGTAGCATGCCCGGCAGGCGGAAGGGGGCGCGCCCTACTAAAAAAATTCGCCATAGTGTATCGGGAGACGCATGACACTGTCCAAGACCATAGCTCTGGTCGGCATGATGGGCGCGGGCAAGACATCCATCGGCAAAAGACTGGCCGCGCGCCTGGAAACGCCCTTTGCCGATGCCGATCATGAGATTGAAACCGCCGCCGGCATGACGGTGGCGGAGATTTTTGCCAAATATGGCGAGCCGGAATTCCGCCGCCTGGAACGCAGCGTTATTGCGCGCCTGTTGCACGGCAAACCGCTTGTTCTGGCGACCGGCGGCGGCGCCTATATCGATGACACCACCCGCGCCGCCATGAAGGACTATGCCTTCACGATCTGGCTGAGCGCGCCGATCGATATTTTGCTGGCACGGGTGAAAAAGCGCCAGGAACATGACCAGACGCGGCCGCTGCTGGCCAACAACGACATGCGCGGCACCCTGGAACGGCTGCTGGAGGTCCGCCGGCCTTATTACGCCCTGGCGGATATGGCGCTGGAGTCCGGGGACGAGCCGCATGCCGTCCTGCTGGACAAGATCGTTGCCGCCCTAGCTGCCCATGGGCTATGCGAGCACGCATGAGCGAAACCATCACCGTCGGATTGGCCGAACGCGCCTACGATATCCATGTCGGCGGCGGCCTGGCGGCACGCGCCGCGGAACTCTTGCATCCGCTGGCCAAGGGCGTGGTGCCGGTGGTGACCGACAGCCATGTGGCGGAGATTCATCTCCAGCCTTTGCTGGAAGCGCTGCGCCAGGCGGGCATGGACGCGCGCGCCATCGTGATGCCGCCGGGCGAAGCCAGCAAGAGCTTCGCCGGACTGGAACGTTTGTCGGGCGCGCTTTTGGATATGGAGATCGACCGCAAAGGATTGGTGGTCGCGCTGGGCGGCGGGGTGATCGGCGATTTGACCGGCTTTGCCGCGGGCGTGCTCAAGCGCGGCGTCGCGTTTGCGCAAATTCCCACCACCCTTTTGGCGCAAGTGGATTCTTCGGTGGGCGGCAAGACCGCGATCAACGCGCCGCAGGGCAAGAATCTGATCGGCCTGTTCCATCAGCCCCGCATCGTGATCGCGGACACGGCCCTGCTGAAGACCTTGCCCAAGCGCGAACTGCTGGCCGGTTACGCCGAAGTCGTCAAGTATGGCGCGCTGGGCGATGCCGATTTCTTCGCATGGCTGGAAGCCCATGGCGCAAAAGCCCTGGCGGGTGAGGATGCCGCCATCGTCAAGGCGGTGGCGCATTCCTGCCGCATGAAGACCGACATCGTGGCGCGCGACGAACGCGAAACCGGCGACCGCGCCTTGCTCAATCTCGGTCATACCTTCGGCCACGCGCTGGAAGCGGCGACAGGATTCTCCGACCGGCTGATCCATGGTGAAGGCGTGGCCATCGGCATGGCTTTGGCGTTCCAGCTTTCGGTCAAACTGGGCCTGTGCCCGGGACAGGATGCGGAACGTTTCACGCGTCACTTGAAAGCCGTGGGCTTGCCTTGCGCGATTTCCGACATTGCCGGCGCGCGGCCTGGCGCGGGCGAGCTGATCCGCCATATGGCGCACGACAAGAAAGTAAGCGACGGTAAATTGACCTTTGTCCTGGTGCGCGGCCTGGGACAGGCCTTTGTCACCCGCGACGTGCCTCTGGAGGCCGTAAAATCGGTCCTGACATAAAATCGGTCCTGGCATAAATCGGCCCTGACGGGCGGCTGAATCCCGGTTATCATCGCCGCTCGTTCACAGGCCCCTTCCCATGCTCGCCGACACCATCGCCGGAAGATGAGTTCTCCCATCGTCGATCTGCTGCTGGCGGTCTTCCTGCTTGCCGCGAATGCGTTTTTTGTCGCCGCCGAGTTCGCGCTGGTCAAAGCACGCGGTTTTCGGATCGACGGTCTTGCGGAAGAGAACCAGCTCGGGGCGCGGCTGGTGCAGAGAATCCTGCGCAACATCGAAGCCTATCTGGCCTGCTGCCAGCTTGGCATCACCATGGCCTCGCTGGGCTTGGGCTGGGTTGGCGAGCCCACGGTCGCGGCCCTGCTGAAGCCGGCGCTCGATCCTCTCCACATGCCGGAACCGGTGCTGCATTTCACGTCTTTCGTCGTCGGCTTCTTGGTCTTTTCCTCACTGCATATCGTGGTGGGCGAGCAGGTTCCCAAGACGCTTGCGATCCGCGAACCCGAACCGGTGGCGTTGTGGGTCGCTTATCCGTTGCGCGCCACCTTCCTGCTCTTTTATCCGCTGAACTGGCTGCTCAATGCGGCCTCGCGCTCGATCCTCGCCATGCTGGGCGTCAAGGAAGCGCCACACCATGACGTCCTCACCGACACCGAGATCGAGGGGCTGGTCGAGGTTTCGGCCGAGCATGGCAAGATGGGCGTAGGACAGGCCGAATACATCCAGAATGTCTTCCGCTTCGGCGCGTTGGAGGTATCCGACGTGATGGTTCACCGCACCGAGATGTTCACCATCAACGCCGACGATCCGCCGGTACAAGTCCTGAAGGCGGTGCTCAAGGCCGGCTATACCCGCATCCCGATCTGGCGTAACACGCCGGAGAATATTGTCGGAATCCTGTCCACCAAGAAGCTCGCCCAGCTGCTGGTGGAACATCGCGGCGATCTGGACGCCATTGACATCACCGCCGTGGCGGCGGCGCCCTGGTATGTCCCCGACACCACCACGCTGGACGAGCAGATTGGCGCCTTCCGCGAAAAGCGGAGCCACTTTGCGCTGGTGGTGGACGAGTATGGCGCGCTGCAAGGGCTGGTGACCCTTGAAGACGTCTTGGAAGAAATCTTCGGCGATATTTCCGACCGTATCGCGCGGTCCATGCGGCGTGAGATACGGCGCCGTCCCGACGGTTCTTATCTGGTGGAGGGCACCGTGCCGGTGCGCGATCTCAACCGGGAATTGGATTGGACTTTGCCCGAAGACGACGCCACCACCGTGGCCGGATTGGTGATCGCTCAATCGGGCACCATTCCCGAAACCGGTCAGCGCTTTGCCTTTTTCGGCTACACCTTCGAAGTCATGCGCCGCCAGCGCAACCAAATCACCGCCGTCCGCATCATTCCGCCCCGGAGCGCCGACCAGGCGAGCGTCAGCGAGCCGTTGGGCGCGCGACCATAAAAAGTTGCGCCGACCAGGCGAGCGTCAGCGAGCCGTTGGGCGCGCGACCATAAAAAGTTGCGCCGACCAGGCGAGCGTCAGTGAGCCGTTGGGTGCGCGACCATAAAAAGTTGCGCCGACCAGGCGAGCGTCAGTGAGCCGTTGGGCGCGCGACCATAAAAAGTTGCGTCGACCAGGCGAGCGTCAGTGAGCCGTTGGGCGCGCGGCTTTGAATCAGAGATTCTTTTGGGCCTCGGACGGTGTGAGCGCGGCCAGCGACAAGGCGTGGACAGGTCCGGCCAGCTCGTCCTTCAAGGCGGCATAGACACGGCGCTGGCGTTCCACCCGCGAAACCCCGTCGAAAGCCGCCGACACGATCCTGACATGGAAATGAGTCTCGCCCTGGCTGCCATCGCCGCGCGTGGCGCCGGCATGGCCGGCATGGCGGGCGCTTTCGTCCCGCACCTCCAACGCGATAGGCGCGAAAGCGGCGGTTAATTTGTCCCGGATGGCGGCGGCGGCGGTCATGGCGGCGAACTTCTCCCGCCCCGTGCGAATGTCAAGCAATAGGTTTTCTTGTCTTTTGCGTTTTGCATCCCATAATCCCAGCATGGCCGCTCCCCGCACCTCGCGTTTCAAAAGCGATATCCGGATCAAGCCGGACAAAGCTCGCAAGCCCGAGCCTGAGACCCGCATGTGCGAGGCGCCCGATTGCATCAAGGCCGGCAACTGCCGCGTCGCCAAGTCGCCCAAAAACCTGACGGAATATTTCTGGTACTGTTCCGCCCATGCCCGCGCCCACAATGAGGCCTGGGACTTCTTCAAGGATATGGGCGACGACGATATCAGGCGGTTTCGCGAGGAAGCGCTGACCGGCCATCGCCCGACCTGGCCCATGGGCAAGCGCGGCGCCAAGGCGCGGATGGGCCAGAACCCGCTGGGCGGCGTGAATGACAGCCATGCGATGTTTGCAGAGGACGGCGAAACCGCCACGGTGCGGCGTCCGGAGCGGCATTTGACGCGGCTTCAGATCATTGCCATGGACACGATGCAGCTGGCGCACAACGCCACCTTGATCGAGATCAAGGCGCGGTATAAGGAACTTGTGAAGCGTTTTCATCCCGACGCGAATGGCGGCGACCGGGGCGCGGAAGAACGCCTGAAACAGGTCATCAAAGCCTATGGCGTGTTGCGCGCCTCCGGCCTTCTCACCTGAACCGGGCGGCACGCGCCCGCGTTGACGAATGCGGCGGCTCCCGGATCAGTCAGATGAGCACCCATACCGAAACCCTGGACACCAGCGCCGCGCCCGACACTATTGTGGACGCAGGCAGCGTCTTTGGCATCAAGACCAAAATGAAGGTCCCTGCCTTTAGCCGCGCCAACGAACATGTGCCGGAAATCGATACCGCCTACCGCTTCGACCGCGACACCACCCTGGCGATTCTGGCGGGCTTCGCGCACAACCGCCGGGTGATGGTCCAGGGCTATCACGGCACCGGCAAGTCCACCCATATCGAACAGGTGGCGGCGCGGCTGAAATGGCCGTGCATCCGCATCAATCTGGATTCCCATATCAGCCGCATCGACCTGATCGGCAAGGATGCGATCGTGCTGAAGGACGGTCTGCAAGTCACGGAATTCCGTGAGGGGTTGCTCCCCTGGGCGCTGCAGCGGCCGGTCGCTTTGGTATTCGACGAATATGACGCCGGGCGGCCCGATGTGATGTTCGTGATCCAGCGGGTGCTGGAAGTGTCCGGGCGCCTCACCTTGCTGGACCAGAACAAGGTGATCCATCCCCATTCCGCCTTCCGGCTGTTTTCCACCACCAACACCATCGGACTTGGCGACACCACCGGGCTCTATCACGGCACCCAGCAGATCAATCAAGGCCAGATGGACCGCTGGAGCATCGTCACCACCCTCAATTACCTGACGCATGACGCGGAACAGGAAATCGTGCTGGCCAAGACGCCGTCTTACGACAGCGCGGAGGGCAAGAAGACCATCTCCGCCATGGTGCGGCTGGCCGACATGACCCGCAATGCCTTTGTCGCGGGCGACCTGTCCACCGTGATGAGCCCGCGCACCGTAATCACCTGGGCGCAGAATGCCGAAATCTTCGGCGATATCGGCTTTGCCTTCCGCCTCACCTTCCTCAACAAGTGCGATGAGCTGGAGCGCGCCAGTGTGGCGGAATTCTATCAGCGCTGCTTTGGCGAGGAATTGCCGGAAAGCGCCGCAAAAGTGCTGGTTGCATGAAGGCGAGCATCGCCTGCTTAATACGGGCGATCCAGTTTGGAAAAAGGTTGTAAGTGGCCAAGCCCGAATCACCCTCCGAGCCATTCAAACGGGCCGTCTCGGTGGCGGTGCGCTCCCTGGCGGCCGAGCCGGAACTGGAAGTCAATTTTTCCAGCGAGCCGCCTGCGCTTAAGGGGCTCAAAGCCCGCCTGCCCTCGCCCCATCGCAATCTGTCGCCGCAAGACATCGCCTTGGTGCGCGGCACCGGCGACGCCTATGCCCTGCGCAAGGCCTATCACGACGAAAAAGTGAACAGCCGGTTCCGGCCGGCGTCGCCCGAAGGCGCGGCGGTGTTCGAAGCCGCCGAACAGGCCCGGGTGGAAGCGATCGGCGCGCTCGCCATGAAAGGTGTCGCGGCCAATCTGGCATCGGGCCTGGAACAGCGCCTGATCCATCGCGGGCTGGGCAAGGCGCGGGTCCGGGACGAAGCCCCCTTGGCCGACGTATTGGGCCTGATGGTACGCGAGAGCCTGACCGGCGAAAAGCCGCCCGCGTCGATCGCCAATGCCGTCGATTTGTGGCGGCCCTATATTGAAGGCAAGGCCGGCGGCGATCTGGCCAAACTGGCGGAGGCGTTGCGCGATCAGAAGGCCTTCGCCCGCCTGACCCGCACCATGCTGAACCATTTGGCGTTGGGCGATTCGGCGGACGCCGATCCATCCTCGGACAAGGATGCCGAAGGCGAAAATCCCGAAGGCGAGAATGACGAGGGCGAAGACCAGGACACCCAGCAGGATGGCGAAAGCGCCACGCAATCCGCCGCCGAAAGCGAGGATGGCGATCCGATGGAAAGCGAGGCGGCCTCGGAACAGTCCGAGGATTTGTCCGACGCCACCGAGCCGGAAGACGGCGCCAAGCCGCAGCGCCATGAGTCCCCTTTTTCCCACCAGGATATGTGGGGCTACAAAATCTATACCGCCGAATTCGACGAGGAAATCGCGGCACCGGATTTGTGCGAGGCCGAAGAGCTGGCGCGGCTGCGCGGCTTTCTGGACCAACAACTGTCTTCCATGCAGGGCGTGGTATCGCGGCTGGCCAACAAGCTGCAGCGGCTGCTGCTGGCGCAGCAGAACCGCCATTGGGAGTATGATCTGGAAGAAGGCATGCTCGATGCCTCGCGCTTGCCGCGCATCATTGTCGATCCGATGTATCCTTTGTCCTTCAAGCGCGAAAAGGACACCACCTTCCGCGACACCTGCGTCACCTTGCTGTTGGACAATTCCGGCTCCATGCGCGGACGCCCCATCATGATCGCGGCGATGTGCGCCGACATTCTGGGCCGCACCCTGGAACGGGTCGGGGTGAAGACCGAGATATTGGGTTTCACCACCCGCGCTTGGAAAGGCGGCATGGCGCGGGAAAAATGGTTTGCCGCCGGCAAGCCGCCCCAGCCCGGGCGGCTCAACGATCTGCGCCATATCGTTTACAAATCGGGCGACGAACCGTGGCGGCGGGCCAAGCGCAATCTGGGCCTGATGATGCGCGAGGGCTTGCTGAAAGAAAATATCGACGGCGAAGCCTTGATGTGGGCGCACAACCGCATTATCGCCCGTCCCGAACAGCGCAAGATACTGATGGTGATTTCGGACGGCGCGCCGGTGGACGATTCAACCCTGTCGGTGAATGCGGGCAACTATCTGGAACAGCATCTGCGCCGGGTGATCGAGGAGATCGAAACCCGTTCCAGCGTCGAACTTACCGCCATCGGCATCGGCCATGATGTGACGCGCTACTACCGCAAGGCGGTGACCATCGTGGATGCGGAACAACTGGGCGGCGCCATGACCGAACAGTTGATCGCTCTGTTTGCGGAAGATGCGGCTCTTTCGGGGCGCCGCGGCAGACGCGCGGCTTAATAGGCTCTAGGCCGCTTTCGCGGCCGCCTACTTTTCTGATTGTCAGGCGGCCTTTGCGGCCGCCTTTTTTGCAATCGCGCGCTTCAGGCGCAGGGCCTTGGGCGAGAGCACGCTGTCCTTGGACTTCAGGATGAAGGGGTCCAGCCCGCCATTGCGATCCACCGAGCGCAATGCGTTCATCGAAATCCGCAGCTTATAGCTGTTGCCGAGCAGTTCGCTGGCCAAGGCGATGGTCTGCAAGTTGGGACGATAGATCCGCTTGGTCTTGTTGTTGGCATGGCTGACATTGTGGCCAACCTGGGTGCCTTTTCCGGTCAATTCGCAACGGCGGGACATGGGCGGTTCTCACGATTCGCGTAGGATTTCGGCGGGTTTTCCCCGCAAAAGAGCGGGGTTCATAGGCAAATCAGGCTCTTAGGTCAAGGCGGAACTGCCGGGCGCCGTTAACAAAGGTCAACTTCCCCTTTGCCCAAAACCACCAATATAATCAGCCACCTTCGAGCCTCCTAACGTCCGGACGTCCCATGAAAAACAGAGCTCTGGCCACAGCCCTGCTGCTTGCCCTGACCGCCATGACGGGAAGTGTCCCCGCCCTGGCCGCCGGCGGCGCAGGCGCGGAGGGCCCCAGCCAGCCGGCCTCGCGCCTGGAAATGGGCATGACGCTCTATGCGGGGGGAATCACCATGGGGCAGATGGGCTTGAACGCCACCCTGCGCGGCAGCGAATATCATGTTGTGTCCACGCTTCAGACCTCCGGCGTGATCAATGCCTTCTGGCAATCGGAAATCCAGGCGACCTCGACCGGCAAAATGGGCGCGAAGAATTTCATGCCCACGCTCTACGACAGTTTTTATACCGGGCGCACCGGGCGAAAGCAGGAAGTATCGCTGAGCTATGAGGATGCGTCGCCCAAGCTCTATGCCGAGCCCGCTTATTCCACCACCGGCTTTGAAGTAAAGCCGGAAGACACCCGCAACACCCTGGACCCGCTCAGCGCGATAACCTCGATTTTCAGCGGCGTGGCGGCGCAACCTGGCAATCCTTGCGCCATCACCGCGCCCGTGTTTGACGGCCGCCGCCGCTACAACATCGAAGTGACCAAGGTCAAAGAGGTAGATGTGCGGATGGACAGCGGCCTGTATCAGGGCAAAGCCATCCAATGCGAAGTGCGCTATCGCCAAATCGCGGGCTTCCGTCCGCGCGTGCTCAAGGAGAACGAGAAATTTCCCGTGATCCACGCCTGGTTCGTCACCCTGCCCAGCGCCGTCGCCGGGCGCGACTATGTGGTGCCGGTGCGGATTTGGGCTGACACCAAATATGGCGTGCTGGCTGTCCTGGCCAATGCCGTGAAAGTGGACGGCCAGACGCCCAAGGGTTTCAGGTCCTGACAGAAAACTGTCACTTTGCCCTCGATTTCATCAGGGTACGGAATAGAGTCACCGGCGCCAGACAAAGCCCGATTGGTCGAGTCTGCCACTAGATATGGTGGTCTTCCGGGACAGGAGTCCGGCTAAATGTATGAGAACAAAGGCGGATATTAATTTGGTTAGCGATTCGGACTGGAATTGTTCCATTTATGTACTGGTTTGCTGAGCGGCATCCACAGTTGCTTGTGCCGAAGACGGCCATGGCGCGGGCCCGGGCCGGCAGGACAGAAAATTCAATCCGTGTAAGCCCTTTGTGCTTGCGTCCGGCATCCCCCTCCCCAATCTAGCGGCCATGCACAAAAACGGCGCCCCTGCCCCCAAAGTGACCGCGGTCTTGGGGCCCACCAACACCGGCAAAACCTTTTTCGCCATCGAGCGCATGCTGGCGCACAAATCCGGCATGATCGGGCTGCCGCTGCGCCTTTTGGCGCGCGAGGTCTATGACCGCATCGTCAAGCTGCGCGGTCCCCATGAGGTGGCGCTGATCACGGGCGAGGAAAAAATCCTTCCCAAGGCGCCGCGCTTTTATGTCTGCACCGTCGAGGCCATGCCGCTGGACATTCCGGTCGCCTGTCTGGTGATCGATGAGATTCAGCTTTGCGCCGATCCCGAGCGCGGCCATGTCTTCACCGACCGCCTGCTGCATGCGCGCGGCCTGGAAGAGACCATGCTTCTGGGCAGCGACACCATGCGCGGCATCATCCAGAAATTCATTCCCAAGGCCTGGTTCATCAGCCGGGCGCGTTTTTCCGATCTGGCCTATACGGGCGCGAAAAAACTCACCCGCCTGCCGCGGCGTTCGGCGGTGGTGGGATTCTCCGCCGAGGATGTCTATGGCCTCGCCGAGGTGATCCGCCGCCAGCGCGGCGGCGCCGCCGTGGTGCTGGGCGCCTTGTCGCCGCGCACCCGCAACGCCCAGGTGGAACTCTATCAATCGGGCGATGTGGATTTTTTGGTGGCGACAGACGCCATCGGCATGGGCCTCAACATGGATGTGGACCATGTCGCCTTCGCCGCGCGGGAAAAATTCGACGGCGCGCGGCTGCGGGCGCTGCGGCCCGACGAGATCGGCCAGATCGCGGGCCGCGCGGGGCGCTATATGAATGACGGCACCTTCGGCGTCACCGCCGATTGCGGACCCTTCGAGGAAGAGTTGGTGCAGCGGGTGGAAAGCCACCGCTATGACCCGGTGCGGGTGCTGCAATGGCGCAATGGCGCATTGAGCTTCAAAAGTCTGGCCGCCCTGAACGAAAGTCTGGATACGCCGCCGCCGGAACGCGGCCTGACCCGGGCGCGGCCCGCCAGCGACGCGGTGGCGTTGAAAATTTTGTCGCAAGACGAAGACGTCGCCGCCATCGCCAAGGACCGCGAGACAGTCGCCAAGCTGTGGGATGTTTGCCAATTGCCGGACTTCCGCAAACTCTCCACCGACGAGCATGTGAAGCTGGTCAAAAATATTTTCTTGTTCCTGAGCGGCGAGCAGCGCGTCATCCCCGATGACTGGCTGGCCCGTCAGATCGCCCGCGCCGATGTGATCGAAGGCGATGTCGCCACTTTGTCAGGCCGGCTGGCGCAGATTCGCACCTTTACCTATGCCGCCCATCGCCAGGGCTGGACGCGCGACGGCGCGCATTGGCAAGGCATCACCCGTGCCGTGGAAGACCGGCTGTCGGATGCCCTGCATGAGCGATTGACCCAGCGCTTCATCGACCGGCGCACATCGGTGCTGATGAAGCATTTGCGTGACGATGAATTTTCCTCTCTGTCCCTGGATGAAGCGGGCGGGGTGTCCATTGGCGGGGAGACGATCGGAAAATTGGACGGCTTTCGCTTTGTGCCGGACCCGCGCACGCTTGATGAAAATGGTGCCGTGCGCGCCGGAGGCATTCATGGCCGCACCTTGCGCGCCGCGGCTGTGAAGGGCTTGGAAAGCGAGATAACCGCCCGCAGCCTGGCGCTCGCAAGCGCCGAAGACAGCGCCATCACCTTGAGCGAGCATGGCAAGCTGTGGTGGGATGGCGCCATCGTGGCGCGGCTGGCGACTGGGGCGTCCCCGCTGGCGCCCATTGTGCAAATATTGGCCGATGACCATGTGAAGACCGGTATCCTGCAGGAACGGTTGCAGCGCTGGGTGGCGGCGCGCATCGCCGCAAAGCTGGGTCCCTTGCTGGCGCTACGCGATGCCGCCGAGGCCAAGACAGGAACCCAAAGCGCGCTGCCCGGCCAAGCGCGCGGTATCGCCCATCAATTGGCGGAGAATTTCGCGGCGCTGGACCGCGCTAACCTTTCCTTGCCGGAAAAGCTTGGGCCTTTGGTGCGGGCGCTTCGTTCCTTCGGTGTGTGGTTCGGACGGCGCACTATTTATCTGCCCAAGCTGCTGCGCCCCGATGCCGCCGCCTTGCTGACTTTGCTGTGGGGCGTGTGGACCAAAAAAGAGCCCCCGCCTGCTCCGCCCGCGCCGGGACTGACCTCCTTCGCGGTGGACAAAGGCTATGACACTACACCGCTGCACGCAGCTGGCTTCGCGGTGTCGGCGGGGCGCGCCATCCGTTTCGACATGCTGGAGCGGCTGGAAGACGAGCTCGAACAAGCCCTGTCGTCAGGCACCGATGCGCAAACGGTTCAGACCAAGCTCGTGTCCCTGTTGGGCTCCAGCAAAGAGGAAGCCCGCGATGTGCTGGACGCCCTGGGCTGGCGCATCGTGGACGTCGCCGGCGCCAAGCCGGTATGGCGGCGCGCGCCGCAAAAAGCGCGCAAACCCGAAACCGCCAAGCCGCAAAAGCCCGCCGCGCCGCCCAACCCCAATTCGCCATTCGCGGGCCTGGCGGCGTTGCGCTTGCGATGAGCCGCCCAGCCATATGCCGTCTCGACAAATGGCTGTTTTGCGCCCGCTTCTACCGCACTCGGGCCCTGGCCCAGACCGCCGCCGCCACGGGACGAATCCGGCTGAACGGCGCCAAGCTGGACCGGCCCGGCCATGCGCTGAAGCCGGGGGACATCCTCACTTTGAGCAAGGGTGCGCGGGTGATGGCGGTACGGGTCTTGGGGCTGGCGGAAAAGCGCGGTCCGGCGGAGGAAGCCCAGGCCCTTTACGAACTCCTGGAGTAGTTGCGAGCTGTTCGCAAATCCTGCGGCCTCAATACCCTTGCCTCTGAGGCCGACGCACCGTAAGCACGGCCCCGTTTGATTTGGCGTTTTTGCCGCCTGGAGCCTGCCCTCATGACCTATGTCGTCACCGAAGCCTGCATCAAGTGCAAGTTCATGGACTGCGTCGAAGTCTGCCCGGTGGACTGCTTCTATGAAGGCGAAAATATGCTGGTCATCCACCCCGACGAATGCATCGATTGTGGCGTCTGCGAGCCGGAGTGCCCCCCCGAGGCCATCAAGGCCGACACCGAATCGGGCCTGGAAAAGTGGCTGTCGGTGAATGCCGAATATGCCAAATCCTGGCCCAACATCTCCCAAAAGGGAGAACCGCCGGCGGACGCCAAGGAGATGCAGGGTGTGCCGGACAAGTTTGAGAAGTTCTTCAGTCCAAACCCAGGCTCCGGTTCTTAACGGGACAATACCCGTTCCGGCTGTGTTCTGTAGGCGGAACAACCGCCACAAAGGGTTGAATTGGCTGCCCTTTCGGGATGAGCAGAATAAATGACGCCAAATCAATGGGATGGCGTGGTTTTTTCTTTCATTTTTGTGAAATCTGTGATACGGTCTTCGTTGTTCAGAGACGCGGGACAAATGTCGCCAACCGGCGCCCCACCGGTGGAGGACTCCATATTTGTCCATACAGGAAAAGAAGATGACCGCTGTTAAGACTCCGCCCCCCAAGGCCGCTGTTGCTGCCCCGGCCAAGAAGGTTCCGGCCAACTCCAACAAGAAGCATGAGTTCAAGACCAATGACCATGTGGTCTACCCCACCCACGGCGTGGGTAAGGTTGCCGGCATCGAGGAAAAGGAAGTGGCCGGCGTAAAGCTGGAGCTTTTCATCATCGAGTTCGAAAAGGACAAGATGACCCTGCGGGTACCCACCATGAAGGCCAAGACCGTAGGCATGCGCAAGCTCAGCTCTCCCGAAGTGGTGGCCGGCGCGCTCAACACCCTCAAAGGCCGCGCCCGCATCAAGCGCACCATGTGGTCGCGCCGCGCCCAGGAATACGAAGCCAAGATCGACTCCGGCGATCTGGTGTCGATTGCCGAAGTGGTGCGCGACCTGCACCGCGCCGGCGGCCAGCCCGAACAGTCCTATTCCGAACGCCAGCTATACGAAAAGGCATTGGCCCGCATGGCGCGCGAAGTGGCGGCGGTCGAAAAGACCGACGAGCCCACCGCGGTCAAGCGCGTCGAAGGCATGCTGACCAAGAAGGCGGCCTAGGAGCGACCGGCGACCCGGAGCGGTTGCGCGAGCAACCGTGCAGGGCCGTCCGGCGCGACCATAAAAAGTTCAGAATTTGCGACCCTCTATCGCATCAGGAAGAGCCCGGTGGAAACGCCGGGCTTTTTCTTTGTAGTATCTGGCCATGCCGCGATCCAAGCCCTTCATCAAGAAACATCGCGACGGCAGTCTCTGGGCCAAGGGTCAGACACTGAACGGCGTGCCCACTGGCTATTGGGAATGGTATCGCAAGGACGGCACCCGGCTACGTTCGGGATATTTCAAGGCCGGCGAACAGACCGGGGAATGGACGACCTATGACGCTAAAGGCCGTGTCTACAAGGTCACCCAAATGAAGTCCAAACCCTAGTCCAGCATCTCGATCTGAAACGGGTTTGACAGCGTGATCTGCTGCCTGCCTTGGTCGGTCTGCACAATGCCTCGGACACGGATGCGACGGTCCACAATGCTATCCAGATCGAAATCGCGGAAGGCGCGCCGGTCTTCCGGCTCGATCACCGCCGAAAAGCCCCGCCGCACCTTGTCCTCGAATTCCAAAAATATGCGGCCATCGGCGCGCGCGACATCGCTGACCCGTCCCTCCACCAAGTGAAAGCTGCCGAGCGTGCCTTTCAGGTCGTCCGGCGTCCGCACCCGGTTTTCGGTCCGCGCCCAAAGACCCGCATGACGCGCCCGGGCGCGGGCCTCACCCTCGTAAAAATCCGGCGCGCATTCCTGACGGTCGGGCGCGATCTGAACCCGGGCCGCGCCCTGTTCCAGCAAAGTCATTTGCAGCCATTCCCTGCCGAAAGCCTGAGCCCGAATCCGGCCATAGCGGTCCCGTTTGGGCGGCGTCACCGAAAAGGTAATCGGACCCGCGAAGACCAGCTTGCGCAAGGCCGCCATGCCATGTTCGCCGGGTGCCAAGCGAATGCCTTCCAGCACGACGATGCGGCCATCCGGCAAAATCAGCGCACCGTCTTTTTCCACGCGCAAGGCGCGAGCCTGTTTGATCTCGATCACGCCGGCGCAATCGGGAATATAATGGGTGTCCTGCGCCGATGCCGCACAAGCGTCCCCAGGCAACCACATTGCCGTCAAAATCGCTGCATAAATCATGGTCCGCATAGGGTCATTGGCGCGAAAACCATTTTCGCGGTCAAGCGTTGTCAAAGGCTGACTCGTAGGATTTCTGACTGAAAGTCACTGGTATGGATTTTTCCATTGCTCTTCCCGCCGTCGCCGCCATGCCCGCCGATGTGAAAAGCGCCCTGCCCGCTTTGACCGTGATGGTGGTGAATGGGGCGGTGAATTTTCTGATCGCCGTCCTGATCCTGATCGCGGGCTGGATCGTGGCGCGCTGGCTGGGGCGCTGGGCGCATGATTTCATCGGCCGCAGCCGCTATATCGACGACACGCTCAAGCCGCTGATTTCCAGCTTCGCCCGCTACGCCATCCTGGCGATCACCGTCCTGTTGGTGCTGGGCCAGTTCGGAATCCAGACCACTTCGCTGATCGCCCTGTTGGGCGCGGCGGGCTTGGCCATCGGCCTGGCGCTGCAAGGCACCCTGTCCAATGTCGCATCCGGCGTCATGCTGCTGATTCTTCGTCCCTTCCGTGTCTATGACAAGATCAAGATCAATGACGCGTTCGGAACGGTGCGCGAGATCGGGCTGTTCCGCACCGAACTCGTTACCGATGACGGCATCTTTATCTCAATCCCCAATGCCGTCATCTTTTCGGGAACCATCGTCAATGTCTCGCGCGAGACCTCGCGGCGCGTCAGTTTCAGCCTGGAAGTCGACCGCAGCGAGAATCTGGACATGGTGCAAAAGACCATTCTGGAAGCCTTGGGACGGGAGCCCCGCGTGCTAAAGACACCTGCCGCGGCGGTGGAAGTGGAGGCGTTGGGCGCCGTCTCCAGCACGCTCGCGGTTCACGCCTGGATACGCAACAACGATTTTATCGCCACCCAATCCGACATCAAGAAACGGGTGCGTCATGCCTTGCAGGAGGCGGAGATTTCCGCCCCCGTGCCGGTGCCTGCGCCTGCGGTGGCGCCTTGGACGCCGGACCAGGAAAATATCCCGGAAAGCAAAAGGCCGAATTAAATTTTCGCTTTCAGGCTGACACCGGGCGGTGGCGACGCATCCTCCGGCACAAAGAAATCCGGCATCAAATCCTTGGCAGGATCGACGCGATAAGAATCGAAGTCTCTCACGCCGTTTTCGGCCAGGAACGTGTCGTCGATCAGGAAATGGCCGCTGAAGTCCTTGGGTTTCTGGAACAGATGCCAGGCGGCATCGGCGACGATATCGGGTTTGCGGCAGGAAGAGAGCCCCTCTTCTCCCGTCAAAATATTGCGTACCGCGGCGGTGGCGATGGCGGTGCGCGGCCAAAGCGCATTGAAGGCGATCTGGCCCTTGAATTCCTCCGCCATGCCCAGCACGCACAGGCTCATGCCATATTTGGCCATGGTGTAGGCGGGATGCGGCGCGAACCATTTGGCGCGCATGTCCAAGGGCGGCGACAGCATCAGCACATGGGGGTTCTGTGCCTTCTTCAGATGGGGGATGCACATTTTGGAAACCAGGAAGGTTCCGCGCGCATTGACCTGATGCATTAGGTCATAGCGCTTCATGTCGGTGGCTTCGGTGCCGCTCAGGGCGATGGCGCTGGCATTGTTGACGCAAATGTCGATGCCGCCGAACCGGGCCACACAGGCCTGGACCGCCGCCGCGACTTGATCCTCAAACCTGATATCGCAGGCGATAGGCAGCGCCTTGCCGCCGGCCTTTTCGATCGCTTCGGCGGCGCTGGCAATGGTTCCCGGCAGGCGCGGATCGGCCTTTACCGTCTTGGCGGCGATGGCGATATTGGCGCCGTCGCGCGCGCAGCGCAGTGCAATCGCCAGCCCGATGCCCCGGCTGGCGCCGGTGATGAACAGCGTTTTGCCCGCCAAACTCGCCATTTTCCCTTCCTTTTGCGCCTGTATGGCACGAAAAGGCGCAGGCGCGCAGCCGCCTCTCGACATCAGGGCCCTAGTCGCTAAATTGCCCCGCCATGATTGACCTTCAGACCAAAATCGCCGCCGCCGACAGCAAAGGCGTGGCCGAAGCCGCCCGCATCCTGAAGGATGGCGGGCTTGTCGCCTTCCCGACCGAAACGGTTTACGGCTTGGGCGCCGACGCCACCAATGGCCAGGCGGTCGCGGCGATCTTCGCCGCCAAGGGCCGCCCCTTGTTCAATCCCTTGATCGTGCATGTCGAGGGGCTGGAGGAAGCCCGCCGGCATGTGGAAGTTTCCCCGCGTGCCCAAGCGCTTGCGGAAAAATTCTGGCCTGGTGCTTTAACTTTGGTGCTGCCACGCCGCAAGAACTCGCCGCTCTCCTTGCTGGTCAGTGCCGGACTGGACACGGTGGCGCTGCGCGCGCCCTCCCATCCCGCCGCGATCGCGCTGCTCAAGGAAACCGGCCGCCCGGTGGCTGGGCCTTCCGCCAACCGTTCGGGCCAGGTCACCGCCACCACCGCCGCCCATGTCGCCGAAAGCCTGGGCGGCAAGCTGGACTTCATCCTGGACGCGGGCGGCGCCACCCTGGGCATTGAATCCACCGTGGTGGGTTTTGTGGACGGCGACCGGCCCTTGCTGTTGCGCCCGGGCGCCATCCCGCGCGGTGAGATCGAAGACCTGATCGGACCTTTGGGCGCGCCCGGCAGTTTGATCCAGGCGCCGGGTCAATTGGCCAGCCATTATGCCCCGCGCGCCAGCCTGCGGTTGAATGCCAAGGATGTGGAGCCGGGAGAAGTGTTGCTGGGTTTCGGCGCGGCGCCTGCCGCCAAGCTGAATTTGAGCCCGGGCGGCGATCTGAAGGAGGCGGCCGCCAATCTTTTCGCCATGCTGCGCGAATTGGACAAGAAAGCAGGCCGTATCGCGGTGTCGCCCATTCCAGACAGCGGCATTGGCGAGGCGATTAACGACCGGCTCAGGCGGGCGGCAGCCCCGCGATGAGCATTCCCCAAGCGGTCGCCGACCGGCTGAAGGATGCCGTCGGCGTCAAGGGATTTTCCACCGAGCCTGCGGACATCGCCCCCCATCTGGAAGAATGGCGCGGCAAATATCACGGCCGGTCATCGCTCTTGCTCAAGCCCGCCAGCACGGCGCAAGTCAGCGCCATATTGCGCATCTGTCATGAGACCGGAACGCCGGTCGTGCCCCAGGGCGGCAATACCGGGCTGGTGGGCGGGCAGATTCCTATGCACGGCGAAGTGCTGCTTTCCACCCAGCGGCTGAACAAGCTGCGCGGGCTGGATGAAAGCGGCATGACGCTGACGGTGGAGGCCGGCGTAACCCTGGCCCAGGTGCAGCAGGCGGCGGCGGGGCGCGATCTTTTGTTTCCGCTCAGCCTGGCCTCGGAAGGCAGCTGCACCATCGGCGGCAACATCGCCACCAATGCCGGCGGCACCCAGGTGCTGCGCTATGGCATGACCCGTGCCTTGGTGCTGGGGCTGGAAGTGGTGCGGCCGGACGGCACGGTGCTGGACATGCTGCGCGCCCTGCAAAAGGACAATACCGGCTACGACCTCAAGCAGATATTCATCGGCAGCGAAGGTACCTTGGGCGTGATCACGGCGGCGTGCCTGCGGCTATTTCCCAAGCCTGATATTGCCGTCACCGCTCTGGCTGCGGTGCCCTCGCCAACCGAGGCGGTCAAACTTTTGGGCGCCATGCAGGCCCATACCGGCGGCATGCTGTCGGCGTTCGAGTTGATGCCGCGCCTTGCCATGGAGCTGGTGATCCAGCATCTGGACGGTACCCGCGATCCCTTGGCCGCGCCCGCGCCCTGGTATGTGCTGATGGAAGCCACGGGCGGCCGTCACGCCAATCTCAAGGCCAGTTTCGAGGACGGGCTTGCCGCCGCCGCGCAGAGCCGCCTGGTCAGCGACGCCGTGGTGGCCGCCAATGGCGCGCAAGCGGCTGCCTTGTGGAAATTGCGCGAAGGCATTTCGGAAAGCCAGAAGCGCGAGGGCGCCTCCATCAAGCACGATATCGCGGTGCCGGTGGCCGCCATCCCGGAATTTCTTGCCAAGGCGACGGCGGCGGTTCTGGTCCTCTCGCCGGGCGCGCGCGCCGTGAGCTTCGGCCATCTGGGGGACGGTAATCTGCATTTCAATTTCAATGCGCCCAGGGCAGGCGATGATCCTGTCTTTCTGGCGCAATGGGACGAGATGCAACGGACGGTGCACGATATTGTGAAGGAATTCGGCGGCTCGATCAGCGCCGAGCATGGCATCGGACAGATGAAGGTGGCGCAACTGCCGCGCTACAAGAGCCACGAGGAGTTGGATGCAATGCGGGCGCTGAAAACGGCTTTCGATCCCAAGAACATTCTCAATCCGGGGAAGCTCATCCCGCCGGTACTGCGGCTTTGAATCAGCGCGGTCATCTTGCTCTTATCTGTTTGCGACTTTAGCGGAGGATCTCCGCTTCCGTGCGGCGGCCGTCGACATAGACGGTGACACGCTGCATGGCAGGCGCTGTTGCCAGTGCCCAGACCAACGCCATAATCCAACCGATCACTGTCCAGCCCAGGAAGAAATTGAATGCCGCGACGCCCAGCGCCGAAGGCGTTTGGCGGACGATGGCGATGATCGTCGGCAACCAATACATCACGAACAGGATCAGCAGGAACGTCATCATGGCGGCGCGTCTCCGGGGTCCGCTGATAATATAGTGCTTTTTTGGAGGGCTGCTAGGTTGCGTTAGCGCACAATTGCCCTTTTTGTCATTCCCGCGAAAGCGGGCAGGTGGATTCTCGTTCGAAGTGCAACAGTTGGCTTAGAAAGACCTCTGCTGGGCTATTCCAGTCAAGGCATTTTCTGGGGGTGTTGTTGTAGGCGTTGACGAGAGCGGTCAGCCGGCTT
>DATEMS010000010.1:0-28551 GCA_035275465.1 Rhizomicrobium sp. | reverse complement strand
CGCCCCTCCCGAGCCGGGCCGACGCTACCCGATTCGCGCCCGCGTGGCGCGGCGGATTTGGGCGGGGCTGCGGGTTGGGTTGGCACGGCAGCGGGCCATCCGGCAGGCGGTCTCCGTCTCATCTTGGGTTACGGCCCTTCGGGCCCAGATCGTGTGCTCAATGGCAGCCTGAGTGTCCTCTTGACGCCCAACGGACTTCAGCTGACCAAAGAATGCCTCCCTCGTCACTCCGCGCGAGACCCTTCTGCTCGCGCGGTTCGGCAGCATCCGGAGCGAACCTGTCACAAGATCAAGGGCCTACGACAGGGAAGTGCCAATTGCGGAAATCTGCCGCCCAAGGGTTTGGCGGTTCATCACTACGGGTTTTTGCGGATTTCAGGATTTCACGCATTGGGGCGACTGTCGCTGACGCGAGGCGATCAGCGAGAGGTCGAGCAAATGGCTACGCGCAAGCCCAACATCCTCTTCATCATGTCGGACGATATCGGCTGGTTCAACATCAGCTGCAACAACAATGGCATCATGGGCTATCGCACGCCCAACATCGACCGCATTGCCAAGGAAGGCGCAAACTTCACGGACTTTTACGGCCAGCAAAGCTGCACCGCAGGCCGCGCAGCCTTCATCACCGGCCAGACGCCGATCCGCACCGGCTTGACCAAGGTCGGCATGCCGGGCGCGGCGCTGGGCATCAAGCCGGAAGATCCGACCATTGCTCAATTCCTCAAGAATCTGGGCTATGCCACGGGCCAGTTCGGCAAGAACCATCTGGGCGACCGCAATGACCAGTTGCCGACCATGCACGGCTTCGATGAGTTCTTCGGCAATCTCTATCACCTCAATGCCGAGGAAGAGCCGGAATATCCCGACTATCCCAAGGATCCGAATTTCCGCAAGAAATTCGGCCCGCGCGGCGTCTTGAAATGCAAGGCCACCGACAAGGACGACGCCACGGTGGATCCGGTGTTCGGCAAGGTCGGCAAGCAGGTGATCGAGAATACCGGACCACTTACCCGCAAGCGGATGGAAACGGTGGACGAGGAGTTCCTGTCCGCGGCGCTGGACTTCATGGATCGCAAGTCCAAGGACGACGCGCCCTGGTTCTGCTACATGAACACCACCCGCATGCACATCTTCACCCACCTGAAACAGTCCTCAGTGGGCAAGACCGGACACGGCCTCTATCCCGACGGCATGGTCGAGCTGGACGGCCATGTCGGGCAATTGCTCGACAGGCTGGAGAAGCTGAAAGTCGCCGACAACACCATCGTGGTCTTCACCACCGACAATGGCGCTGAGGTTATGACGTGGCCGGACGGCGGAACAACACCCTTCCGCGGCGAGAAGGACACCAACTGGGAAGGCGGCTGGCGCGTGCCCTGTGTGATGCGCTGGCCCGGTGTGATCGAGCCTGGCCGGGTGATCAACGACATCTGCTCGCTGCAGGATTTCATCCCGACCTTTGCCGCGGCGGCAGGCGAGCCCGATCTCGTTGAGAAGGTCAAGAAGGGCTACAAGATCGGCAGCACAACCTTCAAGGTCCATCTCGACGGCTTCAATCTGCTGCCGTTCCTCTCGGGCAAAGAAAAGGAAAGCCCGCGCAAGGGTTTCCTCTATTGGAGTGACGATGGCGATCTGATGGCGCTGCGCGTCAACCAGTATAAGGTCGTCTTCGCCGAACAGAGATCCACGGGAATAGATGTATGGCGCGAGCCGTTATCGCCGCTGCGTGTTCCCAAGATATTCGATCTGCGCGCCGACCCGTTTGAGCGCGGTGACGAAAGCTTCAAGTATGACGACTGGATGGTCGAGCACCTGTTCGCGATGTACGCATCGCAGGCGATCATCCAGGAATGGCTTTCCAGTTTCAAGGAATTCCCGCCCCGGCAGAAATCGGCCAGCTTCAGCATCGACCAGATCGTCGAAGCCATGATGCCCAAATCATGAAAACCCGTCCTGCGGCCGACCGCATCGCGGTGTTCGACAATGACGGCACCCTATGGTGCGAACAGCCGCGCCGGCCAGCGCCCGATCAACGGCTTAGGCGGTTCAGCATGCTGAGTGCCTGCGCCATCGAAGCGAAGGGCTTGCTGCAAGCTTTGTGATAGTCGCCCGACATGTCGTGCGCATTGCCGTCGAACTCAACCCGCGTCGCCGGCTGGCTCTGGAAAATCGGCTGTTTGCAAGCCTTGCAGGATGGGCCTTCAGACCCGCCGCCGAAAAACCCGTCATTGAGATACATGGAACCTCCGCCCATAGCTCCAGCGCAATGGCTAGCGCGAGAACAAGCCTTGCGCGCCGGAACAGTTTGCCGCCGCGGCAAGGAACTTTCAACGGTTGCCGCTCCACCGTCGCAAACGGCGATGGAACTTTGGTCCAATCGCGCCGTTTGCGCCGGCGCGCTAGCCTTCCGTCCTTTAGAAAAAGCCCGTAGCGCCGTGATGACGCCTGCCTTGCCCGCCCGCGCCCTGGAAAATCCCGCCGCAATGGCCTGGATTGCCGGCGGAAGCTTCCTGATGGGCTCAAACCGTCATTATCCGGAGGAAATGCCGGTGCATCCGGTTTCTGTGGACGGTTTCTGGATCGATACCCATCCGGTGACCAACCAGCAGTTCGACCGCTTTGTCGCCGCCACCGGTTACGTGACCCTGGCGGAAAAAGCACCGCGGGCCGAAGACTATCCCGGCGCCCTCCCGGAAATGCTGAAGGCCGGCTCGGTCGTGTTCCGGAAACCGCCCAGACCTGTCAGCCTGTCCGAGCATCTGGTCTGGTGGCATTATGTGATCGGCGCGGACTGGCGTCATCCCTTGGGGCCCGATAGCAATTTGGACGGCAAGGCGCAGCACCCGGCCGTTCACATCAGCTACGAGGACGCCGAAGCCTTTGCAAACTGGGCGGGCAAGGCTCTGCCTACCGAAGCGGAATGGGAATTGGCCGCGCGCGGGGGGCTGGACGGCGCCGACTATGCTTGGGGCGATGTTTTGATGCCCCACGGCCAGATCATGGCCAACACCTGGCAAGGCCAGTTCCCCTGGGAAAACCTCACCTGCCGGGGCTTTGAGGGTACCTCGCCCGTGGGCTTTTTCCCGCCCAATGCTTTTGGGCTTTTCGACATGATCGGCAATGTCTGGGAATGGACCACCGACTGGTATGCGCCACGCCATGCGGTCGCGCCAACGCAATCATCGGGCTGCTGCGCCGGAATGCAAAAATCGCGCGACGATGCACGCGCGCGCAGCATTGAGCAGGGTGGGCTGCCGATACCCCGCAGGGTGATCAAGGGCGGTTCGTTTCTTTGTGCGCCCAGCTATTGCCGGCGATACCGGCCTGCCGCCCGGATGGCGCAGGCCATCGATAGCGCCGCCTGTCATCTCGGTTTCCGTTGCGTGAAACGGCCGCATCCCTGATGGAAGAGTTCTTGCGGCAATTTTCCGCCATGGTTGCGCTGATGGTGGAAAGCGTGGCGGTGCTGCTGATCGCCTATGGCGCGGCGGAAGCCTTCGCCAATTCTATCCGGCACTTCTTTCATCACACCCGTGATGCGGGCTGGCGCAAGGCGCTGTTCGTGCGTTTCGGTATCTGGCTGCTGCTGGGGCTTCAATTCGCGCTGGCGGCGGACATTGTCCGCAGCGTGATCTCGCCAAGCTGGAACGACATCGGCCAACTGGCCGCGATTGCCCTGATCCGCACCTTCCTCAACTATTTTCTGGAGCGCGACCTTGCGGAGGTCGAAAAAGCCTAGCGCGCCAGGTAGCGCGCCCTCAATCAAGCCAAGCCAACCCGCGTCAAAACCTCTTACCCCGGCTTCACCTTCAGCAGTGCGCCGCTGACGCCCACCACGACAATCCGCATGCCGGAAAGCAAAGACGCGCCCTCTTCGGCTTGCGCGGCCCATTCCTTGCCATCAACCAACACCCGCCCGGAGCCAGCCTCAAAATCTTCGGCCACCACGCCATCCAGCCCGGTAAGACGGGCGCGGGTATCGTTGATGTCGCCGCCCGCAATCGCGCGCGGGAAAAAACGCCGCCCCGCCAAGGTGGTGACGATGGTGAGCAGCGAGAACAAGATCAGCTGCAGCATCATGTCCAAAGGCACGGTCAGGCCGAGCAGGGCCAGCACCGCAGCCGAAGCGGCGGGCCAAAGCAGCCAACCGGAGCCGGTCGCCACTTCCACCGCCAATAAGACGCCGCCGATCGCCAGCCAGAGCAAAAAAGGATTTAGCAGCAGCCAATCCATCTCAGCCTCCGGTGACCGGCACAGAGCGGCGCGGTTGCGGCGGGGTGCCGGGCGGCGTTGGGCCGTCGCGGGTGATGGTTCTCACCAACTCTCCGATGCCGGCAATGGACCCGGTGATGCCCGCCATGTCGGCGGGCACGATCACCGTCCTCTGTTGCGGGCTGCGCGCCAATTCGGCGAACGCATCGACATATTTTTGGGCGATGAAATAATTGATGGCATTGACGTCGCCCTTGGCGATGGCGTCGGACACCATCGCGGTGGCCTTGGCTTCGGCTTCCGCCTCACGCTCGCGGGCTTCGGCATCGCGATAGGCCGCTTCGCGGCGTCCCTCCGCTTCCAGGATCGCAGCTTGCTTGGCGCCTTCGGCGCGGGTGATGGCGGCCTGTTTTTCGCCATCGGCTTCCAAAAGGACGGCGCGGCGTTCACGCTCGGCCTTCATCTGCCGGGCCATGGCGTTGGTGATATCGGGCGGCGGCACCAGGTCCTTGATCTCGATGCGCGTTACCTTCACGCCCCAGGGGTTGGTGGCATGATCGATGGTGGACAACAGCCGGGTGTTGATCTGATCGCGTTGCGACAGAACCTCGTCCAAATCCATCGAACCGACCACGGTGCGCAGATTGGTTTGCGACAATTGGGTGATGGCATAGTTGAGATTGTCCACGCGGTAGGCGGCCTGGGCCGCATCCATTACCTGGATGAAAACGATTCCATCCACCCGCACCGAGACATTGTCCTTGGTGATGACATCCTGCTGCGGCACGTCCAGCACCTGCTCCATCATGTTCACCCGCCGGCCGACGCCCTCGATAAAGGGCGTCAGAAATGCAATGCCGGGCGTGAGGGTGCGGGTGTAACGGCCGAGCCGCTCGACGGTATATTCCCGGCCCTGGGGCACGATCTTGATCGCCCGAAACAGGATGATGGCGGACAGGACCACCAGGACAAGTGCGACAATCTCCATGTCTTCCTCAACAGCCCTTCAGCAGCGGCTGAGAACCTATCCTGCCGCCTCTCCAGGTTCCATGGGAAAATCCGCCTCCCTCCCAAAACGAGACAGGAAGATCACACTGACGATGTGTCACGCCGCGCTTGAACCAGGCTTGCGCCGGGCGGTGACTAGCTGCCGCTGTGCAAGGATCGGCGCAGCCGCCCGACCGTCTCCGAAGACACCGGCGGCGCCTGATTGCCCCAATTGTTGCGTACGTAAGTGAGGATGGCGGCCGTCTGTTCGTTGTTCAGCCGCCAGTCGAAGCCGGGCATAGCCGGACCGGTGGGCGCCTTGGGTGTCGCCGCCCCTTTGCCGCCCGCCAAGATCATCCGGACCACCGTATCGACGCGCACCTGAGTCACGTTGGCATTGCCCGCCAGCGCCGGGAAGATGGCGCTGCCCTTGCCATCACGGCCATGGCAGGCGGCGCAGCTGACATCATAGAGCACCGCGCCGGCTTTCATCTGCGCGTCTACCCCGGTGGCTTTGCCGCCATTGCCGCGCGACGGCGGCAGATCCTTCAAATAAACCGCGATAGCACCCAGATCGCCATCCGTCATCTTGGCGGTGGAGTTCTCCACCGCTTCGGCCATCGGACCCGATGCGATGGAACGGTCGTTACGTCCGGTTTGCAGATACTGCACGATTTCGGCCTGGCTCCATGCGCCCAAGCCGGAATGGCGGTCCCCGGTCAGATCGGGCGCGAACCAGCCTTGCAACGACGCGCCGGTCAGCGCGTTCGCCTTGTCGGCGCCGAAAGCATTCTTGGCGCTGTGGCAGGCGCCGCAATGGGCCGGACCATTCACCAGATAGGCGCCGCGGTTCCACGCCGCGCTCTTGGCCGGATTGTCGGCCAACGGCTTTGGCTTGAAAAACAGCATGTTCCAGCCCCGCATCAGCACACGCTGATTGAAGGGAAATTTCAGCTGATTGACGTCCACCGCCTTCTTCACCGGCTTGACGGTCTGCAAATAGGCCCACAGATCGGCTATGTCGTTGTCATTCATATGGGCGTAAGCCGGATAGGGCATGGCCGGATAGAGCCGTTTGCCGCCCGGCGCCACGCCGCGCCGCATTGCCAATGTGAAATCCTTGAGGGTGTAGTTGCCGATGCCGGTTTCTTTGTCCGGCGTGATGTTGGGCGTCGACATCCTGCCGAAGGGGGTTTGAAGCGCAACCCCGCCCGCCAGATTCTTGGCGTGACAGCCTTCGCAGTCCCCCAAGACCATTTGATATTTGCCGGCTTCGACATTGGCCGCGGCCGCGGGCGCGGCAAAAGCGGCCAGCGCCGCCGCGAAAATCAGCGTCTTCCTGTGGACACTCATGCGCAGCCTGGCCATCTCACATCTGTCCGTAAATGGAAACCGGACCGTGCGGATAGAGCTGATTATGCTTGTCGATATGGTCGCGATAGTCGTAGCGCGCGCCGGGGAAGCCGATCATCTTCCAGCTCGCCATATTCTTGTTGCCGCCATAAAGGGGATCGGCGAAAAAGCCTTCCATGGTGTTCTGCAGCATCAGCTCGAAAAATTCCTTGGTGCTGAATCCGGATTTCAGTTTCAGCGTGATACTGCCGCCATCCAGTCCGGCCAGGACCGTATCCTGCTGCGCGGGCGTCAGCGCGCGGAAGTCCTTTTTGTAGGCGGTGTTGGTGTAGTCGTTGAGCGCTCTGAGACCCAAGCGGTAACGTCCCGCCGGTGTCAGATCGCCCTGGTACCCCTGGGTCGCAAGCCCGGGCATGAACGGGCCTTTGGTGTAAAGACGGCTGGCCTGACCGAAATCGCCCGCCAGTTGGCGATCGATGAACACCGCGCAGCCGCAATCCTTGCCGCTGGGCGACAGATGATCGCCCGGAATCAGACGGTTCACGATCGCCTCCACCGTGGCGGCCTCGCCGGGATTGAAAAAGTACCAGCCCAGCGGATTGACGGGCTTGGGCGGATCACCGGCAAAGGGCGACCAAGGCAGATGACCCGAAATGCTGCGGCCATCGGCGGTGGCGGCCAGGATCGGCAGCGCCGCGACTGAGGCGAGCAGACGGCGGCGGCTCAGCCGGCGCAAAATAGTTTCCATGAAATCCCTTCCGGCCTTGTGACTTACGAGGCTGGCCATCATTTCCCTACGCGCGAAGGGACGCATTCCTTCGCGATTCTCATTGTTCTGGAACCGATCCTAGAAGCGAGTTCCGCCGGGATCAATTGAGCCTGTGTATGTTGCAGGCGCGAAAAAAAGCACGCTAGTCCTTTGGGCAAACGGCAAAAAGTGAACCAAGAAACCTTGGGAACCCGGAAGTTTCACCGGAACGATGGGACGAGGCACGGGTTCCTCCTAAGGGCTGGACAACCCTTCCATGGAGAACGGCATGAGCAACCAGAACAATCAGCCTGGCCAGAAGAATCAACAGCAGAAACATCAAAATCAGCCCCAATCGGGCCAGCAATCCGGCCAGCAGCAGCGCCAACAGGGCCAACAAGGCGGCAAGTCCGGGCAGCAGGATATCGACTCCGATTATCAGGGCGGCTCCGGCCAGCAGGGCAGCGCAAACAAGCAGCGTTAATCAGGCCGCCAGAAGAAGAAGGGTCCGGGATACCGGGCCCTTTTTCTATCCGGGTCGCAATCCAATTGTATTTTTGCCGCAAAAGACCAATGTTGCGGCATGATCGTCAAACGTCCCAAAGCCAGCCGTCTGCAAAGCGAGCTTGCGCGCAAAATTCTCTTTCTGCTCAAGAACGACAAAGCGCAAACCGGCCATCACTTGGTCGAATTGGATCTTTGCGCGGCCTTGCGTGTCTCGCGCACGCCCGTGCGCGGCGCCCTGAAACTTTTGGCGGCGGCAGGCATCCTCGCACCGCGCGCAGGCCGTGGATTTGTCCTGGCCAAGATGCCGGCGGCCGTGGCGGGAGATGCGGACGGCGCAGATGAACAACATCAACAACTGTTCGAGGCCCTGGCGCGGGCGCGCGGCGCCGGCACGCTGGGCGATCAATTCACCCAGCAGGAAATGGTGCGCCGCTTCCATGTCCGGCTTGCCACCGTGATGGCGGTGCTGCGCGAGCTGGCGGAATTGGGGCTGGTGGAGCGCAAGCCGGGCAATGGCTGGGCCTTTGCCGCCGATCCCGCCCGCATCCTGAATGAAAGCTATGCCTTTCGCCGCGCGCTGGAGCCGCAAATGCTGTTGCAGCCGGGTTTCAAGCTGGATCGAACCCGGGCGCAAAAAGCCCGTACGCAACTTCAAAAGCTGCGCAAAAAAAGCTGGCGCGCGGGCGATGGGGTAGCGTTTCACGCCATCGATGCGGATTTCCACGAACAGTTGGCGCGCTGCTCCGGCAACCGCACCATGCTGAGGGCAATCCAGCGCCAGAACCAGTTGCGCGATTTCTTGATCGGGCGAGCGGACTACCCGATGGAGCAAGTCCACAGCGCCATCGACAGCCATCTGGAAATATTGGCGGTCTTGGAGGCCGGCCATGCCGACAAAGCGGCAGCGCTGATGCTCTATCATCTAACGCAGAGCGCATCACTGCCGCAAAAAAAGAACGGGGACAGCCTGGCATAGGCGCCCCAAGCGGCCCGCCCAGTGGCCTGGATAGCCGCCTGGGAGCGCTCCAAAAGAGGGAACCAAAACCATGGCGCGCACCAACACGGCCAAAACCCGGGTTTTTCGGGGATTTTTGTGGATCGCGGGAACTTTCATGCGCCCCGCAAGCGGCTTTGCGCGTTGTAACGCCTGGACCGAAACCGTCAGGATGACATGCCGCTGCATATAAACATCATCGCCATTCAACCGCTGATCGCGCTGCTGTTCGGGGTTTTGATCCTGATACTACCGCGGCTGCTGAATTACCTGATCGCCATCTATCTGATTTTCATCGGACTGCTCGGCATCTTTCCCAATCTTTTCTCCGCGACCGTCGCGACCTAAGGAGCAACATCATGAGCACGCACAGCCGCAAATCCCACCCCAAGCCGCATGAAAAAATGCCGGAGCATCACAGCACCGACAAACAGCCCAAGACCAAGGAAGAAAAAATCGACGCCCAGATGGCGGACAGTTTTCCTGCCAGCGACCCGCCGTCTTTTTCCGGCGGCAATCACATTATCGGCGCGCCTGCGGGGCGCGAAAGCGAAGCCCAGACGGCGAACAGCCCGGCGGTGGTCGAAGCAGAAAAGAAAGTCAAAGGCGGTTCCGCAGCGGAACCCAAGACATATTGAGCGACCGCAGTTGCATAAAATGCGGCGGACCGTCTTGGTTTGGCGTTAAGAGGCCGCTTCTAGGATTGCCGCAGCTGGGGGCGGCAACTTAGGAGCCGCTCATGAAACACTTTTCTGATGGATATACCGAAAGGGCCGCCACGCCGGACGATGGCGCCTTTTTCCCGCTCAATATTCCCCCCGCCAACACGGTTCGCTGGATCGCCCGCCGCAAGGCGGAAGTGGTGGCCGCCGTGCAGAGCGGCGCTCTGAGCATGATGGAAGCGTGCCGCCGCTATCGGCTGTCGCCCGAGGAATACCGGGAATGGGAACGGCGCTTTGCAGGCCATGAGGGCGAGCTGCATATGCCCGCGCAACGGCGTGCGCCAGCACAGGCCGTGCACTGATCAGCCGCCGATCACGCCCAGCACGCCGCCCTCCGTCAGGATTTGGGGCAGGATGATGGGCGTTTTCGCGCCCGGCGCATAATAAAGGTATAGCGGCACGCCGGAGCGGCCATTGTCCTTGAGCAGGGCGGTGACTTCCGGATTGCGGTTGGTCCAGTCCGCCACCAGATAAGCCACATTCTTGGCGGCGAAAGCCTTTTGAACGCCGGCGCGCGACAGAACCGCGTCTTCGTTCACCAGACAGGTGATGCACCAGGCGGCGGTGGCGTCGACAAAGACGGCGCGATTTGCGGCGCGCAGTTCCGCCAGCCTGGCGGCGCTATAAGGCTCGCCCAATTTGCTGCTTTGGGCAGCGGGCGCGCTGGCGCTAGCATTACTGATCAGGCTGACGCCATAGAGGCTGGCCGCCAGCAGCAAGAGCGCGCTCAGCGCACCGATGCCGCGCCCGCGCGCGCCAAGACCGCGCGTGGCGCTCCACAACCAGGCGGCCATGGCCAAGGCGATCATCGCCGCCAATATCAGCGCCAAACCGCGCGAACCGGCCTGTTGCGCCAGCACCCAGACCAGCCAGGCGGCAGCGGCATACATGGGAAAGGCCAGGAACTGCTTGAAGGTAAGCATCCAGACGCCGGGCTTGGGAAGAAACGCCAAGGCCCGCGGCCAAAGACCCAGCAGCAGGAACGGCAAGGCAAAGCCCAGACCCAACGCCACGAACACCGCCAGCGCCGAACCGGCGCTTTGCGTCAAAGCAAATCCCAACGCCGCCGCCATGAAGGGCGCGGTGCAGGGCGCGGCCACCGCCACCGCCAAGACACCGGTGAAAAAGGCCCCCACCCGTCCGCCGCGGCTGACCAATCCCTCGCCCGCCGTGACGCTGCCCACTTCGAACAGGCCGGACAGATTGAGCGCCACCGCGAACACCAGCAGCGCGAAACCCGCCACCGCCATGGGCGACTGCAACTGAAAACCCCAGCCCACGCTTTGGCCGGCCGCGCGCAATACCACGATCGCAAGACCCAAAGCCGCGAAAGACAGAACCGCACCCGCGACATAGGCGAAGCTTTCGTAGCGTCCCTTTGCGCCATGGCTTGCCACCGACAAAGCTTTCATCGCCAGGATGGGCAGCACGCAAGGCATCACATTGAGGATCAACCCGCCGATCAGCGCGAACAGGATCGCCAGAGCAAGATTGAGCTCACCGCGTGCGGCATCGAAGTTTGCACGCGGCACCGGGCCCGGCGGCGCGCTGACCTCCAGCGCCTGGATCGAACCGTCGGACGAGGTCAGCACCAACAGGCCTTCCAACGGGCCCGAAACCTTGTTGCCCGGCGCCAGCCGCAACACCAAGCCCTCCGCGGCATAACCGACGCGTTGGGGCGCGGCGTTCTTGATCAAGCCGGCGCGGGCGGGAAAGAAATCCACGCTGGCGGGATGGGCGGCGACCAGAGAGGGCGCCGCAACATACAGATCGAGATTTTCCCCCAACGCATAGGCGAGCTTCCACGGCGAGGCGATAGGAAGCAGCGCGCGCGCCGCCGCGAAATCTTTTGCCACCGCCGGATCGGGCTCGGGCTTGCCCACCGGCACGGTCAGGCTCAAGGCGGCTTCTTCCGGCACGCAGATGCGCTCGCAAACCAGCCAGTTTGCTTGCGCCCGGATGGTCACGGGGCCTTTGGCGTCGGCAGGCGCGGTGATCTTGGTGAGCAGCCACAGCGTGCCTTCATAGCCATAATCCATCAGCGGGCCGACGGGCAGGCGTTTGGGGCGCGGCCATTGGATGGCTTGGGCTTTCCAGCCCGGCGGCAGGGTCCAGTGAATTTCGGTGGGGGCGCCGGCATCGCCGGGGTATTTCCAATAGGTGTGCCAGCCGGGCGCGATCTTTTCTTCCAGCGCGATGGTGATGGCGCCGCCGGGCGCCACCGCTTTGTCCTCGGCCACCAGCCGGGCTTGCACCTTGGGGCCGGTGTCTTGCGCGAAGGCCGGCACGGCGATCAGCAGCGCCAAGGAAAGAAAGAGATATCGCATCACCCCTGCCCTATAGCGCGCTCCCATGCTATGCGCCAGTTACGGCAAAAGATTACCGGCATTCATGAGAATAACAGGCGGAAAATTGGGGGGACGCAGGCTGGTGGCGCCGGATGATGCCCGCGTGCGGCCCACCTCCGACCGCACCCGCCAGGCGATTTTCAACATCCTGCGGCACAAGGATTTCGGCATCGGCTTTGCGCTGGAGGGCGCGGCGGTGTTGGACCTGTTCGCCGGCACCGGCGCCTTGGGGATCGAGGCCATCAGCCAGGGCGGGCGTTGGTGCCTGTTGGTAGATGACTCAGCCGACAGCCGCGCCCTGCAGCGCGAGAATGTCGAAGCCTTGGGCCTGACGGGCGCCACCCGCATCTGGCGGCGCGATGCATGCGATCTTGGGCCGCTGGGACCGTCGGCGGGCGGGCCGTTCGATCTGGTGTTTCTGGATCCGCCCTATCGCCAGGAGATGATCCCCAAGGCGCTGAAGAGTCTGAAGGATGGCGGCTGGTTGGCGGACAAGGCGCTGCTGGTGGCGGAAAGTGATGCGGGCGAAGCGTTTGATCTCTGCGGCTTCACGCTGTTGGAGGAACGCGACTATGGCGAAACGCGGGTGCGGTTTCTAACGCAATCACGGTAATTCCTTCCCCCTTGACGGGGGAGGGCCCATCCCAACTAAAGGTTTGCCGTAGATGTTAGTGGGCGGCACCTAAGGAGCACAAAACTAAGAACCGCCATCGCGCAAGCCATGGCGACGATCGTTGGCGAGCCCAATACCCGATCAAAAACCTGTGGTTCGTGCAGACCCTCATTCGTCGCTGCATCATAAAACGTTGCGGGTAGCCAAATTACATTCCACCCAGCATGTAATGCCCAAGAGAAACCAATGTGCCGAAAGGCCAAATAAAGGTTGTTCATCGCCACACCAGCAAAGAACAGCGTTGCGAGCGAGGCCATTGAAAGCGCCAAGTGCATCGGGTTGGAAAATCGGTACAGCAGGAAGTGCGCTGCCGCGAAGAGAAAAGCCAGCCCGAGTGAAATCACGGGTTCCGAACGCACATATTGGATGAAGAAGCCAATCATGAGCGCACGAAAAAGGATTTCTTCGTTGAACGCCTGGAACACAAATCCAATTTTTTCTTCAATGTTAGGAGCATTCACCTTCAGCGCAGCGGCCTCATATACGAGGGGGAGAAGCATTTGACTTACAGTTGCGACCATTACGAATGCTGTGACGACCAATAAAGCATGTGTCGGTGGCAACTTGAGGCCAGCATAGATTGTCCATTGTGGTCCAAGTAGCAGGCGCAGAGTCGCCACAATCGCGGCACTGGCCAAGACAAAAGCCCACCAATTGTCTTGGGTAAGCAAGAGTGGCCATGGCATCAAAGCCGCGACTACGAATAGGGCAATTGACGGTCGCCAGCCTCGTTGCCGTCGCATATGAGGTTCTGGGTCCAACTTCCCCCTCGCAACTATCTCCGCCCAAACAGCTTCTCGATATCCGCCAATTTCAGCTCCACATAAGTGGGGCGGCCGTGATTGCATTGGCCGCTGTGCGGCGTGGCCTCCATTTCCCGCAGCAGGGCGTTCATCTCCTCGGCATTGAGACGCCGTCCGGCGCGCACGCTCATATGGCAGGCCAGCGTGCCGGAAACTTCTTCCAGCCGTTCCTTGAGTGACAGCGCGTTGCCGCTCTCCGCGATCTCGTCCGCCAGGTCGCGCATCAGGCCTTTCACATCCAGCTTGCCCAGCATGGCCGGCACTTCGCGCACCACCACCGCATCGGGTCCGAAGGTCTCGATCACCAGACCCAGTTCAGCCAGTTCGGCGGCGCGGCCCATCACCCGCACCACCTCCGACGGATCCATCTCCACCACTTCGGGGATCAGAAGCGGCTGGCGCGCCACACCGCCATTGGCCAGCGCCTTTTTCATCCGCTCATAAACCAGCCGCTCATGCGCGGCATGCTGGTCCACGATCACAATGCCGTCTTGGGTCTGGGCCACGACATAGGTTTCATGCAACTGAGCACGGGCGACGCCGAGTTGATACTGTTCCTGGGACGCATCGGGCGTCGGTGGAACCGATGCGTCCTCCACCTTGGCCGACATGGGGGCGTGGAACATGGCGGGCGCGGGCTCGCCAAAACCCCTGGCAAAGGATGGCGCAAAATCCGGCGCCTGGCGTTGGAACGCCGCCAGCGCGGACGATGCGACCGTGGTGGAGGCGCGATGGCCCGCCTCGCTCAGGGCGTGTTTCAGGGCGCCAACAATCAGCCCGCGCACCAGCCCGGCATCGCGGAAGCGCACTTCGGTCTTGGCGGGATGGACATTGACGTCCACGAAACTCGGATCGCAATCCAGAAACAGTGCCAGCGCCGGATGGCGGTCGCGCGCCAGAAAATCGGCATAGGCGCCGCGCACCGCCCCCACCAAGAGCTTGTCGCGCACGGGCCGCCCATTGACGAACAAAAACTGCATCGCGGCATTGGCACGGTTGTAGGTGGGAAGTCCGGCATAGCCGCTCAAACGCACACCTTCGCGCGCCGCCTCGACCGCTGCGGCATTGTCGCCGAAATCGCGGCCCATGATCTTGGCCAGGCGCGGCAAACGTCCGTCCATCAGATCAGGTTCAGACGGCAGATCAAGCGCCTTGCGCCCGTCCAGGGTCAGCGTGAAGCCGATATCGGGACGCGCCATCGCCAGCCGCTTGACCGTGTCGGTGATCGCCAAGTCTTCCGAACGGGTGGATTTGAGGAATTTCAGCCGCGCCGGGGTGGCGTAAAACAGCTCGCGCACTTCGGCTCTTGTGCCGTGCTGGCCACGGGCGCGGAAAGCGGTCGGTTTGGGCCCTTCGATCCTGCCGCCATCCACTTTGATTTCCGCCGCTTCGCCATCGCGCGTGCGGCTGGCCAAAGAAAGCCGCGCCACCGCGCCGATGGAGGGCAGCGCCTCGCCGCGAAAACCCATGGTGACAATGTGCGAAAGATCGTCTTCGCCATCGGCCAGAGGCAGCTTGGAGGTGGCATGGCGCAGAATCGCTAGGCTCAGATCGTCCGCCGACATGCCGCTGCCGTCATCCTCCACCAACAGCAGATCGGCGCCGCCATTAGAAGCGGCGATGTCGATGCGGGTGGCGCCCGCATCCATGGCATTCTCGATCAACTCCTTGATCGCGGCGGCGGGACGCTCGACCACTTCGCCGGCGGCGATACGGTTGACCGTGCCTTCTGAAAGCCGCCGTATCGCCATCAGTCTTCGGCCAAATACTGCCGGGCCAGAACTTTGCCCTCTTCGACGCCCGGTTGATCGAACGGATCGACCTTCATCAACTGGCCCATGACGATGGTTTCCAGCATGAAGTGCATCATCAGCGCGCCCATATGGAATTCGTCCACTTTGGGAAGACGAATCTGGCGGACCGGCTTTGCATTCTTGAACAGGGTTTGCGCCGTGGCGCGGGCTTCCGCATCCACCAGGTCGCCCAGCTTCTTGCCCGCCAGATATTTCAGGCCCAGGGCATTGGCGCGCGCGCGCGGCGCGGTAGGCCCTTTGCCCTTGGTGTCCACCGTCATCAGCGTGAACAAAGCGGTATCGGGACCATCGCGAAACAGTTGCAGCTGACTGTGCTGATCCACCGGGCCCAGCACCGAGACCGGCGTCGAACCTTGGCCGTCCTTGCCCAGACTTTCGGCCCAGAGCTGACGCCACCAGCCGCCGAACACATTCAGAGCATCGACATAGGGCCACAACACCGTGGTGGCGAGCTTGCCCTGTTGGCTGAGCGCATAATGCAGCGCCGCCCCGCAAGCGGCGGGCGCATCGGCCGGCGACTTGGCGTTCAGCACTTCTTCCAGCGCGGCCTGCGCGCCCGCGCGCAGCTGCTTGAAATTCAATCCCATCGTCAGGCCGGGCAGCGCCCCCACCATGCTAAGCACCGAATAGCGCCCGCCCACGCCCAGCGGATGGTCCAATTTCACCGCGCCGATACTGTCGGCAAAATCCGCCAGCGCGCTTGGGTGCGGCTCGGTGATGATGGTGAAATGCTTTTTCAGCGACTTGACGCCCAGCTTCTCCAGCGCGTCCGCGGCGGTCAGCACCTGCATCAGGGTTTCGGCGGTGCCGCCGGATTTGGAGATGGCAATGAAATGCGTCTTCTTGAGGTCGAAGCGTGTCAGCGCCTTGGCCCAGCTGAAAGGATCGGGATTGTCGTGAAATTCCACAAAGGGTTTTGCCACTTTGCGCAGCGCCGTCAGCGCCTGCCCGCCCAGGCTGGAACCACCGATGCCCAGCACCACCACCGTGGCGAACCCTTTCAGGGCTGCCGCCTGTTTGGACGCCGCGCGCAAATCGTCCGTCCGCTTGGGGATGCCCAAAAGCTCCAGACTTTTGTCAGTATGCTGCCGGCGCAGCCAATCCAGCGCCGCAGCGCTGTTGGCCAGCGCCTGTTCATAAGCGGCGCGCGGCGGCGCGCCTTTGCCGGTCAAAGCGAGTTCGAGATTGACGGTGAAGGGCTGGACCATGTGTCACTCTACCAAAAGGGTTTCGGATACCGCCGCAAAAGCCCAATCATCAACAACTCTAACCATCAACAACTCTCAGGGCTTTTGGACCGCTTGCGGGCTGGCCGGCTGGCCGTCCAGCGGCTTAGCGGCGGGTTTTGACGCCGATGTGACGGGAACCTGTTCGGGCGGCTGGGCGCCGGGCGGTGGCAGCGAGCGGCGGACTTGCGGCGCGGGACGGCGGCCATCGGCGGGGGTGCCGCCGATCACCACCGTCAGATGCGAAGGATCGAACAGCCGTTTGGCCACCCGCCGCACATCGGCCAAAGTCACTGCCTGAATCAGGGAATTGCGGCGGGCGACATAGCCGATATCCAGATTCTGGCGCAGAAAAGTGCCCAGCTGTGCCGCCGTGCCGCTATTGGAAGCGAAGGCCAGCGGGAAACTGCCGGTGAGATAGGTCTTGGCGTCGTCCAATTCCTGCTGGGTGGGGCCGTCGGCGGCGAACGCACCCAAGGTTTGGCGCACCACCTGCACCGTCTGGCGGATGGCATTGGCGCGGGTCGCCACCGAGCCTTGCATCACGCTGGCTTTGTTATAGGCGGTCAGCGAGGTGGAAATGCCGTAGGTCAAGCCGCGCTTGACCCGTATTTCTTGGGTCAGGCGGGAGGAAAATCCGCCGCCGCCCAGAATATGATTGGCGACATAACCGGGAATGAAATCCGGATCGTGGCGCATGATGCCCGGCAATCCGAAAACCGCCATCGGCTGAGGCACCGGCAGGGCGATGACATGCACACCGGGCGCGCCTAGCCGTCCGATATTGGGCAAGGGCGGCGGATTGGCGCCCGACACCGGCTTGAACGCATCGCCGAGCAATTTGGTCAGCGCAGCGGGGGTGATGTCACCCGCCACCGCCACCTTCAAGCCGCTCTTCACCCAATGGCTGCGGGCAAAGGCGCGCAAATCGGCGGCGATGATGGAAGAAACGCTGGCGATCTCGCCGGCGATGGGATGGGCATAGGCATGGCCGCCGAAAAATTGACGCGCGAAGCCGCGTGCGGCGACGCGTTGCGGCTCAACCTGGTCCTGCTGCAGCGATTGGATGATCTGGGTGCGTACCCGCTGCAGCGGCGCAGCCTCAAAACGCGGACGGGTGAGCGCCATCCGCAACAGCCGCATCGCTTCGGGCGCATGCTCTTTCAAGGTGGAGATGGAAATCACCAGATAGTCGCGCTCGGCCCGGGCGCTGAAGGTAATGGCGCGATTGGCCAGGGCTTCGTGGAACGACTTGGAATCCAGATCGCCTGCCCCCTCGTCCAGCATCGCGCCGGCAAAGGCGGCCAGACCCGCCTTGCCGGGCAGATCGTAAGCCGAACCGGCGGGCAAGGAGATGTTGAACGCGACAATGGGGACGGTGTGATCCTCGGCGAACCAGACTTGCGCCCGCTTGCCCAGGTCGATGTTCTGGATCGTGGCGGCTCGCACCGGAACCGCCGCCACCAGCATAAGAGCCAAGGCCGTCAGGAGCCGCCTCACTTCCCGCCTCCGGGGATCAAATAGCCCGTCACCGCCTGCCGCTTGGACAAGGATTGCGCGGCGCGGCGCACACTTTCCGCGTTCACCGCGCGAATGCGCGCGGGCCATTCATTGACGTCGTCCACCGTCAAACCGATGGTCAGCGCTTGGCCATAGGCGCTGGCCAAAGCGAATTGACTGTCGCGGCGATAGGTGACGCTGGCGACCAGCTGGGTCTTGGCGCGGCTTAGATCATTGTCGCGCGGCAAGGCCAAAGCGGTGACGCCCAGCACTTGATCGACCGCTTTTTCCAGCGCTTCCAGCTTCACGCCGGGACGCGGCACGGCATAGACGGAGAATTCGCCGCTGTCGCGGGCAAAGCCGTCATAACTGGCGCCAGCATCGGTGGCCAATTTCTTCTGTTCGACCAGTACACGATAAAGCGTGGAGGTTTGATCGCCGCCCAGCAGTTGGGCATAGGTTTCCAACCCTTCCGCCTGCCCGGGCCGCCCCTGCGCATAGGACGGCACGCGATAAAGACGGCTGAAGATCGGCACCCGGGCGTCGGCGCGGATGATGCTCATGCGGGTTTCCGCCATCCGCGGCGGTTCGCTGAATTCGGCGCGCGGCTCAAGCTCGCGCGCCGGCACCTTACCGTAAGCGTCCTGCGCCATCTTGCGCACATCCTCAGGCGTGACATCGCCCGCGATCACCAGGATGGCGTTGTTGGGACCGTAGTGGCGGTCATAGAAATCCTGCGCCGAGGTGCGGTCGATGCGGCGCAACTCCTCGGACCAGCCGATCACCGGACGCCCATACGGATGGGACAGATGCAGCGCGGCGCGCATCTGTTCGCCCATCAGCGCCTGGGGTTCATTCTCCACCCGCATGCGGCGTTCTTCCAGCACCACATCGCGTTCCGGCGCGACATGGGCATCGGACAGGTCCAGATTGGCGAGACGGTCCGCCTCCAGCCGCATCGCCAGCGGCAGCCGGTCCTTGGCGATCTGCTCGTAGAATGCAGTGTAATCGTTGCTGGTGAAGGCGTTGGTCTCGCCGCCATTCTTGGCGATGGTCTGGGAAAAGGCGTCGTCCGGATTCGTCTTGGTGCCCCGGAACATCATATGCTCGAAGAAGTGCGCCAAACCGGAAATGCCCGGCGGATCGTCCACCGCGCCCACCCGGAACCACAGCATCTGCGTGACGACCGGGGCGCGGTGATCGGGGATCACCAGCACCTGCATGCCGTTGGCGAGCGCGAACTGGAAGGTGTTGTTGCCGGTTTGGCGCGGATTGACCGGAGCGGGCTGAGACAGCTTGGCGCGATTGGCGGCGGTATCGCTGATTTGCGCGCTGGCCGGGATCCCGGCGCACAGCGCCGCGACGATCCAGACCGCGCGCAACAAAGCAGGCTTAGAACCAGTCAAACCAGCCGCCGCTCTCTTTTCTTTTCGGCGCCGCGGTCCGCGTACCCTTGGCGATTTCGGCATCGGCATTCACCGGCCGTCCCGTATCGGGCGTGGGCCGGGTGTTCAGGATGCGGTCGGTGAAACTACGGTCGGCATTCTGGACCGCCGCGCGCTGATCGGCATTGAGGCGGGCGCGAATGGCCGGGTCGCTGTTCTGCACTTTGGCATTGGCCAGAAACAGTCTTTCGCCCGGCGTGAAAGTGCCCGGCAAGCCATTGGCCACCATTTGCGGATCGCGATTGGCGAACAGAGCGGTTTCCGCATTGGTGGCGGGATCGCGGGTGTTGGAGGGCGGCGCGCCCGGCATGGGCGGGCGCAGATTGAAATCCGGCGGAATGACCAGAGGCGCCTTGGTGGTGACGGCGAATTCGTCGGGCGATCTTTTTTCCAGACCCGCCGCCTTGCGAAAAGACTCGCATCCCGTGAGCGCCACCACGCACAGGCTGAGTCCCATCACTATCGCCAATCGCTTCATTTCAAACCTCATGGCCAGAATCCCGCGCCGTTTCCGAAGGCTTGAGCACATCATAGAGGATGGCCACGGCCCCCAGGGTGATCGCCAGGTCGGCTATATTGAAAACATACCAGTCATAACCAAAGCCGTAAAAGTGGAAAAAATCCGCCACCTTGCCGTAGATCAGCCGGTCGATCAGGTTTCCCAGGGCGCCGCCGATAATCAGGCCGAATCCGGCCGTCAGCGCCCGGCTGGTCGCCCCCCAAAGCCACCAGGTCAAGCCCGCCACCGCCACCAGACTGATCCCCACCAGGACCGCAGTGCCCAGGGTGCTGGACGCCGGAAACAGGCCGTAGGAAATGCCCGGATTCCACACCATCACAAGATTAAAGAACGGCAAGACAGGGACCGACGCCCCCGGCGGCATATGAACGAATCCCGCGCCATAGAGCATGAACAGTTTGGAGCCCTGGTCGGCGACCAGCGCCAAGGCGGCCGCGATCAGCCCCACTTCACGCGGCTGCAACTTGGTCATGCCGGCTCCAGGACAGCGACGGCCTCGGTGCAGCGGTTGCAGAGATGGGTGGTGGGCCGTGTCTCTTCCAACACGCGCCAGCAACGGGCGCATTTCCCACCATCGGCCTTCATGAACTTTGCGCCCGCACCCTTCACATCCGGCAGGGTATAGAAACCGTCGAAACTGGGCACAATTTCGACCGAGGCGTGCGAAGTGATGGCGATCTCCGCCAGATCGACAGATTCGAACAGGATTTTGTCCGCGTCGTCCGTCATCGCCAGCACGGGCGCCGCCTCCAGGCTGGAACCGATCACCTTGTCAGCGCGGGCCAGTTCCAGGGCGCCGGTGACAACGCGGCGCAGATCGCGGATGCGAGTCCATTTCCGGATGAGATCGGCATTGGTCCATTCGGTGGCGGCGGGGAAAAAATCCTGCAGATGCACGCTCTGGTCCATGCCGAAGCGCATGGCCCAGGCTTCTTCCATGGTGAAACAGAGAATGGGCGCGAACCAGGTGACGATGCGGCGGAAGATTTCGTCGGTGACGGTGCGGACGCTGCGCCGCCGCGTGCTGCCCGCGGAATCGCAATAGAGCGCGTCCTTGCGAATGTCGAAATAGAAGGCCGACAGGTCATTGGTGCAGAAATTGAAAAGCGTGGTGTTGACCAGCCCGAAATCGAAATTCTCATAAGCCTTGCGGACGATGGCGTCGAGTTCGGCCAGCCGCGCCAGCATATAGCGCTCCAACTCCGACATCTGGGAATAGTCGATGCGCTCTTTCTCGCTGAACCCCGACAGATTGGCCAGCATGAAGCGGATGGTGTTGCGCAAGCGGCGATAGGCCTCGACATTGGCCTTGATGATGTCCTGGCCGATGCGCAAATCCTCCGTGAAGTCCGAGGATGCCGCCCAGAGGCGCAAGATCTCCGCGCCGTTCTTTTCCGCGATCACTTGCGGCGCCAGCGTATTGCCCAGCGACTTGGACATTTTGCGGCCCTGCTCGTCCAAGACAAAGCCGTGGGTGAGGACGCCGCGATAGGGCGCGTGCCCGCGTGTGCCCACGCTTTCCAGCAGCGAGGACTGAAACCAGCCGCGATGCTGGTCGGAGCCTTCCAGATAAAGGTCGGCGCGCTCGGCTTTGGGCCAGTTGGGGTCAATCGGCTGCTCGACCACAAAGGCATGGGTGGAGCCGGAATCGAACCACACATCCAGAATATCGGTGACCTGTTCGTAATCGTCCGGATTGCGCTCCTCGCCCAAGAAGCGCTCGGGGCGCGATGTGAACCAAGCATCGGCGCCTTCGGCTTCGAAGGCTTGCTCGATCCGGCGGAACACGTCCTTGTCGTTCAGCACCTGGCCCGTCTTCTTCTCGACAAAGATCGCCAGCGGCACGCCCCAGGCGCGTTGGCGCGAAAGGACCCAGTCGGGACGCCCCTCCACCATCGCGCCGATGCGGTTTGCCCCGCGCGGCGGATACCATTGGGTTTCACCGATCGCCGTCAGCGCCAACTGACGCAGCGTCTTGCCACCCAAGAACGGTTTATCGATGGCGACAAACCATTGCGGCGTGGCGCGGAAGATCACCGGCGCCTTGGAGCGCCAGCTATGCGGATAGGAATGGCGCAAGGCGCCTTTTGCCAGCAGCTTGCCATGGGCGATCAATTCCTTGATCACCGCGCCATTGGCATCACCGTCCTTGCCTTCCGGCGTCAGGATGCGCTTGCCCGCGAAGGCCGGCACATGCGGCGCGTAAGAGCCATCCGGCAGCACCAGGCTGAAGGCGTCGGGATTCTTGGCCGGGTAGTCGCGGTCCAGGCTCAGCATCAATTCAAAATCGTCTTCGCCATGCCCGGGCGCGTTGTGGACAAAGCCGGTGCCGGTATCGGCGGTGACAAAGGCGGCCGGCAACACCGGCACGTCGAATGTGTAGCCCAGGCTGCGCAGCGGATGCGCCGCCACCAGGGACTTGAGTTCGTCCACCGTCACGGTGCGGACCCGCGACAGCATCATCTTGGCATGCTTGGCCACTTGCTCGGCCAAGGTGTCGGCCAACAGCAATTGCTCGCTGGCGCGGGCGAACGATCCGTCGGTGGCGTCCGCCACCTGGTAGAGGCCGTAGGAAATTTCCGGCGAGAAGGCGATGGCGCGGTTGCCCGGAATGGTCCAGGGCGTGGTGGTCCAGATCACGATAAAGGTATGCGCCAATTCGGGCGACGACTTCACCAGCGGGAATTTGACATAGATGGTGGGCGACTGTTTCTCGTGATACTCGACCTCGGCATCGGCCAGCGCGGTCTTTTCCACCGGCGACCACATCACCGGGCGGAAGCCGCGATACAGAAGGCCGTTCTCTACGAACTTCATCGCCTCGCGCGCGATCACCGCTTCCGCCTTGAAGTTCATGGTGGTGTAGGGACGCGCGAAATCGCCGATCTGGCCCAACCGCTTGATCTGCTCGCGCTGCACATTCAACCAATGACCGGCGAATTTGCGGCATTCGGTGCGCAGCACATCCTTGGGGATATCGTCCTTGGCTTTGCCCTCGGCGCGGAATTTCTCTTCCACCTTCCATTCGATGGGCAGGCCGTGACAATCCCAGCCCGGCACATAGGGCGCGTCCTTGCCCAGCATGCCTTGGCTGCGCACCACGAAATCCTTCAGGATGTGGTTGAGGCCGGTGCCCGAATGAATGTCGCCATTCGCATAGATCGGGCCGTCATGCAGGATGAAGAGAGGCCGCCCTTTGGCGCGCGCGCGCAAGCGTCCATACAGGTCCATCGCCGCCCAATGGGCCAGCCATTTGGGCTCGGCCTCCGGCAGCCCCGCCTTCATGGGGAAGTCGGTGGCTGGCAGGAACAGGGTCGCCCGGTAATCCGGGGATTCGGCGGGTTTTTCAGGCTTTTCGGACATGGGTGGATGCTTCTAACAGGGGCCTCCCAACCCGTCCAGCTAGTGTCCCGATTCCGAAATTCGCCTCCGCCCGATATAGAGAATTTGCGAATTTCGGAATCGAAGGACACTAGCAACTTATGATTCTAGGGTCGTTTGGTTTCGAAGTTCGCTTGGAGCCCGATATCGGTGATGTGCGAACTTCGAAACCACGACCCTAGGGGGTTTTTGCCAGGATTTCCCGCGCCTTGCCGGCATCGGCGGCGATCTGGGCGATCAACGCATCCTGGCTGGGAAATTTGCCTTCCGGGCGGATATAGCGGATCAGCTCCACCGACAGATATTTGCCGTAGAGATCGCCGTCAAAATCGAACAGATGGGTTTCCAGCAGCGGCACATCCACCTGGTACATGGGGCGGATGCCGAAATTGGCGACACCGTCATGGCGCGCCACCGCCCGGTCGCCTTCCAGAATATTCACCCGCACCGCATAGACGCCAAAGGCCGGCGCCAAACAGTGACCCAGATGCATATTGGCGGTGGGAAAGCCCATCTTGCGGCCGCGCGCATCGCCATGCTCGACGCGGGCTTCCACCGCCCAGGGACGCCCCAACAGCCGCGCGGCGTCTTCGGGCCTGGCCTGTTTCAGCAGCTGGCGGATCAGGCTGGACGAAATCTTTTCATCGCCGCTTTTTTCATGAGAAGAATGGGCCGTCACCGTGTCGAAGGCGGTGACGCTAAAGCCTTCCATCTCGCCCATATAAGAGAGCACCGCCAGATTGCCGGCGCGCTTCTGGCCGAATTCAAAGTCATGTCCCACCACCACGCCGCTGATGCCCAGCCCGGCGAGCAAAACCTGGAGCACAAAGTCCTGCGGACTGCGCCGCGCCATTTCGGCGTCGAACGGCAGGGCGAACAGCGCATCCACGCCCAGATCCGCGAGCAGCCGCGCCTTGGCGCGCAGCGGCGTCAGGCGAAAAGATTCAGGCGACGGCTTGAAGAATTCCTGCGGATGCGGCTCGAAGCTGAGCACCGCCAGGGAGCTGCGGCGCGCCTCTGCTTGAACCTTGGCTTCCGCGATCAAGGCGCGATGGCCGCGATGCACGCCGTCGAAATTTCCGATGGCCGCCACCGCGCCCCGAAAGGCCGGCGGTGCGTCATCGAAATGGCGGAAGATTTTCAATGCTAATCCTTGGCACCGGCTACGGGCGCGCTTGCCCCCGGCCGGCGCGGCGCCAGCACATGGGCTTCGGATTCCAGCACCTGGCGGCCATCCACCGTGCAGACGCAATCCATCACCACGGCGCGGCCATTGATCTCGCGCACCGTGGCGGTGGTCACCACCGTGTCGCCGATCCGGACCGGCAATTTGAACACGATGCTGGCGGAGAGAAAAATCGAACCGTCGCCGGGCAGCTTGGTGCCCAGCAAAGCGGAAATAAAGCCGATGCTCAGCGCCCCATGCGCCACCCGGCCGCGAAACACGGTCTTGCGGGCATAGTCCTCGTCGAAATGCACCGGATTCATGTCGCCGGTCGCCTCGCCGAACAACTGAATGTCGCGCTCGCTGATGGTGTGCTCGATCGTGGCGGACATGCCGGGCTCAAGCTCGTCGAGAAAAACGCTGGTCATCGCTTCCCCTGGCCCCTTACCAAATCAGTTTGCGGGCTGCGCTGCCCGCCGCCGCCCCAAAGCGGGTAAACAGGGCTGCAAGATGGTCTTCAGTATAAGGCCCGATGTCCTCGCCATGAACCCCATCGGCGATGAACAGGGCTTCGATATTTGCGCGGTTGGCCCCCTTGATATCGGTCAAAAGACCGTCGCCCACCGCCAAAGGCCGCTTGGGAGGATGCCCCAGCAGGCCTTCCAATGTGGCGAGAACCGATTCGTACACCGGCAGATGCGGCTTGCCGTAATAGATCACGCTGCCCCCCAGGGCCTCATAGGCTTGCGCCAAAGACCCCGCGCAATAAAGCAGCTTCTGCCCGCGATGCACCACCAGATCCGGATTGGCGCATAGCATGGTCAAACCGCGCGCCCGCATCGCCGCCAGCTCATCGGCATAGTCGGCGGGGACCTCGTTCAGATCGTCGCGCATGCCGATGGCCAGCACCACCTCGGCCTCGGCGATGTCCGTGCGGCGGACATTCAGCCCCTGGATCATCGCCAGGTCGCGGTCGGGACCCAGATAATAAAGCGGCACAAGATGGTTTTTGTCCTGGGCGCTGCGCCGGGCAAGCGCCTCGCGCGCCACCCCGCCGGAGCTGACGATGGCGTCATAGCAATCGCCGGGAAGGCCATAGCTGGCGCATTGGATCGCCACTTCGGCAGGGACCCGCGGCGCATTGGTGAGCAGTACCACCGGCCCATGCTTGTCCTTGAAGCGGTACAGCGCCTCGGCGGCCTCGGGGTGATGGCGTTGGCCGTCATGCACCACGCCCCAGACATCGCAGATCAGGGCATCATGACCTGAGGCAATTTCGGAAAGACCGGAAATCAGGCGGGGCAGCACGGCGCGGCTTCTTTCAAAATGCGGGCAAAAACGGGGGAAGCGGTCGCATGCGGAACCGCCCGCCGTCAATGCCGCAGAAGCGCTAACCGGCTCTTTTGAAGGGGATGACCGGGGCGGGTTCCACCGCGCTGACCGGTTTCAAGGAATCTTCACGCACCGCGCGCGGCTCGCCGAACAGATACCCCTGGGCATAGTCCACCGCATAGTCCAGCAATTGCACCACGGTCTTTTCGTCCTCGACCCGCTCGGCGATCAGATTCAGGCCGTGACGGGACAAAAGCTTCTTGAAGTCTTCCGCCGCGACCGCCGCGCCCGCGCCGTTCATGCCGCGCATCAGGGTGGCGGCGCGCACTTTCAGATGACGGAAGCCGATCGCCTTGAGGCGCAGAAAATCCAACGCCAGGCTTTCGACATGATCCATGGAAAGGGCAAAGCCCATGGTGGCGAGCGCCGCGAGATTTTTTTCGCCCTCCACGCCTGCCTTCAGCACCGCCTGCTGGCTGAATTCGAAAATGATCTGGCCCGCCAGGTCGCGGTTGACGCGCATATAGTCCAGGAACTGCGGGAAGAATTCCTTGTCCGCCAATGTGTCGCCGGAAATGTTGCAGAAGATTCCGATGTCGCGGTTCTTTTGCGTCAGGCGGCGCACGATTTGCACGCAGCGGAACAGAAGCAGATTGTCCACCACGCTCATCAGGCCCGCCTGGCCCGCCACCTGGATATACTGGGCCGGCATGATGACCTGGCCGTTCTGGTCGCGCAGCCGCGACAGCGCCTCGTAATAGCGCAGCTTGCGCTGCGGCAGGCTGACCATCGGCTGCAAATACAGATCGACGCGGTTTTCTTCCAGACTGGAGCGAATGGTTTCCAGCAATTCACCCCGGTCCCCCAGCGTGCCCAGATAGGCGCCGGCCGGCCCGCGCTGGGGCTTTTGCGGCTCCTGCGGCACGGCGGCGGCGCGGCGGGAAATTTTCCCGGCGAAATCGCGCATCAATGTTTCCAGAACCTTCAGTTCGGCGACGATCTTCTTTTCCTGGGCGCCGGCGCGCTGCTCGATCTGGGCGCTCATATCGCCCAGCCGCGCGCGCGTGTCATGCAGCGCAGTTTCGAATTCCAGATGGCTTTTGCGCAGATGCGCCATTTCCTTGGCCAACGCGCGCTTGTCGCGGCGGCGCGCGATCCCATGGATGATCTGCTGCACGCAGACAAAGCCCACGATCCCCGACAGAATCGCCACCGGCCAGCCGGTGAACAAAGCCAAGGCCGCGCCCAGCGTGGCGCAGACAAAGAACAGGCTGAGTGTCAGCAAGGCCTTGGTGAGGGTCGAGATTCGGTCCGTCATGCGGGCACTATCGGGCGGCGCGCGTTTCCAATGTGTTAACCGTGGAAATGCCGCTCTGTCCGAGCTTTGTCGGTTAAGAAGCGGTTAACGCGACGGCTTGTATCAGGAACTATATCCCACCTTGCTCCGAACCCAACCCGAAGCATCGTGGTAAAAAAACGGCCCCCGATCCGGGAGCCGTTCTTTTGATCGGTACGCTTTCCTACCAGCGGCGATAGTCGCGGTGCCAGCCGCGGTGATGCCCGCGATGATGGCCGCGATAATAATCGCGATAATAAGAACGGTAGTGCGGCCGGTAGTAGGGACGATAATAGGGATCGTAGTAAGCGGGCGCGTAATAGGGGTCGTAATAGCGCGGGGCGTAATAGTCCTCGTAATAAGCCGGGCCGAAGTCGAAACCGACCGAAACGCGCGCCTCGGCGGGTGTTGCGGTTGCGACGCTGGTGGCGGTGGCGGCGCCGGCCACCATCAATGCGCCCAGGACGATTTTCGCGAATTTGTTCATGTCTGGTCTCCTTACTATTTCGGCTCTCCCCCCTCGCCTATGACACGATCTTGAGAGGGACCGGCTGAACCGCACATGAACAAACCGCAACGGGTTCAAGCCGTTGCGCCAAACCCGCAAATACCCTCAAAAAGCCCAGAAGCTGACCGGCCGTTCAGGCTCAAGGCCAAACCGGCCCCTTTTTCGCCAAGGATGCCTTGACCCTGCCTTGGGGCCTCCCTAAATACCGGGCGCGGGCTTTGGCACTCACCCAAGGCGAGTGCTGCAGCCTGTAAAAAAATCCAATAGTTCCAAAAACCTAGAAAGAGGATTCTCATGAAATTCCGTCCGCTTGGCGACCGCGTCGTGGTCCGCCGCATCAAGGAAGATCAGAAGACCGCTGGCGGCATTATCATCCCCGACACCGTCGCGGAAAAGCCCCAGGAAGGCGAAGTCATCTCGGTCGGTCCCGGCGCCCCCGACAATAACGGCAAGCTGGTCCCCACCACCGTCAAGGCCGGCGACTATGTGCTGTTCGGCAAATGGTCCGGCACCGAGGTCAAGCTCGATGGCGAAGAACTCCTGATCATGAAGGAGAGCGACATACTGGGCGTACTGGAAGGCCGCAAGAAGAAGTAACCGGCCGCAAACCACACAATTTCCAACAGAATTCAGGAGACAAATATCATGGCAGCCAAAGACGTGAAATTCGGCGCCGACGCCCGCGAGAAGATGCTTCGCGGCATCGACATCCTCGCCGACGCGGTACAAGTGACGCTGGGCCCCAAGGGCCGCAACGTCGTGATCGACAAGAGCTTCGGCGCTCCGCGCACCACCAAGGACGGCGTGACCGTCGCCAAGGAAGTCGAACTGGCCGACAAGTTCGAGAATATGGGCGCCCAGATGGTGCGCGAAGTCGCCTCCAAGACCAATGACATTGCCGGCGACGGCACCACCACCGCCACCGTGCTGGCCCGCGCCATCGTGCGCGAGGGCAGCAAGTCGGTCGCGGCCGG
>DATEMS010000009.1:0-46755 GCA_035275465.1 Rhizomicrobium sp. | reverse complement strand
GCGGCCTCAGCCGCGCCACCCGGCCACCTTCCTGGTCGATCAGGACCGGGGCCTTGGGGTCGTTCACGGTTTCGCGCAATTGTTCAATAAGTGCTTTGACCTGCCTTCCGTTGCTAATGTTACGCGCGAACAGAATAAAGCCCCAGGGCTGGGTCTGGCGGAAAAAGTCCCGTTCCGCCGCCGACAGGCTGGCGCCGGCGCATCCGTAAATCGCGCGACTGGGCATGACTATCTACTCAGCAGACACGCACCGCCGTCGGCTTTCAGCCGGTCGCAAAGGGCGATCGCCGCTTCCCGGTCGGACGGTCCGCTGATCCGCAGCCGATACCAGGTGCCTTTTTCGCCCAAGTCCACCTGCTGGACATTCTCGGCATAACCCGACAGCAGTGCGGCATGGCGAGCCCGGTAGGTCCGCCAAGCAGTCGCAGCATCGGCCGGGGACTTGTAGGAGCCGATCTGCAGCGCATAGCCGCCTGTGGCGGCAGCGGCCACGGGTTTTGGGGCCGGCGTCGCGGCCGCAACTTGCGCCGGGGGCGTCAAGGCACGCGGAGCGCCGGTGGCGGCGCTTGGATTGGCTGTCGTGGGATTGGCTATCGTGGGAGCGGCGGTCGGCTTGGGCGGTGCCGGCTTGGCTTCCGGCACGCCATTGGCTTGTTGGATCAAGGCGGCAACGGTTTTGGGCGCAGGCGCGGCGGGCACGGGTTTGGCCGCGGGCGGCGGTGTGACGGCAGCGGCTTGCGGCTGCGGCGCAGGTTTTGGTTCTACCGCAACCGGCGGAGCGGCGGGCGGCGCGGCATCGGCGCTGTCATCGGCCGGCGCGGGCTGCTCGTAAATCTTGAAGCCTTGATAGGGCACGGTGCCGCCGCCTTCTTGGGGCGCAACCCGCTCCGGGCCCGCTGCCGCCGTCAGGACGGGCGTCTCGCCACGGCCGCGCGCCACACCCTGGGTATAGGCCAGCCACACCACGCCCGCGAACATCGCCAGCACCAACAAGGCCAGCACGATCAAAAGCGGAAGGCGCGAGCCTTCGACATCATCTTCTTCCTCGGCGCCGTCGAACACCCGCGCTTCATCCCTGGGTTGGTAAACACCGCGATCGAAATTCGCCAAAGCCGTGGTTCCCGAATCTGCTGGCGGCGATCTTAGCACCGGCGGCGCGGCGAATCACTCCGAACTAAAGCTGGATTTCCGTTGAAAACACCCGGCCATATTCGGCCAGGGCGAAGCGGTCGGTCATGCCCGCAATATAATCCCGCGCCACCGTGCCGGGCTGGGCCGTCCGGGCGGCGGCTGCCCAGTCCGGCGGCAGCAGGCCTGGATCGGCGACAAACCCCTCATAAAGATCGGTTACCACCGCCTGGGCGCGGTTCATGGTGCCGGCGATGCGGGGATGGCGGTACATGTTCTGCATCTGGAAGTCCTTCAGGGCTTTCAAACGTTGCAGCACCGGCAGCGAGAAGCCGGCCACCGCCCTGCCCGCGGCGCGCAGGCTGGCGGCGTCGCGGAAATTCCCGCTCCCCAGATTGGCGCGGGTCTGGTCCAGCACATCCTCCATCAGCTCACTCATCAGGGTACGGATCAATTCGCCGATGAAGCGTGACAGTTCCAGTTCACCATGCCGCTCCAGAACGCCTTTGACATGATCGCCCGCCAAGGGGGCATGCGTTAAGTCTTGGATGGTGAAGATGCCGGCGCGCAAGCCGTCATCGATGTCGTGACTGACATAGGCGATGTCGTCGGCCAAGGCCGCCAACTGCGCCTCCAGTCCGGGCCAACTGGAAAGCTCCAAAGGCCAGCGCTTGTCGAAGCTCGCAATCGGACCGGGAAGTTTATCGTGATGTTGGCTCTGGGCTACCTCCCCCGCTTCTGCGGCGGGTGGAGGTTCGCGGCCAAGCAAACCGACCCCCGTAGCAGCGCTTGCGATGCGAAGGGCGGAGGGGGAAATCAAAGGCCCATTATGCTTTACCAGCCCTTCCAGCGTTTCCCAAGTCAGATTCAGCCCATCAAAATCGGCGTAGCGATGTTCCAGCTTTGTGACCAGCCGAAGCGCATGGGCATTGTGGTCGAAACCGCCGATCTCCTTGGTCACCGCATCCAAGGCTTCTTCGCCGGCATGGCCGAACGGGGTGTGGCCCAGATCGTGCGCCAGGGCCACGGTCTCGGCCAAATCCTCATCGGCCTGGAGCGTGCGCGCCAAGCTGCGCGCCAGCTGCGCCACTTCCAGCGAATGAGTCAGCCGGGTGCGATAATAATCGCCTTCATGCTGCACAAAGACCTGGGTCTTGTGCTTGAGGCGGCGGAAGGCGGTGGAATGGATGATGCGGTCGCGGTCGCGGCTGTAGCAGGAACGGGTGACGCTTTCCGGTTCCGCATAAAAGCGCCCGCGGCTGGTCTGGGGCCGGGTGGCATAGGGGGCGTGCGGCCCGGGCGGGCTGACGATGGGTCCCAAAAGACGCCCCAAAGGCCTAGAATCGGCAGGGTTGGTTTCGGCCATGCCCAGGACTACATAGAGGGTGCATACCAGACTGCAAGAGTGCCGATGACCGCCATGCCTGTCACGCTTTCCGACCGCGCCGCCAAGCGGATCTGCGAGATCCTAAAGGCGGAACCTCATCCCACCGCGCTCAGGGTGGCCGTGACGGGGGGCGGCTGTTCGGGCTTTCAGTACAATTTCGCCCTGGATGATGCGCAATTGGACGAGGATCTGGTGGTGGAGAAGGATGGCGCCAAGGTGCTGATCGATCCGGTGTCGCTGGATTTCCTGGCCGGCGCGGAAATCGATTTCACCGACGATTTGATCGGCCAGGCCTTCAAGGTCAACAACCCCAACGCCACCGCGTCTTGCGGCTGCGGCACGAGCTTTACCGTTTGAAAATCGCCAGCTGGAACGTCAACTCCATAAAGGCGCGGCTGGAACCGGCCTTGGCCTGGCTGAAGGCGGCGGCTCCCGATGTGCTGGCTCTGCAGGAAATCAAATGCGTGGACGAGAATTTTCCGCGCGAAGCCTTCGAGGCGCTGGGCTATAACTGCGCCGTACACGGACAAAAAACCTATAACGGCGTCGCCATCCTGTCCAAGCGGCCAATGGAAGATGTCACCCCGCGCCTGCCCGCACCCGATGGCGTGCTAGATGAGCATGCGCGATATCTGGAAGCGGTGATCACCGGCGACAAGGGCGTGGTACGGGTCGCCTCGATCTATGCGCCCAATGGCAATCCCTTTCCCGGCCCGAAATTCGACTTCAAGCTGGCCTGGCTGGAGCGCTTGCGCCTCCACGCCAAAAACCTGCTGCGGAACGAAGAGCCGCTGGTGTTGATGGGCGATTACAACATCATTCCGCAAGACAAGGACGCCAAAAATCCCAAAGCCTGGCTGAAGGACGCCTTGTTCCAGCCGGAATCCAAAGCCGCGCTGCGCCGGATCGAAAATCTGGGTTACACCGACGCTTTCCGCGCGCTGCATCCGGAAGGCGGTCATTACACCTTCTGGGATTATTTTGGGTCCTGGGAGCGCAACAATGGCATCCGTATCGATCACTTGCTGCTGTCGCCGCAGGCGTTGGACCGCTTGCAGAAGACCGGCATCGACAAAGAGGTGCGCGGCGCATCCGAAAAACCGTCCGATCACGTGCCTGTCTGGTGCGAATTGGATGTTTGAACAAAGGATTTGCAAGTGTTGCTACGCTGCCTCTAGCAACGCCGGACAGATCAGCATGACATCCACGCCAGACAGATGCAGTTGGGTATCTATATCGCAGCAATTGCGGTTCCTAACTGACAACCCGTCAGCCACCTATCCCCGCCCACCACCGTTGGATCGGGACTTGTTCCGATGCGGACACATCTATACTTTTTTACGAAATATGGGCTGGGGAGCCTATTGCGATATATTGAAGTGCCGCTAAGCGTTGCTTGCGGCATCTAGTGTTGTCCCCTGCGTATATTCGGAAAGAGGTAGCCGACCCGGCAATTCTTGGGCCGGCTTTCGGGGGAAAGCATGAAAAAAATAGTCTTTGCATTGCTGACCGTATCGCTGGGTGGCTGCGCCAGCGTGAAGGCTGTGCCCGCGCCGCCGCAGGTGATAAGCGATTTGCAGGGTGGGGCCCTCACGATCGTTACACATGCCAAACCCAGTTTCATCGCCATGACACCTGGCAAAGGAGCTTTTGCCATGATGGGCGCCTTTGCCGCCATCGCCGACGGCAACAAACTGGTCGAAACCTACCAAATTCCAGATCCAGCACACACGGTGACGGCCAAATTGACGCCGGTGCTGCAGGACAAATTCAAGACCTCAGCGGTCAAAACCATTAGCGATCTTGAGGAAAAAATTACCTCCGATACGGCCCTCGCCGCCGCAGCCGAAAGGCAAGGCGTTGTCCTGGATGTCGTGACGGTGGGATGGGGTTACAGCTACTTCCCTTTGAATTGGGGCCGCTACAACATTGGGACGAATGTAAATGCGCGGCTCATCGATGCCCGCAGCGGCAAAGTAATTGCTCAATCCCATTGTATTCCACCCAAAGAACAGCAGGCCAATTTTCCAGCGCCCGAACCCGACAAGGCGCCCACCCATGACGAGATGATGGCAGACAATGCCGCACTGATAAAAGCAACCATTATTAAGAATGCGGACACCTGCGCTGCTATCATACAAAAGAACATGTTCGGGGGGTGGTGACGGCGCGGTCATAGTTTCTCGCTGCCGCGCCGGATATGCGCATTGTTTCAGCCGCCGATGATGTTTTGAACGGTCGCAGTTTCGCGGCCAATAGCGGCAAACTCTGGCTGCCATGGTCTGCTAACCTGTCAGCCCCCTGCCATCCACCGCTGGATCGGGTGGCGGCGAAGGGATAGGTACCCGTCTTCTTGCTGCCCCAATCTTCCCTATAGTCGCGCAGCATGAAATCCTGTCTCGGCACCGTGATCGTTCTGGCCTGTCTATCGTCTGCCGCAGCGGCGGCGGACAAACGCGTGTTCCGCATCGACAGCCTGATCGCCACCCAAAAGAACGGCACGATCCAGTTGCAGGCCAAAGGCGCGGTGCCGACCGGCGGCTGGACCAAGCCGCGCCTGCATGTGATGCATGGCGACAGCCGCACTTTGACGGTGGAATTTCTCGCTACCTCGCCGCCGCAAGGCATGACGGTGATCGAGGCGCTGGTGCCCGTCTCGGCCAGCCTTGAGGTAAAGGGGCGCGCGCCCTCGGTGCGCGTCTTCGCGGACCAGAACGAAATTACCAGCCAGGTGCTGAAGTAAGCCATGCCGGCCTGTTTGGGGCATGATACAGATCCGCGATGCAGATAGATTTTGTCTCCGACACGGTTTGCCCGTGGTGCTTCATCGGCAAGCGACGGCTGATGCGGGCTATCGCCCAGCGGCCTCAGATTCCCTTTGACGTGAAATGGCGGCCCTATCGCCTGGACCCGACGGTGCCCAAGGGCGGCACGGACCGGGCCGCCTATATGCGCGCCAAGTTCGGCGACGATCCCATGAAAATCGTGGAAATGTACAAGCTGATCGCCGCCGAAGGCGCCAAGGACGGCATCGAGTTCGACTTCGCGGCGATCGCACGGCGTCCCGACACGCGCGATTCCCACCGGCTGATCCGTTGGGCGCAAGGCCATGGCGTGCAGGACGAAGTGGTGGAGCGCCTGTTCATCGCCTATTTCGAGAATGGCGAGGATATCGGCGATATCCGGGTGTTGGCCGATATCGCCGATCTTTGCGGCATGGACGGGGTGGAGATCGCGCGGATGCTGGAAAGCGATCAGGATATCGCGATGGTGGAGCGCGAAGACCGGCTGGCGCATGAAATGGGCGTCACCGGCGTGCCGGCGATGATTTTCGGCAATCGGTTGGCGGTGTCGGGCGCGCGCGAGCCGGAATTGCTGCTATCGGTGATCGACCGGGTGGCCGCGATAGCCGCGGAACAGCCGCAACCGGATGATGCGGAAGACGACGAAGAAGATTCAGAAGAATCCTGATGTTCCTGAGCGAGGATTTTTGGTCGCTGGCTAGGAGCGCCGAGCGAAGTGGACAGAGACGTCCATGAGCGAAGGCGCGACGACGCCAGAGGCCAAAAAGACCGCTCAGGCCGCGTCCGCGACTACCTTGTTGCGGCCACTGCGCTTAGCGCGATACAGCGCCTGATCGGCGCGATGGAGCAACTGCTCGGCGGTGTCGCCGGCCGCTTCGGACTTGGCGATTCCGATGGAGATGGTGATGTTCAACTGGCCGGGATCGCGGCTGATCTTGACCGGGGTGGTCTCGATCGACTGGCGCAGACGTTCGGCGATGTTATAGGCGAAAGCCAGGTCGGTGTCGGGCATCACCACCACAAATTCCTCGCCGCCATAGCGGCAGGCCAGGTCGATGCCGCGCACATTGGCGGCGATGCGGGTGGCGAATTCTTTCAGCACTTCATCGCCGATGTCATGGCCATGGGTATCGTTGACATGCTTGAAGAAATCGATGTCCATGATGACGAAAGCCAGCGGGCGCCCACTCTTCTGGGCATTGGAGAGCAGCGTGTCGAGATGGCGGCTCATATAGCGGCGATTGTGCAGGCCGGTGAGCTGATCGGTGATCGCCATTTCCAGGCTGAGCTGGACATTGTGGCGCAAGCGGTCGGCATAGCGTTTCTTGCGCAGCTGGGTGCGCACGCGCGCCACCAGTTCGTTCTTGTCCACCGGACGGGTCAGATAATCGTTGACGCCCATTTCGAGCGCCTGCGTCAGCTTGCGGCGGTCGCCGTCCGACACCACCACCAGGATCGGCACATGCCGCCCCTCCGGCAGGGAGCGAAGCTGCGAGCAAAGGCGCAGACCGTCAAAGCCGCGCATCCCTAAGGACACCACGATCAAATCGAAATCGCCGCCCTTTACCCGCACCAGCGCTTCCTCGAAGGTGTCGACGGACGACACTTCATGGGTGGGCGCAAGCGCGTTGGAAAACCAGGCCACGGACTCGACACGGTCCTCGATCACCAAGATGCGGCCGGTCTGGTTGTTCTCGGTGAAGGTTTCGGCGGGGTCCAAAAGGCCCATGTCCTGACCGGTCGACTCGCGCATGCGGAGTTCGTCGGTCATCATCTTGAGCCGCACCAGGCTGCGGACGCGCGCGAACAGAGCGGCATCGTCCACCGGCTTGGTGAGAAAATCGTCGGCGCCCGCATCCAGGCCGGCGACGCGGTCGGATGGCTGGTCCAGCGCGGTCACCATCACGACCGGAATATGGGCGGTCTTGGGATTGGATTTGATGCGGCGGCAAACTTCAAAACCGTCCATGCCGGGCATCATCACGTCCAGCAGCACGATGTCCGGAACGCCCTGTTCCATCTTGGCCAGGCATTCCAGGCCGTTGAAGGCGGTGATGACCTCGAAATATTCCGCCGTCAGCTTCGCTTCCAGAAGCTTGACGTTGGAAAGAATGTCATCGACGACGAGGACTCTGGCGGTCATTGGGGAGGCCGTCCTGGCGTGTTATCCGATGAAACGGCGCACGGTTTCCAGAAAGCTGGTCACCGAGATGGGTTTGGAGATATAGGCCTCGCATCCGCCCTGGCGGATGACTTCCTCGTCGCCCTTCATGGCGAAGGCGGTGACCGCGACGACAGGAATGGCTTTCAGGGCTTCGTCTTCCTTGAGCCACTTGGTGACTTCCAGGCCGCTGACTTCCGGCAGCTGGATGTCCATCAGGATCAGGTCGGGAAGATGTTCGCGCGCGATATCCAGCGCCTCCATGCCGTCTTTGGTCTGCAGGATATTGTAGCCATGGGCGTCCAACAGATCGTGGAAGAGCTTCATATTCAGCTCATTGTCCTCCACGATCAGGACTGTTTTGGTTTTTGCGTCCATGGCTTTTTGGTCTCCGGCGCGCCGTATCAGGTCCCAGGCCCAAAACGGGCTCTGGCTGTTTTCAGCAGTATTAGGGAGTATCTCTTAACGCTCCCTTGACGATGGCAGACATGAACAGCCCAAAAAGTCCCAAAAACGCCGAAATCCTCGCCCTGGAGGGCTTGGGCTGGCTGGTGGCGGAGACGGACGGTATTCAGAGGTTCCTGGACCGTTCCGGAATCGACTCCGCCACCCTGCGGCAGGCGGCAGGCAGTCCCGGCTTGAATCTGGCGGTGTTGGACTTCTTGTTGAGCAATGAAGATCTATTGCTGCGTTTTTGCGAGAGCGCCGCCATTTCGCCCAAAGTCCTGCACCTGGCGCGGCATCAATTGGATGGTGCGGCCTAATGCGTCTCGGCATCGACCTGGGCGGTACCAAGACCGAAATCCTGGCGCTGGCGGGGGACGGCGCTACCGCTTTGCGGCGGCGCATCGCCACACCCAAGGATTATGACTCGCTGTTGCGCGCGATGGTGGAGCTGGTGCGCGGCGCCGAGTCCGAGACCGGCGCTCCAGGCAGCGTGGGCATCGCGATCCCCGGCAGCGAAAGCTTCGGCACCAATCTCATCAAGAATGCCAATACCACCTACCTTATCGGCAAGCCGCTGAGGCGGGATATGGAACAGGCGTTGGGCCGGCCCGTGCGGTTGGCCAATGACGCAAACTGTTTTGCCCTGTCCGAGGCCCATGACGGCGCCGCGGCGGGGGCGCACACCGTCTTCGGCATCATCGCGGGCACCGGCGTGGGCGGCGGCGTGGTGGTGGACGGCAAGGTGCTGGACGGTTCACACGGCATCGCGGGCGAATGGGGCCATATCCCCCTGCCCGCACCCACGCTGGAAGAAATGACGAATGCGCCGCCCTGTTATTGCGGCAAACGTGGCTGCCTGGAGGTCTGGTGCAGCGGCCCCGGCCTTTGCTTGGACTTCAAGCGCGTGACCGGACGTGAGGCGTCCGCCGAACAAATCGCCGCGTCGGACGGTCAAGAAGAACGCGCCGCCATGGACCGCTGGATCGACCGCATGGCGCGGGCGATGGCTGTTCTGGTGAACATCCTGGACCCCGATGTGATCGTGATGGGCGGCGGGCTTTCGAACATCGAACGGCTGTACCAGGACCTGCCGCCCTTGATTGAGAAATACAGCTTCAACCCGGGCGGCCCGCCCAAGATTGTGAAGAACATGCATGGGGATTCGAGCGGCGTAAGAGGCGCGGCCTGGCTATGGCCGGCATAGCCGCATGGCCGGCCTTTTGCCGCGATTGCATCAGCGATGCCGCTGCCGACGCGCCTTGCCCGGCTTGCGGTTCGACCCGGGTGGTGGCGCATCCCGAACTGGAAACTCTCGCCATCGCGCATCTGGACTGCGACGCCTTTTATGCCGCCATCGAAAAACGCGACGATCCCTCGCTGAAAGACAGGCCGCTGATCGTGGGCGGAGAGACGCGCGGCGTGGTCTCAACCGCCTGTTATATCGCGCGAACCTATGGCGTGCGCTCGGCCATGCCGATGTTTCAGGCGAGAAAACTCTGCCCCCATGCCGTGGTGCTGAAGCCGCGCCATGCCTATTACAGCCAAGTGGCGCGGCAGATCCGCGTCATGATGCAAGAACTGACGCCACTGGTGGAACCTCTATCCCTGGACGAAGCCTATCTCGATCTGTCGGGCACCGAACGCGTGCATCACCGCAGCGCCGCCAAGTCCATGGCAGCCCTGGCGCGGCGCATTGAGCGCGAAGTCGCCATCACCGTCTCTATCGGTCTGTCCGGCAACAAGTTTCTCGCCAAGCTGGCGTCCGAACTCGACAAGCCGCGCGGCTTTGCCGTGATCGGCATGGCGGAGGCCAAAAGCTTTTTGCGCGACAAGCCGGTGGGGATCATGCGGGGCGCCGGCAAGGTGATGCAGGCGCGGCTGGCACGCGACGGGATCGCAACAATAGGCCAATTGCAGGATGCCGATCCCAAGGCCTTGACCCTGCGTTATGGCGCCACCGGCCTTTGGCTGCATCGCATGGCCCATGCCCAGGATTCCCGCCGCGTGGACCCGGAAGGAGAGATGAAAACCATTTCGTCGGAAACCACCTTCGACAAAGATCTGTCGTCTTATGCGGCGCTAGAAAAGATTTTGTGGCGTCAGGCCGAACGGGTGAGCGCGCGCGCCAAGAAAATCGGCCTTGGCGGGCGCACCGTGGTCTTGAAGCTCAAGACCGCGGATTTTCGCCTGCGCACCCGATCGGCCTCCCTGGAAGCGCCCACCCAACTGGCCGACCGCATCTTCCGGACCGCGAAAACAGCCTTGAAGCGCGAAGCCGACGGCACCCGCTTCCGGCTTTTGGGGGTTGGCCTTTCCAATCTTGCGCCGGCCGAGAGCGCCGATCCTGCAAGCCTGATCGATCCGGTGGGCGACAAACGGGCGGCGGCGGAACGGGCGATGGATAAAATTAAGGCCAAATTCGGCGGTGAGGCGGTGGCGACAGGCCGTTCGTTTCGCGACGGGCGACCGATTAAAAACTAGCCGCAGCTTCAAGAAAGCCCGTGCCTGGGCTAGGCTGGCTTACTCCCACAGAGGTGCTTATGTCCATCATTGATGCCCGCCTGAAAACCCTCGGCGTGACCCTCCCCGCCCCGCCAAAGCCTGTCGCGTCCTATGTGCCTTTCACCATCTGCGGCAATCAGGTGTTCATTTCCGGTCAGGTGCCGCTGGCCGACGGCGCGCTGAAATATGTCGGCAAGCTGGGCGCGGATTTCAGTATCGAGATGGGCCAGGCGGCGGCGCAGCTTTGCGCCATCAATGTGCTGTCGGTTTTGAAGATGGCGTGCGACGGCGATCTGGATAAGGTGGTGCGCTGTCTGAAAGTCACGGTATTCATCAACGCGACGCCCGACTATGACAAGCATCCGGAAGTGGCCAATGGCGCCAGCGATTTGATCGCGGCGGCCTTCGGCGACGCCGGCAAGCATGCCCGGGCCGCCGTCGGCATGGGCTCCTTGCCGCGCGGCGTGGCGGTGGAAGTGGACGCCATTTTCGAGATCCAGTGACGGCGGTGGCCCGGCTTGCCGCCAGTGCGGCGGAAATCGGCGCGGCGCGCTGGAACGCGCTGGCCAATCCAGGGCGGCTGACGGAGCCGCATCCCTTCACCACCTACGAATTTTTCGCTGCGCTGGAGGAATCCGGCTCGGCGAATGCCGCGACCGGCTGGCAACCCGCGCATCTGCTGGCCGCCGACTCACTAATGCCGATGTATCTCAAAAGCCATTCCTATGGCGAATATGTTTTCGATCAGGCCTGGGCCCAGGCGCTGGAGCGCGCCGGCTGCGACTATTATCCCAAGCTGCAATGCGCCGTCCCGTTTACGCCCGTCACCGGGCCACGGCTTTTGGGCACAGATAGCGGCTCGCTGCTGAAAACCGCCGCCGGGGCGGTGAAACAAATCGGCGCTTCCTCGCTGCACATCACTTTTCTGACGCGGGAAGAATGGCAGGCGGCGGGTGACGCGGGATATTTGTTGCGTACCGGCCAGCAATTTCACTGGAACAATCATGGCTATAAGAGTTTCGACGAATTTTTGGGCGAATTGTCGTCCGCCAAGCGCAAGAATTTGCGCAAGGAACGCGCGGCGGTGAAGGACGCCGGCGTGCGTTTCGACTGGCTGACCGGCAGCGACATCACCGAGAGCCATTGGGACCAGTTTTTCGATTTCTACATGGACACTGGCGGGCGCAAATGGGGCACGCCCTACCTCACCCGCGATTTTTTCTCCCGCATCGGCCAGGGTCTGGCGCATCAGATTTTGCTGGTGATGGCAAAGAAAGACGGCCGCACCATCGCCGGCGCCTTCAACCTGTTCGGCGAAGGCGTTTTGTTCGGGCGCAATTGGGGGGCGGTGGAGTATGTGCCGTTCCTGCATTTCGAGACCTGCTATTACCAGGCGATCGATTTTGCGATTGCGCGCGGGCTCAAACGGGTGGAAGCCGGCGCGCAAGGCGAGCACAAATTGCTGCGCGGCTACCTGCCGGTCCAGACCTACAGCGCCCATGTCATCGCCCATAAGGGCCTGGCGCGGGCGGTGGATGATTTCCTGGAGACCGAGCGGGCGGCGGTCGCGGAAAACATCGCCGAATTGGCCCGGCATGCGCCATTTCGGAAAGGATGACCCATTCCGCAATTCATTCTATCGTCATGGCCCGGCTTGTCCGGGCCATCCATAACCCCCTCACCGTATGGATGGCCCGCATAAAGCGGGCCAGGACAATTTGAGAGAGGGAAAATGCCCTACGACCCCGACAACATCTTCGCCAAGATTCTGCGCGGCGAAATCCCCAGCGTGAAGGTGTACGAAGACGACAAGACGCTGGCCTTTATGGACGTGATGCCGGAAGCCGATGGCCATATGCTGGTGATCCCTAAGGAAGCGGCTGAGGATGTTCTGAGCCTGTCGCCGGAAGGTTTATCGGCCATGATGGCGACGGTGCAGAAGGTGGCGCGTGCGGTGGACAAAGCGCTAAGGCCCGGCGGCATCCTGCTCAAGCAATATAACCGCGCCCCCGCGGGCCAGAGCGTCTTTCATGTGCATTTCCACATTGTGCCGCGCTGGGAAGATGTCCCCATGGCGCCGCACGGCAAAGTCATGGTAGAGGCGGCGCGTTTGGAACCCATCGCCGCCAAAATTAGAGCTGCCTTATGAGTCTGCAACAACATCTGAGTCCGCAACAACATCGCGCGCGGTCGCTGGCCCTCTTCTTCTTAGCGGCGAGCATTTCCCAACTTGGTGCCCAAGAGCCATCTGCAGGTTCCGTAGATGAGGCTCGATACAATGCTGTTGTGCAGGAGGCCGAGAATGAGGCCGAACTGACATTCGCGACTCTCCCGCCCATCAAAGATACCGGGGTACGTACCCTCATACTTCGATACAACAGGGCGGCGCGGGGATGGTGGGCGGGAATGCACTGCAAATTCGGCGAGACAGCGGGCACAAAAAGATTCGAAGCGAATCTGACTCTCTTTACAAACACGATGGATATGGTTTTTGCGAAAGAATTCCAAAAAATGCCTCGGGAAGGAAACGCACACTCGCAAACGGTGCAAATGTACGCTTTGAATGCCCTAAGCGCGAAAAAATTCTATGAATGCTCTCAGAAAGCCAATGACATCTGGCTCGTGGGGCAAGAAGAGGCGGAGCGTGTTGGAGATTTTTTACGGAAAACGATAGACAAGGTTGATCGAGAGAAAAACCAACCTAGCCCGTAATTCTATTAGGAGAATACAGTGATCTTGGAACGCGCCATTTTTCCCATCAAGCCCGGCCATGCGCAGCAGTTCGAGGCGGCCTATGCTGAGGCGCGCAAGCTGATCGAAGCTTCCAAGGGCTGCCGCAAGGCCGAGATGCGGCGCGGCATCGAAAATCCCGACAGCTATATCCTGCTGGTGCTATGGGACGATGTGGATTGCCACATGAAAGGCTTTCGGGAGTCTCCTGCCTTCACCCAATGGCGCGCGCTTTTGAGTCCGCATTTCATCAGCCCGCCCGCGATGGAGCATTACCAGGAGCCTATATAAGTTTTTTTGGGTCGCGCCGCGATGCCCTACGCTTCGCTCGGGTTCGCGGTCGCTCCCTACCAATAACCGATCATTCGCCCTGCCGTGATGGCGGTCAGCCAAAAGCCGAGGGATAACGCCGCGCCCACCTTCAGACGCCGCTCCTCGCTGGGCATCAGCGCGCGCACCGGATGGGCGCGCCAGGCCTGGCTGCGATGCACCAGCCAGACATTGACCAGCGCCAGCGCGATGGCGGGGAATTTGATCAGCAAGAATGGATTGTCGGCATAGTCCGTCGCCGCAACCGCCAGCATGGGCAGGCCGCTGCACACCGCAATCAGAAAACCGATCCGCGCCAGCCTTGTGGTGGGGCCTGACAGGGCCGCCAGGGGAATGCGCCGCCAACCTCCTAACAGGCGCAAATCCAAAATCAGGATCGCGCCGAACAGCATGATGATGCCCAGGATATGGACCAAATTGATGATGCCGTAGCTCCACACCCCCAACGAGCGCGCCAGCACGCCCAGCGGCGAGGCTTCCAGCCAGGTCAGAAATTCTAGGACGCTCACGCCTTATTCGCGGTCGGGATAGACGTGATATTCCTTGGCGCCATGGCGCACATAGATGGTCTTCATCTCATGGCGACCGGATTCGGCGGTGCGGTTGCCGCGCACCGTCACCGTGTCGCCCACCGGGATCAAGCCTTCCGCCAGGCCGGAACGCGCGGTGCGCGCCGGCGGCGCCAGGGTGATGTCCCACACCTCGTTGCCGACCTTGATCTTCATGCTGGCATGCGGGCCCGCCAGGCTGACGCCCTGCACCACCGTACCGGTCAGGGCGCTGACTTTTTCATCCTGGCCGCTCCAGCCGTGATGGGCAAAGGCGGGGCCTGTAAATAGCAGCACCGATGCGGCCAATGCGACGCGCAATCCATGGGTCATGAGCATCTCCCTATTTTTCGGCCTCATTACTTTTCGACATCCTCGGCCTTCTTCTTGCCCCGCTGCGGCGGGCGCGGCTTGGCGTCCGCCGCAGGCACGAATTCAAACACCAACTTGTCCTTGTCGCGGTCGAGCAGCACGCGCACCGTGCCGCCATCCTTGAGCTTGCCGAACAAGATCTCGTCCGCCAGCGGCTTTTTGATGTTGTCCTGGATCACCCGCGCCAGGGGGCGGGCGCCAAAGGCATCGTCATAGCCCTTTTCGCCCAGCCAGCGGGTGGCTTCCGGCGTCAGGTCGAAGGTGACATCACGGTCGGCCAGTTGGGCTTCCAGTTCCAGCACGAACTTCTCCACCACCTTGTCGATGGTGGCGCGCGACAAGGCCGCAAAGCCGATGACGGCGTCCAAGCGGTTGCGGAATTCCGGCGTGAACAATTTCTTGATCGCTTCCTCGTCCTCGCCTTCTCGCTTGCCGCGGCCAAAACCGATGGCGTCCTTGGCGGCATCGCTGGCGCCCGCATTGGTGGTCATGATCAACACCACATTGCGGAAGTCGATCTTCTTGCCGTTATGGTCGGTCAGCTTGCCGTGATCCATCACCTGCAAGAGAATATTGAACAGATCGCCATGCGCCTTTTCGATTTCGTCCAGCAAAAGCACGCAATGGGGATGCTGGTCGATACCGTCGGTGAGCAAGCCGCCCTGGTCGAAGCCGACATAGCCCGGCGGCGCGCCGATCAGGCGCGAGACGGTGTGGCGCTCCATATACTCGCTCATGTCGAAGCGCAGGAATTCCACGCCCAAGACGCGGGCCAACTGCTTGGCGACTTCCGTCTTGCCCACGCCGGTGGGGCCGGAGAACAGGTAGGACCCAATGGGCTTTTCCGGCTGGCGCAAGCCGGCGCGCGCAAGCTTGATCGCCGAGGAAAGGGCATGGATGGCGGCGTCCTGTCCATAAACCACCCGGCCCAGATCGGCTTCCAGAGTCTTGAGCGCCTCGGCATCGTCCTTGGACACCGACTTGGCCGGAATGCGCGCAATCTTGGCGACGATCTCTTCGACGTCGCGCACATTGACGACCTTCTTGCGGCGGCTTTCCGGCAGCAGCATCTGTGAGGCGCCCAACTCGTCGATCACATCGATCGCCTTGTCGGGGAGCTTGCGGTCGTTGATGTATTTGGCCGACAGCTCCACCGCCGCCCGTATGGCGTCGGCGGTGTAGCGCAGCTTGTGGTAATTCTCGAAGTAGCTCTTGATGCCCATTAGAATCTTGATGGAATCCTCGATGGTCGGCTCGGACACATCGATCTTCTGGAACCGGCGCACCAAAGCGCGATCCTTCTCGAAATATTGGCGGTATTCCTTGTAGGTGGTCGAGCCGATGCAGCGCAGCGTGCCCGCCGCCAGCGCAGGCTTGAGAAGATTGGAAGCGTCCATCGCGCCGCCGCTGGTGGCGCCGGCGCCGATCACGGTATGGATTTCGTCGATGAACAGGATCGCCCCTTTCAGGTTTTCCAGCTCCTTCACCACCGTCTTGAGCCGTTCCTCGAAATCGCCGCGATAGCGGGTGCCCGCGATCAGCGAACCCATATCCAAGGAATAGATGACGGAGCCGCGCAGCACTTCGGGCACTTCGCCGCGGATAATCTTGCGCGCCAGGCCTTCGGCGATTGCCGTCTTGCCCACGCCGGGATCGCCCACGAACAAGGGGTTGTTCTTCTGGCGGCGGCACAGGATCTGGATGGTGCGCTCCACCTCGGGGCCGCGGCCGATCAAGGGGTCCACCTTGCCGGACTTGGCCTTTTCATTGAGGTTGATGCAATAAGCCTCCAGCGCCTCGGTGCCCTGTTTGGAGGGTTTTTCGCCCTCCTCTTCCTCATCGGTGCCGCGCACCTGCTTGGGCTGGCTCATCCCCGGACGCTTGGCGATGCCGTGGCTGATATAGCTGACGGCATCCAGCCGGTTCATATTCTGCTCTTGCAGGAAATAGACGGCGTGACTTTCGCGCTCGGTGAACAGCGCCACCAGCACATTGGCGCCGGTGACTTCGTCGCGGCCGGAATTCTGCACATGCAGCACGGCGCGCTGCACCACGCGCTGGAAGCCGGTGGTGGGTTTGGCTTCCTCCGACTCGTCCATCACCAGGGTGGCCAAATCCTCATCGATATATTTCTGCACCGACTTGCGCAGCACATCCATATCGACATTGCAGGCCTTCATCACTTGGCTGGCATCGGCATCGTCGAGCAGGGCCAGCAGCAGATGCTCCAGGGTGGCATATTCATGATGCCGGTCGCTGGCGAGCTTGATGGCGTGATGCAGGGCCTGTTCCAGGCTGCGCGAAAGTGACGGCATCTATTCCTTCTCCATCGTGCATTGTAGAGGATGTTGATGCCGCCGGGAAAATTCAATCACCTGGGCGACTTTTGTTTCTGCGACTTCGAACGTAAAAATGCCGCAAACACCCACCCCGTGACGGTGGACATGCAGCATCACATCCACCGCTTCCTCACGCGACTTGCCGAAGATCTTTTCCAGGATGTGAACCACGAACTCCATGGGCGTGTAATCGTCGTTCAGCAGAAGCACTTTGTAGAGGCTGGGCTTTTTGGTCTTGGGGCGCGTTTTGGTGACAATACCGGTGCCGGTATTGCCCGACCCGTTCTTGCCGTCGCCGTTATTGCCGCCCGAGTCTTTCATCCGCCCGAGTACCTGACCAAAGAGTCTGCTTCGCTTTCCCACGCCTATCCTAACCCGGATTGGCTTTCTGCCTAGTGTCCCGATTCCGAAATTCGCATGACCTCTATATCGAATTGCGTGCGAACTCCGAAACCACGACACTAGTGGGATGTCGTTATCTGGTTATTGCATAAAGAGATTCAACTGTTTGGCGAAACGCAAAAGGGCCCCGGCGGCAGACCGGGGCCCTTTGCAATGCGGTAGGATCAGGTGTTAAGCGACGCGGACGCTCTGCACCGTGTCCAGCCAGGCCTGCACACGACCCTTGAAAGGCGCGAAGGAATCCTTGGTGGTGGCGGTGGCCAGTTCGCTGAGCTTGCTCATCTCGCCGACATAGGACTCGAAGGCGGACTTGGCATAGTCGGTCTGGAACTCGAACGCTTCATGCACCGACTTGGAGCCCAACACCGCCTTGGTGGCGGCGACGGCGTCTTCGATGGATTGCTTGGAATAGGAATAGATTTCGCTGTTGATGCTCTCAATGCCCTTGCCGGTGACAGTGGCCGACTTGGTGACGGCATCGGCGGTGTCCTTGCCGTAACCAACGAACGCGTCATAACCTTTGAGAGCCTTCTCCAGGCCGGTCTTCACGGCCGCGGCGCTATTTTCCAGAACGGTTTCAGCCGAGGCAGTCGCCTTTTCACCGGCCGTTTTTGCTTTGCTCATGTCATGTCCTCTCTGTGCGTTAGGGCAGGACCGGTTTTCCGGTGGCCTGTTGCAGTGCAACATAGCTTATATGAGACAGCACGGATTGGCAGTCAAGGGTTAATTGTGCGACGCACCATAAATTTTTATCCAGGATCAGGAGGGAACCCGGGAACTAGTGTTAATCCTTGGTAAATGCCCGAAGCGCATAGTGTATTCTTGATTCTGACTTGCGGAAGCTGTCGCAATTTGGTCTTTTGCAAAAGGGTGATCCGGCGTTGGGGTTTTTATTGTCTTTACCGTTTCGACCTCGTTTACTGACCGGACTAGCCGCCCTAGCCCTGTTTCTGGTTGGGATCGGCGAGCCGGCCATGGCCGCGCGCCATGGCAAGGCCAGCCGCCACCGCGCCGTGGTGCGCATGCCGGCAAGCCCCACCGATCCGGCTAAGGACGCCGCCATGGTGATTGACGGCGTCACCGGAAAAATCCTCTACGCCCGCAATGAAACGGTGGAACGCCACCCCGCCTCGCTCACCAAGATGATGACCCTGTACCTGCTGTTCGACGCCCTCAAGGCGGGCAAGGTCACCATGCAGACTCAGCTGCCGGTGAGCCGGCATGCCGCAATCCAAAAGCCGACCAAGCTTAATGTGCGCCCCGGCCAGACCATCTCCGTGGATACGGCTATTCGCGCTTTGGTGATCCGCAGCGCCAATGACGTGGCGGTGGTCATTGCCGAGGCTTTGGGGGGTACCGAATCCCATTTCGCGGAAATGATGACGGCCAGGGCCCGGCAACTCGGCATGCGTGGAACCAATTTCCACAATGCCTCCGGCCTGCCCGATCCCTTGCAGATTTCCACCGCCACCGACATGGCGGTTTTGGGACGGCGTCTGGCTTACGACTATCCGCAATATTTTCCCTATTTCGACCTGGCCGGTTTCACATACAAAGGCGCCTGGTATCCCACCCACAACAATCTGATCGGCCGTTATGACGGCGCCGACGGAATCAAGACCGGCTATACCGGCGCATCCGGGTTCAATCTGGTGAGCTCGGTGACGCGCGGCACCACGCACTTAATTGCCGTGGTGATGGGCGGACGCACCGCCGTGCGCCGCGACCTGGAGATGGTGCGGCTGCTCGATCAGACCTTCGCGCAGATCGCCGCCAATCCCACCATGGTGGCGCGCGCCAGCGTGCCTTGGTCGCAAATCGCACAGAGCGCCCCGGCGCCCGCCACCGCGGGTTTCAGCCTGCCGCAAATTTCCGGCAACCAGTTTGCCGCTTTGTCGCCGATACCCGGCACCGTTCAACGCGATGACGAGGATGCCGCTGAAGCCGTGCGCGCGCCGGACGAGAACTTTACCCTGATCCATGCCGAAGGCGAGCCTGCCGTTCCGGCCGTGGCAGCGCGGGAGCGGCCAGCCAAGACCGCCATGAATGCTCCCGCCAATACGCCCCGGCCGCAAATGCGTCCTGCGTTGCGCGGCGATGCCGGAGAGGGCGACTTGGATTCCGCGGCGCCAGGGCGCAATTGGACCATCCAGATCGGCGCCTATGCCGACAGGGCCCTGGCCTTGGCTCAGCTTAAGACTTATGCCGGCAAAGCCCAGGATATGCTGGCGCGCTCCTCCAAGATCGTCGCGCCTCTTCAATTTCCCAACGGTCACACTTTGTATCGCGCCCGTTTCGGCCTGTTCGCGGAACAGGAAGCGCGCGAGGTTTGCAGCAGGCTGACCGAACGGGGCCAGACCTGTTTTGCGGCCGTGCAAACACGCTAGTGCCGCGGCCACCGGCATGACCATTATCGCCTCGACGGTGCGCGAGTTGCGCGCAGCGCTGGCGGCCCGCAAGGCGCAAGGACACCGCATTGGTCTGGTTCCCACCATGGGCGCCCTCCACGACGGTCATGTGTCGCTGGTGACCCAGGCCCGAACCCGGGCCGACACGGTGGTGGTGAGCATCTTCGTCAATCCCACCCAGTTCGCGCCGCATGAGGATTTCGACGCCTATCCCCGCACCCTGAACGCCGATCTGGAAAGACTGGGGAGCGGCGCGGACATCGTGTTCACGCCGACAGCGCGCGAAATCTATCCGGATGGTCATGCCACCACTATTTCGGTCGCGGGACCCGCGCTGGGTCTGGAAAGCGATTTTCGGCCGCATTTTTTTGCCGGCGTCGCCACCGTGGTCGCCAAGCTTCTGATCGCAGCGGAGCCAGACATCGCGGTCTTTGGCGAAAAGGACTATCAGCAATTGCTGGTGGTCAAGCGGCTGGCCGCCGATCTGGCGCTGCCGGTTCAGATTGTCGGCGCGCCCACCTTGCGCGAAGCGGACGGCTTGGCCATGTCGTCGCGCAATGTCTATTTGAGCCCGGGCGAACGCAAAATCGCCGCCCGCCTGAACGCGATCCTCAAGAACGCCGTGACCCAGGCGCAAGCCGGTCATGCGCCAAAGGACGTGGAAATACGGGCCGCCGCCGCTTTGGAAGAGGCAGGATTCGAAGCGGTGGACTATGTCGCCCTTCGCGATGCCGAAACACTGGCGCGCTTGGAGCGCCTGGAACGCCCGGCGCGCATTCTGGCGGCGGCGAAAGTGGGCAAGACCCGGCTGATCGACAATATGCCGCTCGCCAAAATCTAAAGCAGCCCCAAAGCCGACAGTTCACGTTGCAGGGCCTGCGGCAGATTTTTGGCGCCCTTGGTCTTGGCCAGATCGGGCGGCGCATCCCCGGCCTCCAGATAGCGCCAGCCCTGAAAGGGGCGCCGGGCCCGGGCTGCCACCGGCACCAGGTCCTTGTCGTAAACCAGACCGCAATGGGGGACGCCGTTCTTTTTCACAGACCGAAAGGCCAAAAGCCTTTGTCTGGCGACAATCTGGCCTTTGATGACCCAATAAAGGGAGCCGCCATCCAGAAGTTCCTCGCTGCGCTTGGGCGTCATCCGCGTGACGTGGATCAACTCGGGCTTTTGGCCTTTGGCGCGCATTTGCTTCAGCCGCTTTTTTTGCCACGCCGACAGGTCTGCAAGACTGCCGCAACCGACGCAAAGCTTAATAAGATGCACGGGCATGGGCCCGGCATAGCGGGGCGCGCGCCCGAACACAATCGTGGATTGCGGCGCGCACAGGCAAAATTACGCAACCGCCGCTTTCAATCCGACGCTCGCGCCTGCTCAACAAATCCTTAATACCCAGCAGGTCTTTCGGCTGGGCTTTCACCCTCTCTCAACCTCATTCTGGCAGGTTGGCGCGATGCGCCAGCTTCTTTATGTCAGCAATACCACGCAACGTATCACCCTCGACGATCTGGACAACATCCTGACCGTGTCGCGCCGCCACAATGCCTTGATCGGCATCACCGGCCTTTTGCTGTTTATTGACGGCGGATTTTTGCAGATTCTGGAAGGGGAAGAGCGCGCGTTGCGCGAGCTCTATACCCGTATCGCGGTGGATCCGCGCCACGTCAATCCGCGCATCATGCTGGACCGCGAAATCGCGGTGCGCGCCTTTGAAGCCTGGGACATGGGCTTTGAGCGTCCCTGCATGGACGATCCGGAAACCGCCGGCATGTTCGGGGTGGCGCGTGAAGCCATCCATGGCCGCTTGTCGCCGGGCACGGGCCGGATCGTGGCGATGATGCTGCAAACTTTTTATGCCGTGCAGCACAGCGACCTGCCGGTGAATCTGTATTACGCGGGGTGAGGAGCGGTTCGCCGCGCGTCAGCGCGGCGAACGAGCAGGTCCAGTGGACCTGCGAGAGCGACGAACGCCCTGAGCGCAAGCGAAGGGCCGGAGGAGGCACGACCCGCGGCGCTTAGGTTCTGAGCGACAGCGAAGAACGCGTAGTGGCGCGGGCAAATCGGTCCAGTGGATCGATTTGAGTGCCGAACGCCGCGAGCTAAGGCGAGCGGCCGGGTGGGTCAGCCCGCGCTGATCTTCTTTCTTAGAAAAATCCCGATAGCGTCAGCTAAGTTTGTGTTCTCGAAACTAGGGTTGATGCGTTCGCAAGCCTGACTTATGCTTTTCGCGCAGACGTTCAGGCAGCGCGGCAAAGACCACGCGCGGAGATCAGACGTGCATTACGTTCCCGAACTTGATTTTAGGTACAATTGGAAGACCGCGGTCCGAGCAGCCCGCCGATTGGTGGCCGACGCCGACGACACCCAACAGGTGTTCCTGATCATGCGCGCGCTGAACGGCAAAGCCAGCCGCGACAATTATGATCGCCTGATCCAATCGGCCGAGGGCGGCAACTTGGCGTTTGGACACGCCGAGTTGCGGGAGAGCCTGAGCGACCAGAACTATATTGCCAGCTTCAAACCGGGAACGGTCGGCGCCGCCTATCGAGAATTTGTTGCCAAGACCGGCTACTCGGCAAAGGATCTAGCTGACATCAGCATCCGCGCGAACAGCCGTACCGATGTGAGGCATCCTTACGCTTGGATAAATCGACGCGAGCGTGACGTTCACGATGTCTGGCACGTACTGACCGGCTATGCGGCCAACGAACCCCTGGGCGAGGCGTGTTTGGTGGCCTTCTCGTTTGCGCAAACCCGCGCTCTTGGGTGGGCCTGCATAGCCGTCGCCGCGGGCCTGGAATACCTTCGATATCCGCGTGGATGGACGCATGTGCAGGCGATTTGGGAGGGGTACCAAAATGGAAGAGCTGCAGCCTGGCTTTTGGGCGAGGATTACCACCGGCTGCTTTCAGAACCCATCGGCGAGGCGCGGACCCGTCTCAACATCGGATCAGCTCCACGCTACGAGCGCGCGCGCTCGTAGCGTGGAATAAATTCCAGAATTCGGAATTAGAACGGAAATACGGAAGAAATCCAAAGGTTAAGCCGAAGGTCCGGAGCCTGTTTGCTAAGGCCGACATGCAGGCCTGTTCTGATTTCGAAAGTGCCGAGATTGAATATTCCTCCGATGCCGGCGCTTACGGCTGCCGGCTCGCCATCAACCTGCTTCGCGAATAACTCCAAGCCGGGGCGCCAACCCGGTCGAGGAAACTCCACCAGCATGCTTGCCCGCCATCCGTTTTCGTCTGCAATCGCCCGCGAGTCTTGAAAAGACCCGGCATTCATGTGAAGGCGAAAAGTCTCTTTGCGGTAGCTAGCTAGAAGTTGGGATTCCCATCCGGCACCCGAATCTCCCGGCCGTATCGGAAGCAACGCCAAAGTTTCGATACCAAAACTAAGCGTGTCGCCAAAAAACGGTACCCATTTGAATCCGGTTGCTCCATCGCCGAACCCACCGGCTTGCGGCGCATATTCGAGTTCGGAAGTCAGCTCGATCTTCCCCGGCAAACCGTAATTTATCCGCAAAGCGGGCGCGGTGAATTCTGTTTTGCCGTCGAATGCGGCGATGGCTCCTGCGCGCAATTCGAGCGTATCCGGATCGGCCGTGTCGGCGTCGGTGGACCGATAGGGCGGAAACGCAAAACTAGGCGGCACGTTCGCGAGTAATCCGCCACCCAAAGCAAGGGCCGATATGGCCTTTCTGACATTGGGCGGCATCAGCGCGCCTTATTCAGGGGGACGATGGCAAGATCGTCGAACAGCGTGACGCTGTCGGCTTTCGTCCAAAGACCGACTTTGCCTGCGTCTTGGAACGTTTCGTCTTGAACGTCGAACAAATGTTCGCGGTTCAGATAGACCGAGAACAACTGGCCCTTCGCAACGACCCGTAAACTGTTCCATGCCCCTCGCGGCACATTCGCCGCCTTGCCGTAGGAGAAGAACGACAAACCGGCCGGTTTCAAGTCGGTGCGCTTGCCATTCCGCATCTTGTAGAGAACGACGTTGTTCTCCAGCGCGTTGGCGCGAACGATGTAATAATTGTTCGCGTCCTTGTAGCGCCAAACAAGGCCGCCAGCCTGGTCGAGCTTGCCGGAAAGAGGTCTGAACCGAACCGACAGGTCCATGTCCTTTCCGGTGAAACCTTCATAGACGCAAACCAGAAATCGGCTATTCGCGTCTATCGCGCTCCTTTGCGCCACGACTTTGGTTCGCTTGCCGGATTCCACAAACGTTTCCACGATCCACCGACCCTGCCCTCCCTCTCCCGTCACCGCGGAAGAAAATTGAGAAGGTCCGACGCCGGCGTTCATCGAATCAAAATCGATAAGGATGCGCTCGCTTCCTTGCGCGCGAAGCACACTCGGCAGAAGACATAACATCGCGGAAAAAGAAGCAGACGGGTTGCGAAATAGAAAACACGCATCGATGCCTCCTATGTTTCGGACAAGATTTGGGGGCGCAGCAGTTTAAATGAATCCAAAGTTTTTGTCCTGCCGCAGACCCGCGAAGACGCTGTCGCGCGCGGGCCGATGACGGAGGCCCTCCTCTGCCAAGGCTTCGGAGGGCATCCTGCGTAGCGCGCTTTAGCGCGCGAAGCAGGATGGTGCGGTCAAGAAGACTCGAACTTCCACGGGTTGCCCCACTAGCACCTCAAGCTAGCGCGTCTACCGTTCCGCCATGACCGCACAGTCAGTGGGAAAATCCCGGTAGGACCGGGGGTTTAGCAAGCAGGCCCGGCCAACACAAGCATCCCGGAAATTACCGCGGGGCGAGGGATTTTGCGGACTGGGCAGGAGCAAGGAGCGATGTGGGCAAATAGCCCATGAGCGACCTTGCGACGAACCCAGGACGCAAAAGACCCGCCCCTAGATGCCGCCGCCATCGGTCAGATGGATACCGCATTCATCCTTGTCCAGCCCCGACCAGCGGCCGGCGCGATAATCCTCGCCCGCCTGGACACGCCGGGTGCAGGGCATGCAGCCGATGGAGAGATAGCCGTCCTCGACCAAAGGATGACGCGGCAGGTTGTTGCGTTCGACAAAGGCTTCCAGCTGATGCAGGTCCCATTGCCACAAGGGATTAAAACGGAAACGGCCCTCGAAAAATTCCACCGGCTGCATGTCGCCGCGCGCCCGCGTCTGGAAACGCTTGCGCCCCGTGATCTGCGCCTGGAACGGCTCCAGCGCCTTGGCTAGCGGCACGGTCTTGCGGAAATGGCAGCAGGCATCGGTGTCGCGCGACCATAGCGTGCCGTCCGGATCGTTCTCCTCGCGCGCTTGCTGGCTGGGCGCCAGGGAGCGCACATCGCCCAGGCCCAGCACATCCTGCAGCCGGTCGCGATAGCGCAGCGTTTCGCCGAACAGCTTGCCGGTGTTGAGGAACAGGATCGGCGTGCTGGAATCGATGTCCGCCACCAGTTTCAGCAACACCACCGATTCCGCCCCGAAAGACGAGACCACCGCAGTCTTGCCGGGAAATTCCTCCAGCAGCGCCAATCTCAGAATGCCGTGGGCATCGCGCCCGGCGGCTTTTTCCTGAAGCGCCTTCAGACGCGCCGCCACCTCCGCGTCGCTTACGGACGCGCGCGGGCGCAAACCCCGCTTGGCGTCAATGACGGTGACGTTGCTCATAACCACCCCATCCGCGCGATCAGGTCGCGCACATTCTGGGAAACCTGGCCCGGCGAAAGACCTTGCGAGCGCCATTTGGCGCGGGCCGCACCCAACTCCGTCAGGCGCCCGGTCCATTCCGGCCCGAACTGGTCCGCCAGGCTTTCCCGCAAGGCGCGCGCCAAACCCGGCACCTGGCCGCCGGTGGAGGCGGTCAAAAGCAGGTCGCCCCGGCGCACCACGGCCGGGACATGAAAATCGCAAAGCGGCAGCATATCCTCGACATTGACCAGCACGCCCTGCGCCCGGGCGCGGGTGGCCAGATCCCTAGCCTCGCCTTCCGGCAGCCCCGCCACGAACAGAATCTGTAGGGATGCCAGGAGCGTATCCGGGGCGTCGTCAGCCAGCAGCCGCGCCTCCACCCCCGCATCGGCCAAAAGGGCCGCCCGGCGGTCGCGCTCGGGCCCACGGCCGGCCAGGCCGGCCTTGAGCGTCGCAGGATTGAGGACAAGCGGAAGCATTCGGGCCTCTTAGGACAAAGAGGTAGGCCGCCGGGGTCTAAAATGCAAGTTTTTTAGTGGGGAATAAATTATTATACAGCGATAAATATGTTTATTAATAGCCTTTGAGCAGGTCTACCACCGAAACGGCGATCTTATCGCCCTGGATTTGGATTTCGCCTTTGGCCACCGGCTTGTCATTGGCCAGGATCATCACCGGGTCGTCCTGATGGCTGTCCAGCTCGATCACCGCGCCACGGCCCATGCGCAGCAATTGATGCATCGGTATCACCGAACGGCCCAGCACCACCGAGATCTCAACTTTGACATTATCGACATTGGAAGCCATGGACCGGGGCCTTACAGTTGGGGAAATCCCGGCCAGGGTGCCGGAACATGGTTTCGGAAAGCTTAATTTGGACGCCGCTCTTAAAAACTCCGCCGCAAAGCTTGTCGAATGGAAGATCAGCGACGGGCCGGTCGGCTATCCCGAAGCCCTGGCCCATATGGAAGCCCAGGCCGCGGCCATCGCCGAGGGGCGCGCCGGGGAACAAATCTGGCTGTTGGAACATCCCCCCATCTACACGGCGGGCACCAGCGCCCGGGACACCGATCTGATCGAAGCGCGCTTTCCGGTCTATCGCACCGGGCGCGGCGGGCAATTCACCTATCACGGGCCCGGCCAGCGCGTGGCTTACGCCATGCTGGACTTGAAACACCGCAGGCCCGATGTGCGCGCCTATGTTTGCGATCTGGAACAATGGTTGATCGAGACATTGGCGGATTTCAATGTCAAAGGCGTTCGCCGCGAAGGGCGGGTGGGCATTTGGGTGATGCGCGGCATGCGCGAAGACAAGATCGCCGCCTTGGGCGTGCGCATCAAACGCTGGGTGAGCTTGCACGGCGTGGCGCTGAATGTGGAGCCGGACCTGACGCATTTTTCCGGCATCGTGCCGTGCGGCGTGCGCGCCCATGGCGTCACCAGTTTGGCCGATCTGGGAATCCCGGTCTCCATGGCCGATGTGGATGTGGCGTTAAAACGGAATTTCAAAAAGATATTCGGATAGGGGAGAATTCCATGCCGCGCGTTGCCGCCGCTTTTTTTGCTTTGGGCGTCGTTCATCTGTTCCTGGGCATGGCCTGGGGCATGCAGATGGGCGGCTCCGAAGATTTCACCATGATGCCGGCCCATGCCCATCTCAATCTGCTCGGTTGGGTGTGCATGGCGCTTTACGGCACTTTCTATGCCCTCACCCATGCCAGCCTGAAGCCCAAGCTGGCATGGATCAATTTCTGGCTGGCTGCGCTGGGCGTGGCGCTGATGATCCCATCCCTGGCGCTGTATCTGGGCAGCCATAACGCCAAATATATCGGCGGCTTGATCGCGGGCGAAATCGCCACCGTGTCCAGCCTGTTGGTGTTTGCGGTTTCGGTGTTCCGCGAATTGCTGCGCCCACGGCTGGACTGATGCCAGTCTTGGCTTCACGGTGTGCTGCACGCTTAATTTTTCTTGTCATTCCCGGCCGGCCGGGGATGACATGGGAGCTAATTAATTCTCCCCGGCAGCAGCTTTTCATTCTCGCCGCCGATCTGGTGATAAAAGCCGGGGCCTTCGGGGCCGCTCTGCCAGAAGTCGCGGCGCGGGCGCACCAAAAACATATTGCCCTTCACATTGTGGACATAGCCGAAGCGCAGCACCGTCAGATAGGTGGCGGCGAAATCGGTTTCGCCGCACGCCCCCTGCAGACAACGCAGCGAGATACGCGTCGCCAAAAGATCGGGATCGCGCGGCGCCAGCTTGGGCGCGCCCGGCGAAGCGCAGTGCATGGACAGCGCCACCGTTCCCGCCAGCGGCTTGGCCCAACTGGCATCGCCGCCGGGCACGGCCACCGCCCAGATGGCGATACGTGCGCCCGTGACCCGATAAAGCGCAAAGCCAGCGCCGCCCTTGCGGTTGCCATAGTCCTGGATCACGAAGCCGAAAGGGCGGGTCTGCGGCGGCGTCAGCACCACCGGCGAGGCGAATGTTTCCTGCAAGAAAGCGCGCACATAGTCTTGCGGCCCAGCCCCGTTCAGCAACGCGGATTTGTAGAGCGCGTGCGCGAACCCCTCGCCTGCCATGACGTGAAACAGTGAATTGTCGGGTGCATGCGCCGCCACCCGCCACCCTTCCGGGGCGAAGGCGTTGCATTGACCGGCGCCCAGACCGCTCAAGGCCAGGGGCTTGATGGTGGCACCGCGCAGGATACGCGGCGACCAGAAGGCGTTGGCGGCCGTGATCGGCGGCGGGCGGTGTTCCTTGGCCAAGGTGCGCGGCGGCGATACCGAAAAATTTTTCCCCGATGGCGGCTCGGCATCGAACACCAGCGAAACGCGTTGCGGTCTGACCTCGCCCTGGGCGATGTCATAAATTGTCAAAGTGGCGCGCGCACCCGCCTTATACCTGCGGATCAAATCCGAGGCCTGACGCGCCGAAGCGATCGCAATGCCGTCAATCGCCGCCACCACGGCACCGGGTTCGATTTCGGCTTTTTCCGCCGGACTGTCCGCCATCACCTGATGCACCAGGGCGCCGCCCCGCCCCAACAAAGGCGTGCGCGCCGCCGCCGCTGGGGTCAATGGCGCAAATTGCAGTCCGGAGAAACCTTCAGGCTTGGGCGCTTGCTGGATGGCGTAAAGCACCGCGCCGGCAAACAATGCCAGCCCCGCCGCAACCGAAAACAGGACGCCCTTCCCGCCAAGCATGACAGAAACTAGCACGGAATTTCCTCATGCTTCGACAGGCTCAGCATGAGGAGTAAGCCTCACCCCTTCGACAGGCTCAGGGTGAGGCATCACAGCCCAGTCGTCTCCGGCAGCCCCAACATGATATTGAGATTCTGCACCGCAGCACCGCCCGCGCCCTTGCCCAGATTGTCGAACACCGCCACGGCCCGCGCCTGGCCCATCTTGTCATTGGCAAAAACATAGAGCGTCAGCCCATTGCTGCCGGCCAGGATTTCGGCGTCCAGAGTCTTGACCGCCGCGGCATCTTCCAGCGAGGCGACCTTGACCAGCGGCCGGTCCGGATAGGCGCGTGCCAGGGCGGCATGGATATCGCGCGCTGCCGGCTTGGCGGGCATCGCCCACAAGGACAGCGGCACTTCCACCAGCATGCCGCGATAAAAACGCCCCACGCTGGGCGCGAACAAAGGCGGATGACTGAGGCCGGCATGGACCTGCATCTCGGGAATATGCTTGTGCGCCAGGTTCAAGCCATAGATGCGCGAGGCCGTCTCGGTATAGTCGGCGGCCTTTTCGTCCTGGAATTCCGCGATCATGCTTTTGCCGCCGCCGGAATAGCCGGAAACGCCGCTGACGCTAATGGGAAAGTCCGGCGGCACCAGCCCGGCGCGCACCAAGGGGCGCATAATGGCCAAAAAGCCGGTGGGCCAGCAGCCGGGATTGCTGACCCGCTTGGCGGCCGCGATCCGCGCATAGCCGTCCGCTTCCAATTCCGCGAAACCATAGGTCCACCCTTGCGCCACCCGGTGGGCGCTGGAGGCGTCGATCACCCGGGTCTTGGGATTGTCGATCAGGCTGACCGCTTCGCGCGCCGCCTCGTCCGGCAGACACAGGATCACCAGATCGGCCTGGTTCAGGGCGGCCTTGCGCGCTGCCTGATCCTTGCGTTCGGCATCGGACAGGGTGATCAGCGACAGGCCGGGGCGGCCGGCCAGACGCTCGCGTATCTCCAGGCCGGTGGTGCCTGCCGCGCCGTCTATGAAAATCTGTGCCTGGCCGCTCATCTGTGTTCCATCATGATTGACATGGAAGTGGGGTGGTTCTTAGCTGATTTCGCCGCTTTTGGGGCCCGTGGGGGGCGCGGTCCGGTCCTGCGCCGCTTGCAGAGCCGGCCCATCATCCGGTTGGGCCGCCAGATACGCCAAAGAGGCGGCCAAAAACAGGGGGCAGACATGGACCCGCAAGCGATTTTCGAAAATTACCGCCAGGCCGTGGTTGAGCATTATTTCGATCTGCGCGGACGGGTGGGACGCGCCCAGTTCTGGTATTTCGTCCTGGCCAATTTCATCCTGTGCCTCGGCGCCGCGATCCTGGGCGCCATCCTCTCCTTGCCGCTGTCGGAACTCTACAATCTGGCGCTGCTGTTTCCCTTCGCGGGCATGGGCGCGCGCCGCCTGCAGGATACCGGGCGCGACGGCAAGCTGATCTGGGCCTTCCTTATTTTGGGCTTTGTCGCCCAGGTGGTGGAGCTGCTGGCGGGCGCGAGCTATGCCACTTTTGGCGGCTGGTCCCTGATTTTTATCGGGCCGCAGCTCTTTCTGATCAAGCTGGCCTTCCTGGTTCTGTGTGTGGTGCTGATCTATTTCTGGTGCCAGCCGGGCGAGGCGGGCGACAATGCCTATGGCCCGCCGCCGCCCCGGTTCAATCCGTCCAAACCCGTTTCGCCGCCCGCGTAGCGGCAACAGTTACTTCTCGCAACCCGGTATCGGCGTGTCGAAACTATAGGCTTCGCCCTGATAGGTCACCACCAGCCGGCCTTTGGCGCAGGCATTGATGGACCCCGCCTCATAGACACTCCAATAGACCTTGCCCTTGCCCTGCGTGGTCTGGCGCAGGGCGGCTTCGGACTGAGCGATCAATCCAACCAGCGCCGGCAGTATGGCATCCTGCGGCACTTCCTTAAGCGCCTGTCCGCCGCCGTCCATCACCTGTACCCCTTGGATATCGTCCCAGGTGGTTACGCCATTGGAATCCTGACGCATATGGACAATGGAAACCACCACATACCGGTCTAGGATCTGCTTGATGGTGGGCGCGGCGACAAGGGGCGAGGCCATCCAGCCGAGTATCACCCGCCCATCCGCGCCCTTATTGTGGTTGATCGAGACATACTCCAGCGCTTGCTGATCGGGGGTCGGCTTCCACAGGCGCGCTGACGCGGGAACGGCCAGCAAGGCCAAAGAACAAATCAAGGCAAGACGATGGGCGCGCATGACGCCTCCTGTGCGGATGCTCTTTAGCATGCACCGCACCGCGCCTTGGCGACAAGCAAAGAAAAACGGCGGCCTTTTGGACCGCCGTTTCACTAAAGATATTCCCAAACGAAGGGATTTTACGGCCTGAGCAGGAGCGTCGCGCGGAGCGTGCGAAAAGCACGTGGGCACGCGCGACGAACTCAGGGCGCAAAAGATCGCGCTTAGCGCTTCGAGAACTGGAAGGAACGGCGCGCCTTAGGCCGGCCATACTTCTTGCGTTCCACCGCGCGCGGGTCGCGGGTGAGAAAGCCGCCCGGCTTCAGCACCGGACGCAAGCCGGGCTCGTAATTCACCAGCGCGCGCGAAATGCCGTGACGCACCGCGCCCGCCTGACCCGACAAGCCGCCGCCATTGACGGTGACCACCACATCGAACTGGCCGTCGCGGCCCGCAGCGATCAAGGGCTGGCGCAGGATCATGCGCAGAACGGGACGCGCGAAATAGACGGTTTCGTCGCGGCCATTGACGGTGATCTTGCCGCTGCCCGGCTTGATCCAGACACGAGCAACCGATTCCTTGCGGCGGCCGGTGGCATAGGCGCGGCCCTTGGAGTCGCGTTTGTTGTCGGCCTTGGCGGCATCGTCGGCGCCGGGCTGCTTGGCCTTGATCAGGGTGGATTTGAGTTCGGTGAACTTGTTGTCTTCGGCCATCGGTTAGGCTGCCTTGTACTGAGTGTTCTTGGGATTCATCTTGGCGACGTCCAGCTTTTCGGGCGCCTGCGCCTCATGCGGATGCTCCGCGCCCGGATAGACGCGCAAGTTTGACATCTGGCGGCGGCCCAAGGGACCACGCGGCACCATGCGTTCGACCGCCTTTTCCAGCACGCGCTGCGGGAATTTGCCCGCCATGATGGCGCCGGCGGTGCGTTCCTTGATGCCGCCGATATAGCCGGTGTGGTGGTAATAGACCTTCTTCTTCAACTTCTGGCCGGTCAGCACCACCTTGGCGGCGTTGATGACGATGATATTGTCGCCGCAATCCATATGGGGCGTGTAAGTGGGCTTATGCTTGCCGCGCAGGCGCATAGCGATGATCGAAGCCAGACGGCCCACGACCAGGCCCTGGGCATCGATCAATATCCACTTCTTTTCGATCTCACTGGCTTTCGCCGAGTAGGTTTTCATGTGCGATTTCCGTAATTTGACGGGCGGATATACGGATATGTCCGCACCCGGTCAAGAGAAACCTCAGGAATTAAGGTATTTTATGTGTGTGGTATTATAATACCGCTATTTCAGGGTCAGCGCTTCAGCTCGATCTCAATGAATTCGATGGCATTGCTGGATCGGTTGGACACGTTGTGGCTTATGCCTGCTGGCCGCGAGGTGACGGTATGCTTGGAAACCGGGGCTTCGATGACTTGACTGTTGCTCTCTACCGTCAGGATTCCATCCGTCAGATAGACCACCAAATAGTCGAGCCCATGGGTATGGCCGCCGGTCTCGGCCCCTGGCGGCAAGGTCCATTTGGTCACGATGGCCCGCTCGTCATCTACCAGGGCCTCTGAAGTCGCCTTCGGCATCGCTCTTTGGCCCTTACGGCTTGGTGGATTATGTGCCGGGGTGCGGCAAGTGTAGGTCGCCTATTTCGAGGCCGACGCCTTGTCCATCAGGGTGCGGATATGGCCCCACAGCGCGACGCATTTGCCGTCCTCGACATGAAAAGCAGTGGAGTCCATGCCCCGCATATGCATGGTGGCGGATGCCCGCTCCACCGCCAGCGAAAAGCGGTCGTAGAGATGGCGAAGTTCGATGGTTTCGTCGCGGCTCAGGGACATGGGCGGATTATAGCGCCGATTGGGCGCCCGCGCACCGGGAAGGTGAAACAGAAGCGACAAAAAGCCGGCGCGTCATGCAGTTCCCGCCTATTCCCAATGCGTCCGGGCGCGATTGTTCGGGGGAACCTGCCCCTTTACAGTCCGCGGTATGAGCGCTTCGCCGCCCCCCCTCCTCCTCACCGCCCATGCCGGCGGCGTGCTGCGGCTGATCCTCAACCGGCCGAGCGCGCGCAACGCCCTGTCGTCGGAATTGATGGGCGCCATCCAAGCGGCGTTGGAGGGCGCAGGTGCCGACAACGCCACCCGCGTGATCGTGATTGCCGCCGAAGGCGCGGTATTTTCCTCCGGCCATGACTTAAAAGAGATGGCGCGGCACCGCGCCGATGGCGATTCCGGTCGCGCCGCCTATGCCCGATTGTTCACCCAATGCTCGGCGATGATGCAGGCCATTGTGCGCACGCCTAAGCCGGTGATTGCCCAGGTCGGCGGCATCGCCACCGCCGCCGGATGCCAATTGGTCGCCAGTTGCGATCTGGCGGTGGCCTCCACCTCGGCACGCTTTGCCACCCCGGGCGTGGATATCGGTCTGTTCTGTTCCACTCCTATGGTGGCCCTGTCGCGCAATATCGGCCGCAAGGCGGCGATGGAAATGCTGCTGACCGGGGAGATGATCGACGGCGAGGAGGCGCGCCGTATCGGGTTGGTCAATAAGGTGGTGGCGCCACAGATGCTGGAAAGCGAGACCATGCAGCTTGCTGGCAAAATCGCCGCCAAGCCGCGCCAGACCTTGAAGATCGGCAAGGAAGCTTTTTACCGCCAGTTGGAGATGCCGCTGGATCAAGCCTACGCCTATGCCAGCCGGGTCATGACCGAGAACATGCTGGAAGCGGAAGCCTGCGAAGGCATCGGGGCGTTCCTTGAAAAAAGAGAACCGAACTGGCCGAATCCCCTCTCCCCCTCCGGGGGAGAGGGTTAGGGTGAGGGGGTACGCTGGTCACCGCTGATACCATCGCCGTCCGAAAGACGCGCTCACTACAGCGCGCCAATGCCCGAAACATGCGCCGGGTTTGCACCGATGTGGAAAGAAAATTCTGGTGGCTGGTCCGGGATCGCCGCTTTGGCGGTCACAAATTCAAGCGCCAATTCCTAATCGGCCGTTACATCGTCGACTTTGTATGCTTGGAATCCAAACTGGTGGTCGAACTGGATGGTGGACAACATGCCGTTCAGGCCAGCTATGACGAAATACGCGACTCTTATTTGAAGGCGCGAGGATTTCGGGTGCTACGGTTCTGGAACACTGAGTTCCTGATGAATAAAGACGGCGTTCTGGAGGCGCTGCTATGTCAACTGGAAAGCCCCCCTCACCCCAACCCTCTCCCCCAACAGGGGGAGAGGGGGTGATGCCGCAATATCCCGACAGCCTGATCAAATCGATCCTGCGTTCGGTAAAGACCATCGCCATGGTGGGGGCCAGCGGCAACGACATCCGCCCCTCTTATTTCGCGATGATGTATCTTTTGAACAAGGGTTACAAAGTCATCCCCATCAATCCCGGCATGGCGGGCCAAAAGATCCTGGGCCAGGAGGTCTATGCATCCCTGAAAGACGTGCCCGCGCCGGTGGACATGGTGGACATTTTCCGCGAGGCCAAATTCGCGCCCCAGATCGCGCAAGAAACGGTTCAGGAAAAGGACCGACTGGGCGTCAAAGTACTGTGGATGCAACTGGGCGTGATCAGTCCCGAGGCCGAGAAGATCGCCCAGGATGCAGGCCTCACCGTGATCATGAACCGCTGTCCCAAGATCGAGCATGGCCGCTTTTCCGGCGAGATCGGCTGGATGGGCGTCAACCGCAAAGTGATCGACAACCGCAAGCCTTTGCTGTTCGGCAAGGGCGGCACGCTGAAGCACAATTAGCCATGTCTCTCGATAATGCCGCGATGACGGTTTACGGCGACTCCATCTCGGGCAATTGCCTGAAGGTGAAGTTCGTCGCCGACTATCTGGGCCTGCCTTACGATTGGGTCGAGGTCAGCGTGCTGGCCAAGGAAACCCGCACACCGGAATTTCTGGCGATGAATCCGGCGGGCCAAGTGCCGGTGGCGCGCTTTGCCGACAAGGGCGTGTTGGCGCAGTCCAATGCCATTATGCTGCATCTGGCGGAAAATACCGATCTGATCCCCGCCGACGCGTTCGAGCGCGCCCTGATGTTTCAATGGCTGTTCTGGGAACAGTATAGCCATGAGCCCGCCATCGCCGTGCTGCGCTTCCAGCGCCTGTACCTGAAAAAGCCGCCCCATGAGATCGACCCCGGTCTGGTCGCCAAATGCTTCAAGGCCTTGAGCCTGATGAATGCCCATTTGGCGGGCCGCAGCCATTTCGTGGGCAATAAACTCTCGCTGGCTGACATCGCTTTGGTGGCCTATACCCGCTTCGCCCATCAGGCCGATTTGGATTTGGGCGCGTATCCCCATGTCCACGACTGGGTGCGCCGCATCGAAACAGAATTGCGTGTCGAACATTTGACATAGGCGGAACGCGCCAAACATAGGACCAGGAGACGATAATGGCCGATTATGGCTTTGACACCCTTGCCGTTCATGCCGGCGCCCAGCCCGACCCCGCCACCGGCGCACGCGCCACGCCAATCTATCAGACGACCGCCTTTGTCTTCGAGGACGCCGACCATGCCGCGGCGTTGTTCAACCTGCAGGTGTTCGGCAATATCTATTCGCGGATCATGAATCCCACCAATGCGGTGCTGGAAGAGCGGGTCGCCGCGCTGGAAAATGGGCGCGCCGCTTTGTCCTGCGGTTCGGGCCATGCCGCGCAACTGCTGGCGCTGCACACGCTGATGGGACCGGGCGACAATATCGTGGCGGCGCGTCAGCTTTATGGCGGCTCGATCAACCAGTTCGCCCAAGGATTCGCCAAGTTCGACTGGCATGTGCGTTGGGCCGACGCCAAAAATCCCGACAGTTTCAAGACAGGGATCGATGCGCGCACCAAGGCGATCTTTGTCGAAAGCATCGCCAATCCCGGCGGCATCATCACCGACATCGAGAAAGTGGCCAAGATCGCCCATGACGCGGGCGTACCCCTGATCGTGGACAATACTTTGGCCTCGCCCTACTTGATCAAGCCGCTGGAATGGGGCGCCGATATCGTGATCCATTCCGCCACCAAATTTCTGGGCGGCCATGGCAATTCCATGTGCGGGGTGATCGTGGATGGCGGCAAATTCGACTGGGGCAGCGGCAAATTTCCGTCCTTGTCCGAACCCACGCCGTCCTATCACGGCATGAAATTGTGGGAGACCTTCGGCGACATGGCCTTCGCCATCGCCTGCCGGGTATTCGGCATGCGCGATCTGGGACCGGCGCTGTCTCCCATGAACGCCTTTTTGGTGCAGACCGGAATCGAGACCCTGCCCTTGCGCATGCAGAAGCATTGCGACAATGCGCTGACGGTCGCCAAATGGCTGAAGGCCAATCCCAAGGTGGGCTGGGTGAATTATGCCGGGCTGGAAGACAATGACTCTTATGCCCTGCACAAAAAATATTGCCCCAAAGGCGCGGGCGCGGTTTTCACCTTCGGGCTGAAAGGCGGCTATGAGGCGGGCGTGAAACTGGTCAATGGCGTCAAGCTGTTCAGCCATCTGGCCAATATCGGCGATACCAGAAGCCTGATCATCCATCCCGCTTCCACCACCCACCGCCAACTATCCGATGAGGACCGCATCAAGGCCGGCGCAGGCCCGGATGTGGTGCGGCTGTCGGTGGGCATCGAGGACGCGGCAGACATCATCGCGGATCTGGAACAGGGGATGTCGTGAGCAGCGCCTCACCTTCCGGGCGCAGGAAAAATTTGACGTGACGAGCGGGCAGAGAATCCGGCTCTGACCGCTCTTCCGTCAGTCCGCCACCACCCCAGGCTTCTAAGAACATGTGGAAGTGCTCGTTATCGGGCCAGCGGAGATTGAAAAGTTCCTTAATAAGATAGTCCAGACCGGCGCGGTCCATGTAAACGAAGACTTCAGCACAATCGTCAGATGGTTTCACTTCAAAAGATAGTCTCGGCATTTTCTCTCCCATTGTCATTCCCGGCGAGCCACGCGACCTCGCGTGGCGAGGGAAGGGAACCCAGGTGATATGCACCTATAAAATATCTACCGCCTGGATCCCCTTCCCTTCGCGCCGCGTTGCGGCGCTCAGCCGGGGATGACAGGTTGGGGATGCATCCGCAGCTCATACGCATGCCACACCGCCGCGCAGAGCAGCGCCGCGGCCATGACCTGATGCAGTGCCGACAGCCAGAGCGGCGCCATCAATAGCAGGGTGCAGATTCCTAGGAAAATCTGGAAGGTGGTGATGAGCGCGACCAGTTTGGCGCTGGTTTTGGCCAGGCCCGTCAACTTGATGCCTTGCAGATAAACCCACACCGCACAGGCGGCGACGGCATAGGCGCCGATGCGGTGATCGAATTGCACCAAGCCGGCATTTTCGAAAAAATTCCGCCACCAGGGCGAAGCAAAGAATGGCGCTTCTGGAAAGAAGCGTCCGTTCATGTCGGGCCAAGTGTTGTAGATCAGCCCCGCATCCAGCCCCGCCACCAGCGCGCCCAGCAGCATCTGGCCATAGACCAGCGTGACAAAGGCGAATGCGCGCTTGGACAGGCCGCTGCTCTTGCCGCCGCGCAGATATTCCAGCGCGATCCACAGGATCGCGATCAGCAAGAGCAGCGCCGCGCCCAGATGGATGGCAAGGCGATACTGGCTGACCGAGACGCGGCTTTCCAAGCCCGAAGTCACCATCCACCAGCCGATAAAACCTTGCAGTCCGCCCAACAGGAACAGGATCATAAAGCGCGGCCATTCGCTGCGCCGGATTGCGCCGGTAGCGGCGAACCAGACAAAGGGCACCAGGAACAAGACGCCCAAAAACCGGCCCAGGAAACGGTGCGCCCATTCCCACCAGAAGATGCCCTTGAATTCGTCCAGGCTCATGCCGCGGTTTTCAAGGACATATTGGGGAATACGCTGATACTTGGCGAAGGCATCCGCCCAGGCCGCGTCATTGAGCGGCGGCAACGCCCCCATGATCGGTTTCCATTCGGTGATGGAAAGACCGGAGCCGGTCAGGCGGGTCAATCCGCCCACCGTTACCATCACCAAAATGACCAGCGCCACCGCCAAAAGCCAAAGCCCCACGGCTTGGCGGCTTTTCCAGAAATTTTCTGTCTGATCCATGGCGGCTCTGATAGCGTCCCTCCCCGCAGCCGTCAAAACCGTCTCATGTCCCGCCGCACCAAGACTTTTATCGCCGCCATTGTGATCCTTTTCTTCTGGCTGCCTTTCTATGCCCTGTTCATCATGGGGCTGGCGCGCCATGTGTTGCCCGGCGCACCTTGGTATGTGGCGTTGCTGTTCTATGCCCTGGCCGGAACGCTGTGGATCGTTCCCATCGGGCTTTCGTTACCTTGGATGTACCGCGAACCAGCCCCTAAGAAATGATCGACAATTCGGCGCAAAGCCGTTTCGAGCGAACGGAAAACGGCCTTATGGCCTGGGCCGAGTACCGCATCCGCGACGGCAAGCACCAAATCTTCCATGTGGAAGCCGATCCGCCCTTGCGCGGCACGGGCGCGGCGGACCGGCTGATGCAGGATATTGTCGAACAGGCCCGCAGCCGCCAGCTGGTGATCGCGCCGCGCTGTTCCTATGCCCGGGCCTGGTTCCAGCGCCACCCCGAGGCGGCGGACGTGCTTGACTAACGGCTGATCCCTGTGCCGGATGGCGTGGGGATCGGGTGAGTATATTTTCATGTGGCGGGTGAAGTCGCTGGAGGCGGTGCTGGCCACCGCCGAGAAGAAAAGCCTGCACCGCAGCCTGGGCCCGTTCCAGCTCACCCTTTTGGGCATTGGCGGCATCATCGGCACCGGCATTTTCGTGCTGACGGCGGAAGCCGCCCAAAAAGCCGGCCCCGGCATGATGCTGTCCTTTGTGCTGGCGGGCGCCGTCAGCGCGGTGGCCGCGCTGTGCTATGCCGAATTGTCTTCCATGGTGCCGGTATCCGGCTCGGCCTACACCTATACTTATGCGGTGCTGGGCGAGTTGATGGCCTGGCTGGTGGGATGGGCGCTGATCCTGGAATATGCCGTGGCGGCCAGCGCCGTATCGGTGGGCTGGTCCGGATACATCGTGGGGCTTTTGGCGCATCTGCCCCATCCCATCATCGTTCCACCCGAATTGGCGGCCGGTCCTTATGCCGGCGGCGTGGTGAATGTGCTGGCGGTGGTGGTGGCGCTGGGCGTCACCGCGCTTTTGGTGATCGGCACCCGCGAAAGCGCCACCGTCAATGCCTGTCTGGTGGCGGTGAAGCTGGTGGCGCTGGGCGCCTTTATCTGGCTGGCGCTTCCGGTGATGAACAGCGCCAATTTTCATCCCTTCGCGCCTTTTGGCACGGGTGGGGTGATTTCGGCGGCGGCTTCGATCTTTTTTGCCTATGTCGGGTTCGATGCGGTGTCCACCGCGGCGGAGGAAACCAAGAATCCCCAGCGCAATCTGCCCATCGGCCTGATCGGATCGCTGGCGATTTGCACCGTCATCTATCTGTTGGTGGCGGCGGGTGCGATCGGCTCTTATGGCGCGCAGCCGGTCTATGGTGCCGCAGGCGAAGCGCTGGCGCCGGGCTCATCGGCGCTGCAAGCTCAATGCGCCAGCCTGGCCGGTCAGCCCTTGGTCTGTTCGCGCGAGGCGCTGGCGCATGTGCTGCGTTCCATCAATCATCCGCTGGTGGGCAATCTGTTGGGACTCGCGGCCGGGATCGCGCTGCCCACGGTCGTCCTGATGATGATCTATGGCCAGACGCGCATCTTCTTTGTGATGTCGCGCGACGGCTTGCTGCCGAAAGTCTTAAGCCGGGTGCATCCCAAATTCCGTACCCCGCATGTGGTGAGCTGGATCACCGGCCTGCTGGTGGCGTTCGCAGCCGCCTTTTTGCCGGTGGGGCAATTGGCGGATATTTCTAATTCGGGGACCTTGTTTGCCTTTGCGGCGGTTTCGCTGGCGGTGATGGTGCTCAGGCGCACCCAGCCCAGCCGTCCTCGCCCGTTTCGCGCGCCCTTGGTTTATCTCATCGGGACGCTGGCGGTTCTTGGTTGCGGGCTGCTGTTTGCGTACCTGCCCTGGCAGGCGAAACTCTTGTTTCCCATCTGGTCGGTGGTGGGGCTGCTCTTTTATTTCGCCTATGGCTATCGCCACAGCCATGTCGCGCGCGGAATTGCGCCGGAGTGAGCCATGTGAGCGCCCACCCGCTTTCGCTGGGCACGCGTTCACACGGTCTTCGATAAACGAATGAAACTGCAAGCGCATACCAAAGTGGGGTCGCGGAGGATGCTTAATGCTGACATTTCATCACCACCCTGCACGTTCCACCCTGTACAATCCGATGGTATAGCCCATTCAGAAGAAGGGATATTTTTGCGATGAACCGGACACTTTCGCTGCTGAGCGTGTCTCTGCCATTCCGCAAGCAGCTTCAAGCGATCAAGCGCGCCATCATCCCCTACAAGAGCAATCCTGGAAACGATCTGGGGCTTCTTTATTCGGCGACGCTCATGGTCGCTGCGCTAAAAGATGCCGGCGCCGACCTTGGCGGAAAGACGGTCCAGGAAATTGGCACGGGCTGGATTCCAATCCTCCCACTGATTTTCCGCTGCGCTGGCGCCGGTGAAGTTTTCACCATGGACCACGACAAACTGATGGACGCACATACATTCCGGCATGCCATCAGCTTTATCCATGAAAACCTTACCCGGGGTTTGGAATGGTCGAAAGCCCCGCGCGAATACTTTAACTTGAATCACCTGCCGAGCCGTTCACACCGTTCTCTTCAGGATTTGTGCCGTTCGGCCAACATAGTATATGGCGCCCCGTTCGATTTCCTCGACGCCCCGCCGGAATCTGCTGATTTCATCGTAACACGGGCAGTCCTGGAACATATTCCGGAGGAAACCGTGCAGCGCATTTTCGCGCATGCGGCAACAGTCGTTCGCCCAGGAGGGATGATGTGCCACATGATCGACCTTTCCGACCACTTGGAGCACCACGACAAATCGCTTAGCCGCGTGGACATGCTGCGCTATAGCGACCAGGAATGGAGGGACAGGACCCGCCATCGGCTCAATCATCTAAGTCGCGCCCGCCGATTCGACTATGTCCGGATGCTGGAAGAGACCGGCTGGGAAGTTATTTCAATGACCGCCGAACCCAATCAAAAAGCCCTGCAGGACCTCAAGACGATGCCGCTCGTACCGCGGTACGCAAACGTGCCCCATGAGGAATTGGCTATTCTCGATTTGCTCATCGTCTGCCAGCACAAATAGAATGATCCGGCGGATCATTGCGAGGGAAGTCTGTGCGGTCTTCCTGCCGTGCGCCAAAAGTTCCCCGCGGAACAAAGGCGTGCAGAATAAATGCTTGCTCTGCCTCTTCTTTCTGACATGATCGCCCGGGGTTGGTTGGGGCGTGAGCAGGGCTGTTCATGCTTGGAATGACCCATAGATTCGAGGTCCCCCGGAGCAGGACCTTGCAGGACGAGGCCCCGGAGCCTCCCTCCTTCCTTGGCCCCGGCGTCGGAATTGAAGGCGTGCTCGAGATTGAGGGCGAGCTTGTGGTCTCGGGCCTGGTGAGGGGCCGTATTGCCGCGCTCAAACTGACGATCGCCGCCGGCAGTACCGTCGAGGGGGACATCGTCGCGCGCGAGGTGGTGATCGCCGGACGCCTGAATGGGCGGGTCTTTGCCCCTAATGTGTCGATCGAGGCCAGCGCCGAGATCGAGGGCCGCATCTTCCATACCAATGTCACCGTCGCGCGGGGCGCGCGTGTGACGGCACGGATGCCATGGCGGCCCGTCAGCTATTTTGAGACCCTCGACCAACTTCCGGAGGTGCGTTCATGAATCTGTTTAACCGCAATGACAAGTCGGGAAGCGACAAGCCCGGCGATGCGTCTGCCCGTCCGCAGGCCCAAGCATCGTCATCCCCGGGTTTGCAACCTCAGGCGCGGCCATCGCAAACACCACAGGCCGGGAGCCCCAAGCCGCCGCCCAATCCCGCCCCTCTTCCCCAATCTTTCCAGCCCCCCTCAGCAAAAACAGGAGCACACATGGCATCGGTCATCAGCAAGGCGCTCAAGATCACAGGTCAACTCGAGAGCACCGAGGACATTCAGATCGACGGTGAAATCGATGGCGATGTGCGCGGCGTGGGCGTGAAGATCGGCCAGAACGCCAAGGTGAAAGGCACGGTCTATGGCGACGAAGTCGAGCTGGCCGGCGCCATCGAAGGCAAGATCGAAGCCAAGAAAGTCATACTCACCGGAACCGCGCGCATGACCGGCGATGTCGTGCATCAGGATATCAAAATCGAATCCGGCGCCTATGTCAGCGGCAATCTGAAGCCGGAGATCGGCAAGTCCGACACCAAGCCGGCCCTCAAGCCGATGGCCCATACTTCATCCGCGAGCCCTTCACCGATAAGTCATTAATCGTTGAGCGAAGAGCGGTTCGCCGAAGACGGTGGGGTCAGGGAAATATCGACCCTGGCCCCATTCTTACTTCCTCGCATCATTCGCAACGACGTTAGTCAGAACGACCGGCAGCGGTTTCCGTAAACTCAGAGAGCTGGCGTCGTACGCAACTCTCCAGCCATCAGGCTCCAACACTTGTAATTCAAGACTTTGGACAATTAACCCGGGTTTGGGGACAATTCTCGCCGTGCCTTCAACCCAACTGTTGATCAGATATTCGAATTCGGATTTTTTGTCCGCAAACGGAAAGAAATACGACCAGAAATCTTCCACGCCGAAATTCAGCTCATCGTTGTTCTGCAAACCCAGAACAATTCTCTGGCTCAGCTTGGCCTGAACTGGAAATTCCCAAAGGGCTTCAACGGGTGCATCCACCACTGCGTGAATGAGGCCATGCTTAGTCGCGAAACGCGCGAACAATGCCGTCGCTTCAACCGTAAAATCGCACTGGGCATTACGCCGCTTCATGGGACTATTTGGGATCAGAGTGGGTTTCGTCTCAAGAGGCGAAGCCTCAGTTTTCGCCTGCAGCGCCCAGGACAGCGGCGTACGACGCTGCCGCGCGGGATATCTGTGCGGGACTGCCTGCTGCCGCGGGCCGATTGACGGCCGCACACTACGCTGACGCTAGTGCGGCCTATCGGCCCTTGGCATTCATACGCGCCCGGAACGGGCGCGTATGAATGGTCGGAGCGGCGGGGTGAGCCGTGGCGCCCGTAGGGCGCGAGCATGTCCAGTGGACATGCGAGAACGGCGAACGCCCTGAGCCCAGCGAAGGGCCGGGAATCCCGCGAAAGAACTCCCATAGCGCGGTCTCCTGCCGCGGCCGGGCTCACTGCGCTGTCGCGCGCCCGGCCTTGGCATTCGTTTCCGCACGATCCGTGCGGAAACGAATGGTCGGAGCGGCGGGATTTGAACCCACGACCCCCAGTCCCCCAGACTGGTGCGCTAACCAGGCTGCGCCACGCTCCGATACCGATATTTGAGGGCATTTTCCCTCGGGGGCGCGGACCATAGCGGCGGCGCCCCGCGCCAGCAAGCCCGTATCGCAAATCCCGTCAGGCACGTATTTTCAGCGCGTTCGGACAGCCTTGAGCCGCGCCTTGAGGTCCAAAAGCTCTTCCAGCAGCTCTTCCAACCGCGCGCGTTCCAGACTACGCGCATCCACCATGTCTTCTTCTTCGACGATCGGCTCCAGCACCGGTTCATGCGTGACCACAAGCTCGGCAGCAGGGTCGAGAACCGGCTCAGGAGCAATCGGCGCAAACGCTTTCTCAATCCGGGGCGCCGCGTCCAGAACCGGAAAATCCCGTTTGGGCACTTCCGGCAGCGCATCAAAAAAGGGCAAAGACATGGCGTCCGGCACGGCGCGCAGATGGGTCGCGCGCGGCTTCTTGGCCGGCGCCGCAGCGGCGGCCGGCTTTTCGACATACACGATCTTTTCGATCACGATGGGCTCAGGCGCCGCCGGCTCGCCGCCACGGCCGACTTCGGCGACATGGCGAAGACCGCGTTCCTTCAGAACCTTTTGCACGCCCTTGATGGTGAGCCCGTCGCTGTAGAGCAGCGCGCGGATGCCCTTAAGCAGATCCACATCCTCGGGCCGGTAATAGCGCCGCCCGCCGGCGCGCTTGACCGGCTTGATCTGGATGAAACGGCTTTCCCAGAAACGCAGCACATGCTGGGGCACGTCGAGTTCAATCGCAACTTCGCTGATGGTGCGGAAGGCTTCCGCCGATTTGTGCGGATAGGCGTATGCCGCAGACGACATCAATCCTCACCTTCGTGGGACGGCGTCTGGCCGTTGATCACGGCCTTGAGCACATGGCTGGGGCGGAACACCAGCACCCGGCGCGGCGCGATCGGGACTTCATCGCCGGTCTTGGGATTGCGGCCCATGCGCTGAGATTTTTGGCGTACCGCGAAGGTGCCGAAGGAGGAAAGCTTCACCGTCTCGCCCTTGGCGAGCGCGCCGCAGACTTCTTCCAGCATGTCCTCGACCATCTGGGCCGAGTCGGTGCGTGAAAGGCCCACGGCTTGAAAGACCGCTTCGGTAAGATCAGCCCTGGTCAAAGTTCCCGTGGTCATGGTCGCGACTCTTTGATTGTCCACATACGGTAGGCCTGGGCCGAAAGCCCGTCAACATCAAAGACTTGGGCCAGGTCCTTTAAGTGAGCCCTCCGAATACGGACAGCCCCCTTGGGAAGCCGGGCGCGAGGCATTTTGAGACGTGAGCAGGAGCGCCAAGCGATGTGGGCGAAGGAGCCCATGAGCGAAGGCGCGACGAACTCACGGCGCAAAATGCCCGCGCTTACCAGCGGATGAGAGAGGCGCCCCAGGTAAAGCCCCCCCCCATAGCCTCCAGAAGAACAAGGTTACCGCGCTTGATCCGACCGTCTTGGACGGCCGCCATCAGGGCCAGCGGCACCGAGGCCGCCGAAGTGTTGCCATGCAGGGCCACGGTCGAAATCACCTTATTGGGGTCTATGCCCAGCTTCTTGGCGGTGCCGTCCAGGATGCGCTGATTGGCCTGGTGCGGTACGAACCAATCGATTTTGTCGAGGGGCACATGGGCGGCCTCGGCGGAGGCGGTGATGGCGGCGGCGATGTTGGTGACGGCATGCTTGAAGACCTCTTTTCCTTGCATGCGCAGCTTGCCGGCTGTCTGGGTCGAGGACACCCCGCCATCGGCATAGAGCATGTCGTGCAGGCGGCCGTCGGAGAATAGGCGCGTGTTCAAGATGCCCTGGTCGGCATTGCTGCCCACACCTTCATGGGCCTGCAACACCACCGCCCCTGCCCCGTCGCCGAACAACACGCAGGTGGTGCGGTCATTCCAATCGAGCAGACGCGACATGGTCTCCGCGCCGATCAGCAGCACGGTGCGAGCCGCGCCGGTCCTGATCATGCTGTCGGCCACCGCCAGGCCATAGATGAACCCCGAACACACCGCCTGCAGATCGAACGCCGCGCCATGCGCCATGCCCAGCCGCGACTGCACAATGGTGGCGGTGGCGGGAAAGCTTTCATCCGGCGTGGTGGTGGCGCAGATGATCATATCCAACTCGCCGGCATCGATGCCGGCGTCGATCAGCGCGGCGCGCGCCGCGCCTATCGCCAAGTCCGATGTCTTTTCGCCCGGCGAAGCGATATGGCGCTGGAGGATGCCGGTGCGCTCGCGAATCCACGCATCCGACGTATCGACCTTCTTGGCCAAGTCGTTGTTGGTGACGACGTTGGCGGGCAGATAAGCGCCCAGTCCGATGACCCGGGCGCGAATCACAGCGCACCTCTCATAGCTCACCGGCCCTGGCGCCGGCGCTCTCGGCCGCAATGCGGGAACGCTCCGCGGTGATGCGCGCATTGATGTCGGCGCGCGCCATGTCGATGGCGATATCCAGTGCGCTGGCAAAGCCCACGGCATCGGCGCCGCCATGGCTTTTGACCACCACGCCGTTCAGGCCCAGAAACACGCCGCCATTCTGGGCCCGCGGATCCATCTTGCGGCGCAAGGTGGACAAGGCGCCCGAGGCGATCACCGCGCCCAGCTTGGACAAGATGGAACGTTTCAGGGCTTGGCGCAGATAGGACCCCACCAGCCTGGCGGTGCCTTCGGCGGTCTTGAGCGCGATGTTGCCGGTGAAGCCATCGGTCACCACCACATCCACCGTGCCCTTGGCGATGTCGTCGCCTTCGACAAAACCATGGAATGCCATGGGCAGATTGGAATTGCGCAAAATCTGCGCCGCGCCGCGCACCCCGTCATTGCCCTTCTGCTCCTCGGCGCCGACATTGAGAATACCGACAGTGGGCTTGGCCAGGCCGAAGATCACATGCGCAAAAGCCTCGCCCATCACCGCGAAATCCACCAACTGCTCATCGCTGGCGCCGACATTGGCGCCCACATCCAGAACCACACATTGACCCTTCAATGTGGGCCAGATCACGGCAATGGCGGGGCGCGAAATGCCTTCTATGATGCCAAGGCCGAACATCGACACCGCCATCAACGCGCCCGTATTGCCGGCCGAGACCGCGACATCGGCATCGCCGCGCTTGACGCTATCGATGGTGTGCCACATGGAGGTGTCCTTGCCCCGGCGCAGCACATGGCTGGGCTTGTCTTCCATACTCACGCGGCCCGGCGCATGACGCACATGGGCGCGGCCGGAAAGCTTGGGCTGACGGGCGAGCAAGGGTTTCAACAAAGCTTCATCACCATGCAGCAGGAACCGCACGTCGGTGTGACGCTGGATGGTCTTGAGCAGCGCGCTCACGACAACGCCCGGGCCGGAATCACCACCCATGGCATCTATGGAGACGGTCAAGGCGCGGGTCACGGCCACCTTTTCGAAAAGGGGCCTTTAGCTCTTGGCCTTTACGACTTCGCGTTCGGCATAATGGCCGCAGGCGCCGCAGACATGATGCGGACGCTTGGGCTCGCCGCAATTGGGGCAATCGCCATGGGCGGCCACCGTCAAGGCGTGGTGCGAGCGGCGCATATTGCGGCGCGACGGCGAGGTTTTTCGTTTCGGGACCGCCATGGCGGAAAACTCCTAGATGCCCCCTCCCAGGGAGGCGGCGGGGGCGAAAACAGGGGGGGTGGGTAGCAGGAAAGCCGGTCCGGTTTCAAGCCAAAAGCCGGGCTTCAGAAGGGGTTAAAGCCCCTATTTCAGACCTTTCA
>DATEMS010000008.1:0-67333 GCA_035275465.1 Rhizomicrobium sp. | reverse complement strand
CGCAGGTGCGAAACATCGCCGAGGTCTCCACCGCGGTGGCCAACGGCGACCTGTCTCGCAAGATCACGGTGGACGCGAAGGGCGAGGTGCTCCAGCTGAAGGACACCATCAACACGATGGTGGATCAGCTCCGCGCCTTCGCCGCCGAAGTGACGCGCGTGGCGCGCGAAGTGGGCACGGACGGCAAGCTCGGCGGCCAGGCCGAAGTGGCCACTGCGATGGCGCAAGGCGACTTGTCCAAGAAGATCACGGTGAATGTGTCGGGCGAAATCCTTCGGTTGAAGGAAACCATCAACACCATGGTGGACCAGCTCAACGCTTTCGCCTCGGAAGTGACGCGCGTGGCGCGCGAAGTGGGCACCGACGGCAAGCTGGGCGGCCAGGCCGAAGTGCCCGGTGTCGCCGGCACCTGGAAGGATTTGACCGACTCCGTCAACTCCATGGCGGGCAATCTGACCGCGCAAGTGCGCAACATCGCCGAGGTGGCCACCGCCATTGCGGGTGGAGACCTGTCGCGCAAGATCACCGTGGACGTCCGCGGCGAGATTTTGCAGCTCAAGGAAACCCTCAACACCATGGTGGACCAGCTCAACCGGTTCGCGGGCGAAGTGACGCGCGTGGCGCGCGAAGTGGGCACCGAAGGCCGTCTGGGCGGCCAGGCCAATGTGCCGGGCGTTGCCGGAACCTGGAAAGACGTGAACGACAACGTCAATCTTTTGGCGGCGAACCTGACCACCCAGGTGCGCAATATCGCCGAAGTGACCACTGCCGTGGCGCGCGGCGACCTGTCGCGTAAGATCACGGTGGACGTGAAGGGCGAAATTCTGGAGCTGAAGAACACCATCAACACCATGGTGGATCAGCTCAACGCCTTCGCCGCCGAAGTGACGCGCGTGGCGCGCGAAGTGGGCACCGAAGGCAAGCTGGGCGGTCAGGCCCAGGTGCCGGGCGTGGCGGGCACATGGAAAGATTTGACCGATAACGTCAACTTCATGGCCTCCAACTTGACCGCGCAAGTGCGCAACATTGCCGAAGTGGCCACCGCTATTGCCGGCGGCGACCTGTCCAAGAAGATCACCGTGGACGTGCGCGGCGAAATCCTGCTGCTCAAGGAAACCCTCAACACCATGGTGGAGCAGCTACGCTCCTTCGCCGCCGAAGTGACGCGCGTGGCCCGTGAAGTCGGCACCGAAGGCAAGCTGGGCGGTCAGGCGGTGGTTCCGGGCGTGGACGGCACCTGGAAGGACTTGACCGACAGCGTGAACTCCATGGCCGGCAACCTAACCGGCCAAGTGCGCAACATCGCCGAAGTGACCACCGCCGTGGCGCGCGGCGACCTGTCGCGCAAGATCACGGTGGATGTGAAGGGCGAAATTTTGGAGCTGAAAAACACCATCAACACCATGGTCGACCAGCTCAACGGCTTTGCCTCGGAAGTGACGCGCGTCGCCCGCGAGGTGGGCACCGAAGGCAAGCTGGGCGGCCAGGCGACGGTGCCCGGTGTCGCCGGTACCTGGAAGGACCTGACCGACACCGTGAACGTCATGGCGGCGAACCTCACCGAGCAGGTGCGCGGCATCGTCAAGGTTGTGACCGCGGTAGCCGACGGCGAGCTCAAACAGAATCTGACCGTCAAATCCAAGGGCGAAGTCGCCGCCCTGGCCGAGACCATCAACAATATGACCGCGACGCTGGCGACCTTTGCCGATCAGGTGACCAGCGTGGCGCGCGAAGTGGGCGTGGAAGGCCGCTTGGGCGGCCAAGCTAACGTGCCCGGCGCCTCGGGCACCTGGAAGGATTTGACCGGTAACGTCAATCTTTTGGCGGCCAACCTGACCACCCAGGTGCGCGCCATCGCGGAAGTCGCGACCGCGGTGACCAAGGGCGACTTGACCCGTTCGATTCAGGTGGATGCGCGCGGCGAGGTGGCCGAGCTCAAAGACAATATCAACACCATGATCGACAATTTGCGCCTGACCACCGAGCGCAATACTGAGCAGGACTGGCTGAAGACCAACCTGGCCAAGTTCACCAATATGTTGCAGGGCCAGCGCGATCTGGAAACCGTCGGCAAGACCTTGCTGAGCGAACTGACCCCGCTGGTCAATGCCCAGATGGGCGTGATTTATCAGATGGATTCCGCCGACCCGACCGTCTTGAAGCTGATGTCGGCCTATGCCGATCATCCGGTGGACGGCTATCCCAAATCCTTCCGCGTCGGCAGCGGGCTGGTGGGACAGTGCGCCGCCGACCGCCGCCCGGTGCTTGTCACCCAGGTGGAACACGCGGTTCCCATCGCCTCGGCTTTGCTGCAGGTGACGCCCAGAAATATCATCGTTCTGCCGGTCCTGTTCGAAAGCCAGGTCAAGGCGGTGATCGAATTGTCTTCTTTAAGCGAGTTTACCAGCCTGGAAGTCGCCTTCCTGGAGCAACTGACCTCCAATATCGGCATTGTGCTCAACAGCATCGAAGCGACCATGCAGACCGAAGGTCTGCTCAAGCAGTCTCAGCAATTGGCTGGCGAATTGCAGACCCAGCAGCGCGAATTGCAGCAGACCAACGAGCAATTGGAGCAAAAAGCGCGCGAGTTGGCCGAACAGAATGTCGAGGTCGAGCGCAAGAACCAGGAAATCGAACAGGCCCGCCGCGCCTTGGAAGAAAAAGCGACCGAACTGGCGCTGACCTCCAAATACAAGTCGGAATTCCTGGCCAATATGAGCCACGAACTGCGTACGCCCCTCAACAGCATTCTGATCCTGGGTCAGCAGCTTTCCGAAAACCCCGACAGCAATCTGACCCCCAAGCAAGTGGATTTCGCGCGCACCATTCACGGCGCTGGCACCGACCTGCTCAATCTCATCAGTGACATTCTGGATTTGTCCAAGATCGAATCCGGCACCGTCACGGTGGACGCCGAAGAAATCAGCTTTGTCAGCGTGCTGGACGCCGTGGCGCGGCCATTCCGGCATATCGCCGAAGGCCGTTTGCTGGATTTCTCTGTCAAGCTGGATGCCAATCTCGACCGCACCATGCTGACGGACTCCAAGCGCTTGCAGCAGGTGTTGAAGAATCTGCTGTCCAACGCCTTCAAATTCACCACCCAGGGCGAGGTGAAATTGACGGTCTCGGCGGCTTCCGAAGGCTGGACGCCCAGCCATCCGGTGCTCAGCCAGACAAGCTCGGTCGTGGTGTTTGAAGTGTCCGACACCGGCATCGGCATTCCGGCCGAAAAACAGAAGTTGATCTTCGAGGCGTTCCAACAGGCGGACGCCTCCACCAGCCGCAAGTATGGCGGCACGGGCCTGGGCCTGGCGATCAGCCGCGAACTTTCCAACCTTTTGGGCGGCGAAATTCAACTTCGCAGCGCGCCGGGTATAGGCAGCACCTTCCGCCTCTATCTGCCGGTGCGTTACACCGGCGCCACCACCGTGATGGCGCGGACCACGGCCGGCCTCAAGGCGCCCGCCGCTTTGCCGGATCGTCCCGTCGTCGAGCATTTGATCGACGACCGTTCGGTGGTGACGCCCGACGACAGCGTCCTTTTGATTGTGGAAGACGATCCGCACTATGCCCAGATTTTGTTCGATCTGGCCCATGACGAGGGTTTCAAGGCGATCGTGGCGATGCGCGGCGACGACGCGCTGGAATTGGCGAACCAGTACAATATCGCGGCGGTGTCGCTGGATATCTTCCTGCCCGACATGCTGGGTTGGACGGTGCTGAGCCAGCTCAAACAAAATCCCAAGACCCGGCATATCCCGGTCCAGATCATCACTTTGGACGAGGATCGCCAGCACGCACTCACCCGCGGCGCCTTCTCCTTTGTCACCAAGCCGACATCGGCGCAAGGCGTTCAGAAGGCTCTGGCCAAGATCAAGTCCTATATCCAGCCGCGCCAGAAGGTGCTGTTGGTGGTGGAGGACAATCCGGCCGAACAACTCAGCATCACCGCACTGTTGGAACATGACGATGTGAAAATCGAAACGGTGGACACCGGCGCCAGGGCGCTGGAAGTGCTCCGGGAAAAGCTGGTGGATTGCGTGGTGCTGGATCTGAGGCTGCCGGATATTTCCGGCTTCGACCTTTTGAATCAATTGAGCGCCGATCCCAAACTGTCCGATGTGCCGGTGGTGGTGTTCACGGGGCGGGAGTTGAGCGCCGAGGAAGAGGGCCATTTGCACTCCGTGGCCCGCAGCATCGTGGTCAAAGGCGCGGAATCGCCGGAACGGTTGCTGGATGAAACCGCGATCTTCCTGCACCGCGTGGTCAGCGAACTGCCGGCCGACAAGCAGCGGATGCTGGAACGGCTAACCAGTTCCGATGAGGACCTGGTGGGCCGCACCGTTCTGTTGGTGGATGACGATGCGCGCAATATCTTCGCTCTCTCCAGCGCGCTGGAGAGGCGCGGCATGCGGGTTTTGACGGCGACCACCGGCATGGAGGCGATCAATGTCGTCAAGTCCTCGCCGGAAGTCGCCATTGTGCTGATGGACATCATGATGCCGGAAATGGACGGTTATCAGACCATCGGGCGCATCCGGGAAAATCCCGACTTCCGCCGCCTGCCGATCATCGCGCTGACGGCCAAGGCGATGAAAGGAGACCGCGAAAAATGTCTGGAGGCCGGCGCCTCGGATTATCTGGCCAAGCCGGTCAACACCGAGCAGTTGCTTTCGGCGCTGCGCATGTGGCTGCACCGCTGATCTCATGGAGAACAAAGAGCCCGTCAATGTTCTGCTTGTGGATGACCAGCCCGGCAAGCTGCTCAGCTACGAGGTCATGCTTTCCGAGCTGGGAGAGAATCTTATCGCCGTCAGCTCGGCGCAGGAAGCCCTGGCTTGCCTGCTGAAAATCGAAGTCGCGGTCATCCTGGTGGATGTCTGCATGCCGGAACTGGACGGCTTCGAATTGGCGCGGATGATCCGCGAGCATCCCAGGTTCCAGAAAACCGCGATCATTTTCGTTTCCGCGGTTCATATGTCGGAATCCGATTATCTGCGCGGCTACGAAGCGGGCGCGGTGGACTATCTTTCCGTGCCGGTGGTGCCCGAATTGCTGCGCGCCAAGGTGCGCGTCTTTGCGGAACTGTTCCGCAAGACCCGGCAATTGCAGCAATTGAATCAGGAGCTGGAGACGCGGGTCGCCGAACGCACCGAAGCCTTGGAGCGCGCCGCCACCACCTTGCGCAGCAGCGAGCAGGGGCGGACCCTGGCGCTGGCGGCCGGTCATATGGGCTCCTGGGATTTTAATATGCAGACCGGCGAATGGTTCTGGGACGAAGGCCAAAGCCGCATTTTCGGCGTCGATCATGCCGGTTTCGAACCCAGCATGGACAAGATCCGCCAGGCGATCCATCCCGACGACATTCCGACAATTCGCACCGCCATACGGGGGATTGGGCCGGGGCAAGAGACATTCAATATTGAAATCCGCATTAGCCAACCCGCCGGCGATCTCAAATGGTGTCAACTGGCCGCCGCCGCAACCTTGAACGGGGAAGGGCAGGTGGTGCGGCTCAGCGGCGTTACCACCGACATCACCTTCCGCAAGGAAGCCGAAACCCGTCAGGCGTTGCTGGCGCGCGAAGTGGATCACCGCGCCAAGAATGCGCTGGCCGTGGTGCAGGCTATCGTGCGGCTGGCCAAGCGCGACAGCATCGAGGACTATGTGACGGCCGTGGAGGGCCGCATTGGGGCCTTGGCGCAGACCCATGAACTTCTATCCCAGTCCCGCTGGGAAGGCGCGGACATTCTGCATCTGCTCATGGACGAAATGGCGCCCTACAATGACGGCGCGGAGCGAGTGACCGCAGTGGGCGCGGCCGCCTTGCTGACGCCGGAGGATGCCCAGACCATCGCGATGGTCTTGCATGAATTGGCCACCAATGCCGCCAAATATGGGGCGCTATCCGTGAAAGACGGACAGGTGGCCATTTCCTGGCACCATCAGAACGGCAAGCTTTGTCTGACCTGGAAGGAAACGGGGGGGCCGTCAGTCGTGACGCCAGCCAAGACCGGGTTCGGCACCAAGATCATCTCCTCCAGTGTGCGGGGAAGCGGCAGGGGACAGACGGACTTTCAATGGCTGCGCGACGGCCTTGTTTTCACTTTAGAATTGAACTGCAAGATCAAATCCGCCTCGCCCCAGACCGCCGGCATGGCAGCGAACGCGGAAATCCCGGCCAGCCAACTGGCCGCGCCGCCGGTGTCCAAGGCGCGTCTTCTGTTGGTAGAGGACGAGACCGTGGTCGGGATTTTCATGGAGGAATTACTGGGTCAGTTGGGGTTCGATCCCACCTATCCCATCGGCAGCCTGGCGGAAGCGGTTGCAGCAGCCGAGCGGGAACGTTATGACGGCGCCGTGCTGGACATGAATCTTCGCGGCGAGTCGGTTTATCCGCTGGCGGAACTGCTCAGCCGGCAGAATGTGCCGTTCGTTTTTGTGACGGGCTATTCGCGCACCGGCGTGGAGGAGCGGTTTTCCGAAATTCCCATTGTGCAAAAGCCGGTAACGTCAGAGGCCTTGACGCAAGCGCTTTACGCCAAATTCGGCCGCCAAGCCGCGTGATATTCGGATCGGGCGTTGGACAGAGCCGCCGGACGGTTTTGGTTGGATCATGGCGGATAATCTTTTTCAGCGTTTCTTGGCCAATGTCGCCGATCCGGACAGGGCCTTCCTGCTGGGGCCAGCGCCGATCAGCTTCCGGGACAGTTTTGCCGCCGCCGGCCGTCTGGCGCAGGTCTTGGTCCGTCACGGCGTGGCGCCCGGAGACCGCGTCGCGGTCCAGGTCGAAAAAAGCCCGCAAGCGCTGTTTCTTTATCTGGCTTGCTTGCGGGCGGGCGCCGTCTATCTGCCGCTCAACACCGCATACACGCCCCATGAGTTGACCTATTTTGTCGGTGATGCCGAGCCGCGGCTGCTTGTCTGCGCGGAGAAAAACCAAGCCAAGATCGCGGCCGCTTTGCCCGATACCGAACTTCTGACATTGAGCGATGACGGATTGTCCGGCTCGCTGGCCGAGCAAGCCTTATCGGCGCCGCCGGATTTTCGCGATGCGCCCATGTCTCCAAGCGATCTGGCGTCCATACTGTACACCTCCGGCACCACCGGCCGGTCGAAGGGCGCCATGCTGACCCATGGCAATCTGATCTCCAACGCCGAAAGCCTGAAGGAGATTTGGCGCTTTACCGACCGCGATGTGTTGCTGCACGCCCTGCCGCTGTTCCATATCCACGGGCTGTTCGTGGCGTGTAATGTCAGTCTGATTTCCGGCGCCAGCATGCTGTTGCTGCCGAAATTCGATTCGGATGCGATTTTTGCGGCCCTGCCGGATGCCAGCGTGATGATGGGCGTGCCCACTTTTTATACACGCATGCTGCAGGACGCAGGTTTGAACCGTGACAGCACCCGTCATATGCGGCTGTTTGTGTCAGGTTCGGCGCCGCTGCTTGCCGATACCCACCGGCAATGGCAGGAGCGCACCGGTCACGCCATCCTGGAACGCTATGGCATGACCGAAACCAATATGAACACCTCCAATCCCTATGAGGGTGCGCGCGTGCCCGGATCGGTCGGTCTGCCCTTGCCCCATGTCGAGGTGCGTATCGCCGACAAGGAGGGCAACGTCTTGCCGCAAGGCGAAATCGGCATGATCGAGGTCAAGGGTCCCAATGTCTTTCAGGGCTATTGGCGCATGCCGGACAAGACGGCGGCCGAGTTTCGCCCCGACGGATATTTCAAAACCGGTGATTTGGGCCGGTTCGACGCCAAAGGCTATCTTTTTATTGTCGGCCGCGACAAGGACATGATCATCAGCGGCGGCCTCAACATATACCCTAAGGAGATCGAGACCCTGCTAGACGAACTGCCGGGCGTGGAGGAATCCGCCGTGGTCGGTTTGCCGCACCGGGATTTCGGCGAAGGCGTCACCGCCTTTCTCGTGAAGACATCCGGCGCGGCGCTGAGCGAAGCGGAGGTGATCGCGTCCTTGCAAGACAGGCTGGCGCGCTTCAAGCAGCCCAAGCGGGTGATCTTTGTGGATCAATTGCCCCGCAACACCATGGGCAAGGTGCAGAAAAACCTGATGCGCGAGACCTACAAGCATCTCTACGGCTAGCCTTCGATTCTGGCGGCTATGCCGGCGCTTGCGGTCTTGGCGGTTTTGGTCGGCTAGCGGTTGTTGCGGGAAATGGAGATCACCGCTTTTTTCACCGCCCTGGCGGCGTTGTTGATAATGGCGGCGGCGGGACTTTCGCTCTTCTGGTTCCACCGGCTATTCTGAAGCTCCGCGTTATGCGAAGGGCCGAAGGGAGGACATCCTATGCACCAAGAAGCAGAATCCGATCTCTCTCAGCCATCCCGCCGCTTGGCTATCCAAGGCATCGCGGCAGGCGCGGCTATTACTTTGGCCCCTGGCGCTCTGGCGCAAGCCAAGCGCGACTCCACGCCCGAGGATTTCACCCGGCTGATGGGCGAGCTGTCCAACTGGGGCCGTTGGGGCAAGGAGGATCAGCTCGGCGCGGTCAATCTGATCACCCCGGCCAAGCGCAAACAGGCGATGGGATTGGTGCGCGAAGGCGCGTCCCTTTCCATGGCGCGCGATGCCGAAACCAAACTGGCGGTGGACAATCCGCGGCCCATCGTGCGCATGGTGACGCGGCTCGGCAAGGATGCGCCCGCCAAAGGTTCGGGCGGCACCGGCGACACCTTTTTTATTGCCTATCACGGCTATATGCACACCCATATGGATACGCTGTGTCACTTTCTCTATGACGGAAAGATGTATAACGGCTTTTCCGCGTTGGAAGTGACAGAAGAGGGGGCGGCCAAGAACAGCATCCTCAATTATAAAAACGGCATCATTACCCGTGGCGTGTTGATGGATATGGCGCGCCATAAGGGCGTGGAGTATCTGGAGCCGGGAACGCCCATCTATCCGGAAGATTTGGAAGCCTGGGAGAAAAAGGCCGGCGTCAAGGTCCGGGCAGGCGATGTGATGCTCGTGCGCACCGGCCGTTGGGCGCGCCGCGACGCTCTTGGGCCCTGGTCGGTCCAGGAGCAGGGGTTGGCCGGGCTGCATATGCGTTGCGCCAAATGGATGCATGCGCGCGATGTGGCGATCTTAGGCGGTGACGGCGCCCAGGACGTGATTCCATCGGGCGTGCCGACCATCAGTCAGCCCATCCATCTGCTGAGCATCGTGGCCATGGGGATGCCGATTTTCGACAATTGCGATCTGGAGCTGATCGGCCGCGAAGCCGAAAAGCGCAAGCGCTGGGAATTTCTGGTGACAGCCTCGCCCGCGGCGGTGCCCGGCGGCACCGGATCGGTGCTCAATCCGATTGCGACATTTTAGAAGGTTGGCATGCCAGACGGGTCCTCCACCGTTCATCTCTATCGCCCCAAGCTGGTGACGACCTTTATCGAGGGCTACAGCCTGGACAAACTCCGCAAGGACAGTCTGGCGGGCCTGACGGTTGCGATCGTGGCCTTGCCGCTTTCCATGGCGATCGCGGTGGCGTCCGGCGTTTCGCCCGAACGCGGACTTTATACCGCCATCATCGGCGGGTTTCTGGTGTCGGTGCTGGGCGGCAGCCGTTTTCAGATCGGCGGCCCCGCCGGCGCCTTTATCGTGCTGGTGGCGGCGACTCTTACGCAATTCGGCATGACCGGATTGATGCTGGCGGTGTTGCTGTCGGGTCTGTTCCTGACCGTGATCGGTCTTTTGGGCTTGGGCTCTCTGATCCGCCATATTCCCCATGCGGTTACGGTCGGCTTCACGGCAGGCATTGCGGTGACCATCCTGGCCAGCCAGCTCAGCGGGCTGGCGGGGCTTGCTTTGGACCATGAGCCGGGCCCGCTTTTTCCCAAACTTGCGGCTTTGGCCGGAGCCTTTTCCTCCCTCAATCCGGCGGCTTTGGCGATCGGGGTTGGTTCGGCGCTTTTGATATTCCTGCTCAGAAGGCTCAAGCCGCATTGGCCCGGCATGTTGCTGGCCGTTGCGGGGGCATCGGCATACGCGGCGCTGCTTCATCTTCCCGTCGAAACCATCGGCAGCCGGTTCGGAGATTTGCCGCGCGGCTTGCCCGCGCCGCATCTTCCGGTCTTTTCGGCGCAACTGGTGCTGCAAATTTTGCCCGCCGCCATGTCCTTTGCCTTGCTGGGCGGGATTGAAAGCCTTCTTTCCGCCAAGGTCGCCGACGGCATGACCCGGCGCAAACACCGCTCCAATATGGAACTTGTCGCCCAGGGGATTGCGAACGTGGCGTCCGCTTGTTTCGGGGGCATCAGCGTGACCGGCACCATCGCGCGGACCGCGACCAATGTGCGGGCCGGCGCCGCAAGCCCGGTTTCGGGCATCATGCATGCGGTTTTTCTGCTGTTGTTCCTATTAGCGGCCGCGCCCTTGGCGCGTTTTGTGCCGCTGGCCGCGCTTGCCGGGGTTCTGGTCGTGGTCTGCTGGTATATGGTCGAAAAAGAAGAGTTTGTGCGCCTGTGGCGCGATTGGCGCAGTGCCTTGGTGCTGGGCACCACCTTTGCGCTCACCATGATCGAGAGCTTGACCTGGGGAATCCTGGCCGGCTGTCTGGTCGCGGCGGCATTGGCGCTGGTTCGCCGGGGCGTGCCCGAAGAAGGCGCGTGAATGTGGCGATTATGGCTTCAATCCGTCAGCCGGACATCCAATAACCGCTCGTCGCTGCGGCCGCGATCGTCCACCGCGCGCAGGCGATAAATGGCCGCCGAGGGCGGTTGCCAGAACAACACCTCGCCCGGTTTGCCGTTGCCGAGGAAAACGTCGTTGGCGAACCAATAGAGGCTGCGCACATCGGCATCGGTGACGGCGTTGAGGGCGATGGTTTGGCGGTCGCGCTGCTTGAGGCGCAGGACATAACTGGCGCCGCGCAAAGGCGAGGTAATTTGCGGCGGGCTGCCATCCGGCATGCCGGCATTGACGCAAGCTGTATTTTGCGGCGGCTTGCGCCGGGGTATGCCCGCCTTGGCGAATACCTGCAGCAGGTCCGATGGCCAGAATTCATACAGTTCCTGGTGGACGCGCTTACCGGAATAGGGCGGGCAGGCGGGACGGCCATTGGCGTCATCGATCATCACGGGCCGGTGCACGCTGCTGACCCGGATCGGCGACTTGCCCGGAATGAACCAGCTGCGTCCTCTTTGCGGACACCATTGGTTGGGCAGATCGCCGCTGGCCAGGCAGATTTCCACCCGTTTCAAATTTCCGGGTACCTTGCGGGCCGGTTGCGGCGTATCCGGATGTTCGGCCAGAACACCGTCGATGATCTGGAAGAACAGGGGCGCGGCGGTATCGGCGCCGACAAAAGCGGGATTGCCCGAGCCGTCGAAATTGCCGACCCAGACGATCAGCACATAGGGGCCGAAGACGCCGGCGGTCCAGGCATCGCGGAAGGCCCAACTGGTGCCGGTCTTCCAATAGACCGGCCTATGCGCCGGCTGGGCCCCGGTGGTCTCGTCGGGGCGCCCGTGCTGGCGCAAGATATCCATCGCCATGTAGCTGGCTTCGGCGCTGATCAGACGTGTGCCCACGGCCCGCGTATCGCTGTCCCGCAGGCGCAGCGGCTTTAGCACCCCGCCATTGGCCAGCATGGCGTAAAGTCCCGCCATCTCCTGCATGCTGACTTCGCCGCCGCCCAACACCAGCGCCAGGCCGTAATGCTCCGCGCTGGCCATCGGGCCGATGCCGGCATTTTGCAGGAATTCATAAAGGTCGGGAGCTTGAAGCTGGGAGGCAATCCACACCGCCGGGATGTTGCGGCTGCGGTTCAGGGCGTCGGTGGCGGTGATCGGTCCTAAAAACTGGCCGTCGAAATTCTCCGGCGTATAGGGACCAAAGGATGTCGGCACATCGCGCAGCACGGTTTGAGGATGCAAAATGCCCTGATCGAATCCTAGCGCGTAAATGAAGGGTTTGAGGGTGGAGCCGGGCGAGCGGCGCGCTAGGGTGCCGTTGACCTGTCCCGACAGGCTGCGGTCGAAATAGTCCGCCGATCCCACCAGCGCCTTGACGCCCATGTCGCGCGCGTCCACCAGGATGGCCGACGCATTGGCGATGCCGGTGGCGTTGTTGCGCGCGATATAGCGGGCGATCTGCCGTTCCAATATGTGCTGTAGATTGAGGTCCAGGGTAGAAACCTCCCGCGCATCGCCGCCGCCTGCGTCGCGCCGGGCCAGCAGCAGCTGTTCCACCGCATGCGGCGCCTCGAACGGCAAGCGCGCCAGGGGCCGGATGGTCAGCGGCAATGCGAATAGCGGTTGCAGCGTCCTATCTTGGGGATGGTCTTGCAGCCAGCGGCGATAGAGGCGGTCGCGCGAGGCGGTGAGATTGCGATTGATGATGCCGGCGGTGCCGGGCCCCTTGCGAATGCGGCGAACCGGGTCTTGCGGCAAGACCGCAAGCGCCAAAGCCTCGGGCAAAGACAGTTTGTCCACCGGCCGGTCGAAATAGGCGAGGGCCGCCGCGCCCGCGCCTTCCACATTGTGACCGTATGGCGCGTAGTTGAGATAGGCCTGCAAAATGTCATGCTTGGAATAGAACAGCTCCAGTTGAACGGCGCGCCCGATCTGTTCCAATTTCCCCAATGGCGTGCGTGTGTTCAGCGGCCATAACAGCCGCGCCAATTGCATGGTGATGGTGGAGCCGCCCTGGGGGCTACCCTGGCGCACATAGGTGACCCAGGCACCGCGCAACAGGCCGAAAGGATTGAATCCGGGATGCCACCAATACCAATTGTCTTCCTGCAGCAGCACGGCGTCCACCAATTGTGGCGACATCCGGTCCAGCGGCACCCAAAGCCGATAGCGTTCGTCGCTGGCCAGCACCAGGCGCAGCAGCCTGCCGTGATCGTCATAAACCGCGACAGATGACGGCTTCCAGCCTTGCAATGGCGGATGCGGCCACAGGCGCATGCCAATCAGGAATGCCAGGATCAGTCCGAAGCCGATCAGCCAAGGACGCCGCCGCCGCACCAAGGCGCTGACCATGTGCAGAAGGCCTGTACGCATGTCAGGGCACGGGGCGGACCGTCAGCACGGTGCCGCCCGGCGCGCGCGCCTGAACGCGCCGGTCATACATGGATTCGCCATAGGCGGGCGGGGCGATGAACCTACCGCTGCTGACGGCTTTGATGCGATAGACATATTCCTGCACGCTGGGCGAGGCATAGCCATAGACCACCACCCGGTCCTCCCGGACATCGGTGTAGTTGGGGCTCCAGGTGGAATTGGTCAAGCGGATGGTGGGTTGTGCCGCTTGGACTTGGCACTCCTCGCACGCCTGTTCTTCCGTATTGGCGTTGGGCGGCGGCGCAAGCGAGAAGACCGGATCGAACCCGCCGGGCAGCAGATCGACAATGGCGATATCGCTTTCACCCTTGCTGCCGGTGGCGCGGATCTTCACATGCACTTCGATCTCGTCGCCAATCTTGACATTGCCGAGCGTCTTGCCGCCTGGGGCGGTATAATCGCGGGTAATTTCCAGCCCGTTCTTGATCGCGGTCGAAGGGATGTCGCGATCATAGCCGGACTGGTTCACCACCGCCCAGGCGTTCAGATTGCTGGCATTGCTGAAGCGCAAGCCCGTGGCCGAACCGCTCCAGCTTCCCATCTGCATCAGCTTGTTCTGAAGCGTGGCGATGGACTTGCTGTTGGCGCCCTGAATTTCCTCGATGCCCAGCCGGTCCACGGAAAGGACATTGTTGGAGGCATGGGCATCCAGCGCCAGCAAGGTCATGCCCGCCGACAGGGTGTTGAACCAGCCATTTTCCAGTTGCTGCGAGATATTCTCCATGGCGCGCGGCGACAGGGTTTTGGCGCGGTCGGGAAAATGCCGGGTGATCAGATACAGGACGGTGGAATCGCGGGTCAGCGGGTCCAGATAATAGTCATAGAAATAGGTCTCCCCGCTATTGCTGCCGGTGCGGGCGGCGCGTTCCAACTCTTTTTGCGGACCCGACATCAAGGCGTCCGCTTGCTTGTCCTGGCGGAGCATTTTGTAGGACGCCGCCAGCCAAGCCGCGGCCAGGTCGTTCTTCCAGCTGGTGGGATAGGCATCTTGCAGGCGCTTCTGCACCGCCGCCAGGGAATTGGTGGTGACATTGCCCTGACGGGTCAAAAGATAGACCGCATAGGCGCGCTGACGCAGTTGGGGCATGGAACCGGTATCTTCCTCGCGCGCCAGTTGCTGCAGATAGGCGTTGCCGGCGCTGATCGTCTCGCGCGGCACCGCCGTGCCGCGGTCGCGCGCTTCCAGCAGGAAATGCATGACATAGGCCGAGACAAAGGGTTCCGATTCCGGCGTCGCGTTCCACAGCCCAAAGCCGCCTTGCGCGTTCTGGCGCGTACGCAGGATGTCTATTGGGGCGATCAGCGGGTCCTTGTCGGGTTCGCTTTGCGGCAGGACGCGGCCGATGCTGGGCGCGGCCGACCATTTGGACGCCACCAGCCGGGGCATGGCCATGCTGACAATCTGCTCGCTGCAATAATTGTCGTATTTCGCCAGCCAGGCGCTGAGTCCTTCCGACAGGACCAGCGGCACGGTGGAGATGCTGGCGCGGCGCTGGCTTTCGGGATCGTACATTTTGCGCAAGCTCAGCACCTGTTTCTTGCTGTTGGCGGCGACGCGCAGAATCTCGGTCTGGGTACGATAGGCCGCGGCCGGACGGATAGAGACATCCACCGCGCGAGACGCGGACTTGCCGCCATAGCCGGCTGTGAAGGCAAGATGGCCCGATCCCAGCGCGGTTGTGGCGCGTACCCGGAACGTCACCACGCCTTCATGGGCGGGCGCCAGGGTCAGACTTTGGGTGGCCCCGCCCATGACCTGGAATTGCGGTCCGGCCTTGAGCGCCACCGTCACCGGCACCGCGGTGGTGCCCATGCCGCTGAGATTGTTGGAGACGCCGACGCCGATATCGGCTTCGTCGCCGGGCGCCATGGTGGTGGGCGCGGTGGGGGTGAGGACAAAGTCGCCCCGCACCGTGGTGGCATTTTCGGCGATACCGATTAGGTTGGGCGATACCGCCACCGCCATCACCCGCAGGCTGCCGTTGAAATAGTCCGGCACGGTGTAGCGGAAATCCTTTTCGTCCTTCACATCCACGATGCCGGACCAATAGGCCACCGGCTTGTCGCGCTTGCGCTTGAAGGGATTGAGTTGACGGCTGATGGCGTCGGCGCCGTCGCCGCCGGGAGCCGCCGCGGCTTGCAGCTTTTTGAAGTCGGGCAGGATCAAATCCAGGATTTGCGCCGTCTGCACGTCCAGCATGCGCTTGCGGAAGAAGTACTTCAGCGGGTCGCCCAGCTTGTATTGGGCCACCCGCAAGATGCCTTCATCCACCGCGAACACCACCACCCGCGCCGGCTTGGCGGTGCGCAGCTTGAACGTCACGGTCTGACCCGGCTTGACCAGTTGCGGCGCATCCACCCGCAGCCTGTTGCGGCGGGCATCGACATTGACCGAGAAGGGCGCCACGCCATAACTCAGCGGACTCATGAAAATTTCGTCCGAGGACGGATCGCGGACATACTGCACATTGATATAGCCATTGCCTTCAAAGCCCGCCGGCACGGTGATGCGCTGGACCGAATTGGTGGTCTTGGCCGTGAACCAGGCATGGGCATAGACCTTGTCGCGTTCGACGGTGATCAGGCCGCTGCCCGCATAGGGCGCGCGCAGGGAAACCTCCACCGCTTCACCGGGGGCAAAGTCCGACTTGTTGAGCTTGACCTGCAGTTCGGCATTGCGGTCCAGAGAACGGGACAGATTGGCCGCGCCGGTCACGCTATATTCGATCCGGTTCACCGTCAGATCGCCGGAGCGGATCAGGACGGCATAGTCGCCGGGTTTGTCGGATAGGATGGGATAGTCGATGCCGCCGGCGGGAATGGCGAGGGGCGCCGCGCTGATCGGCACTTCCTTGAGTTTGGATTCGTATTTGTAGGCGCCGGAATCCTGCTTGGTCAGCACCGAGACATAGCGCCGCTCGATCAGTTGGGCCTGAAGCCCGTTCAGCGCGATGCTGCGGGTTTGGGGATCGATGGCCACCAGCCGCACGGCATGGCGGCTGCCGCGCTGGATATAGGCGAGATCGTCGGCAGACTTGTAACCGACCAGCCAATCGTTGCTCGACACCAATGTCGCGGCGCTGGCCGCGACATTGCGGCCGCCGCCGGCTTCATAGGCCTTGGCCAGGAAATCCAAGCGGTAGGTGGCGTCGGCATATTTCTTCAGGTCCAGATCGAACTCGGCATGGCCTTTGTCGTCGCTGCGGCCATCTTGCAGCTTGGTGGTGTAGCCTTCCTTGGCGTGGCGCATGTCATAGAAGCGATAATCCGCCCAATTGCGAAATGCCGGAAAGGCGGGATTGAGCGTCAAAGAGGCTTCGATGCGGCGCTCGGCGGCCGGTGGACCGAACAGGTTGTAAACATCGACCAGGCCCTTCAATGCGCCAGGCTTCACCCAGCCATCGGCGACATGCTGGGAAAGACCGGCCGTAACCTTCATGCTGTCGGGCAGGAATTCCTTCACCGAGACGGTGGTGGAGCCGATGGCGCGATCCCAGCCATTGCTCTTGGCCGTGATGTAGAGATTGACAGTCCAGGTGCCGGTGGGAGCGGTTTCCGCCGGGGCATAATCCAATTCGGCAAATCCCGTTGCGTCCACCGTGACGGGGACGCGCTTCACCGAAAAACCGCGAGGGTCGACGATTTCGGCTTGCAACGGCACGCCCGCGGGGCTTCTTCCCCAATTGGCGGTGCGCACGATCAGGCCGATATGGAAACGGTCGCCGGGCCGGTAGATGCCGCGGTCTGAAAACAGGTAGGCCGACAATTCGCCGGCGTCGGCGGCATTGATTTCTCCGCCGACATCGAAGCGCGAATAGTCAAGGCGGCGGTCGGAATCGTCGATCGGCAGGAAAGAAAAGTCGTCGCCCTGGCGCACCACATACATGACGGGGCGCTTTTCACGGCTGAGGCCCTTGAGGGTGGGAAAATGCACCACCCCGTCCGCCGCGCTGGTTTCCTGGAACAGGGTTTGTCCGTTCAGGGCGATGATGGAAACGCTGGCGCCGCCGACGGGGCGTCCGGTGCGGATGGATTGCACAAAGACGTCACGGCTGCCGTCCAAAGCACGTTTGGCCAACAGGCCCAGATCGGTGATGACGATCAGGCGGGAGTCCGAGATGTCCTCGTAACGGTTATTGTCGCTCTCGGGATTTTTGTCGTCCCTGGCCGGGTCATAGGAAGACAGGCGCAGCAGAAAGACGCCGCGCTTGCCTGGCGCCAGATATTGGCCCAGGTCCACGCCTTCATAATGGGCATCGCCGGGACGACCGGTGGGAAAACCGCGCTTTTCGATGAAGCGTTCCACCAGCTGGTCGGTGCCGAAGCGGTTGTTGATTTCGGGATGCGCATAAGAGCCGTCGTTCAAGCTGACCAGATGCTGTAGCTGGTCCGGCAACACCCGTCCGATTTCCAGCTTCATGCCCGGCCGGTTGCGCGACACCACCGAAATATGCCGGTCACCGCTGAGCGAGAGCAGGGAGCCGTCGGCCATGAACTTCAGCAGGGTGGGATAGTCCGGCACGGTGATGAGCTGGACTTCGTTCCTGGCCAGGATATAGCCGCCAAAGGATTTGAGCCCGGCGGGAACGCGGATATAGACGCGCTGATACGGCTGGGCCTTGAATTTGAAGCTTTGGGTTTCGGAGAATTCCTTTTCGGTGGGCACCAATTCCAGCTTCAGCGGCTGGGACTGGCGCAAAACTTCTTCGCTGACCTCGTGGTCCAGCCAACTATAGGGATGGGCGGAGGCGGGTTGACGGACTCCCGCCTTGCGCCGGGGCAGCACCCAGGCCGTGATAGTCTTGGCAAGGTCGCCGCCGCGTACCGCCCCGCTTACCGGCACGACGATCACCTGCTCCGGTTCGAATTTGTCGTTGTTGACCAAGGTGGGGCTGATGGTCTGTACGGCCAGGCTGTAGAGGCCGGGCACGCTGGTTGCGATTTCCAGAACATCGCCGGTGGGATCGCCGCCGCGGGCGCTGCGCACGCCGCGCGCCACGGTCATCGCCACTTTGTCCTCGTCACGGGGCAGGGCCAAAGGTTGGGAATGGATAAAGGCTTTGAGCTTTGCTGCGTCATAGGTGACGGTGAATTTGAGCGGATCGGCGCCTTTGCCGTCCCGCCCCTTGAGCGCCAGGGTGATGCGCTTTTCAAATTCCGCGGGATCCACCGGATAGTTAAAGCCCACCGTCATGATGGTCTTCTTGGCCATGGGATTGGTGGGGTCCTGGTAGAATTCCCCGCCATCGGCGCTCATGGCAAACAAAGGCATATCGAAGGAGAATTCGTCTTGCGCCATCAGCACATGGGGCGCGAAAGCCTGGGCGACGTCGAATTCGACCTCGACATGGGCGCCCACCGGCCAGTCTTGGGCCGGAACAAAGCGCAAAGTCCGGTCGTCGAGCCAACGCCAGGTGCCTTTCAGCGCCGGCTTCATGGCGATGCCCTTGGCGACTTGCTTGCCCACCAGTTCGATCGGTGCCGCCGAGGCGGAGAACTTCACCTCCAAAGGATGGATCACAATCTTGTGCACGCCGTTGGCGGGGGCATAGTCGGTGATGGCGGGCGCCGGCGCATCGAAGGTAATGCGTTCCGGTTCGGGTGGGTGCGGCAGATTTCGATACCAGGTGATTCCCGCCCAGGCCAAAGCCATGCTGGCAAACAAGCTCAGCGCGCTGCCGGCAAAGCGCCGGGGATGGCGGCGGACGGTGGCGGCCAAAGCGGGAAGCCATTCCGGCGCCGACCAGGAAAAAGCGGGGCTGCCGAACAGCCAGCGAAGGCCTTTGCCCGAATGCAAAAACAGACTTTTTGTCAGTACCGTCAGCCGGTCCCGGCAGGACGTGAAAAACCGCAGCAGATCCATGGATCTCCCCTTGAGGCTGGGCCAGCGATGCCCGCCTCCTGTTTTTCTGGATGGCCCCGGTCGCCGCCGGGGCACAGGATTATCAGTTTCGTGAAGATTTCAAAGCGCCGCCGGCTTGCAAGCCGGCAGACATTTTGGCTGCGCGTGCGCGCAGCGGTAAATCAGAGGATGGATTGAGGCGGCACCTGCATAGCCCGTTCATTCGCGCCGGAAGAGAACAAAGCCAAAGACGATGACAAAATTGCGGCGTACGGATCATCGGCAAAACTATTTTTTTGAAATAAGCCGACACATTTGGAGATGCAAACGCGAAGGCCGAACGCGATCATGCTGAAGCGGCAAAGTATGCTCAAGTTGATCTATGACCGCCTACGCTAGTCGGCTCGATGACCCCGCTCCCGGAAGATTGGGAGCTGTACGATCTGAGCACCGATCGGGCGGAAAACAGCAACCTCTATGGCAATCCGGCTTACGCCGCCCAGCAGGCAGCGCTGCAGGCGCAATTGCAGGCGATCGAAGCCACGCTACCGTGCAGTAGTGGAGCTCCGCCACCGTGCAGCAGTTGAGGCAATCCGCAAGCCTGTCCGAGGCCCAGACCGTTGCCTCAATTCGGTCTCCTATCACGCCTGCCGTCCAGCGGGGGCCACAGCCCCATCTTGCGCAGCCTCAATTCCAGGCCGGGGTCGGGATTGTTGCCCACAATATATTGCCACTCCCGCCACGCCTGCCACTCAGGCTCAAGCAGATGCACCCATGGTTGCGGAGGTATGTCAGCCATGGGCCAGAGCCTAAGCGCAGAAAACCGCTCTGTGCTATCGCGCCGTCCGATTTTTTGAGTCCCCGCCGCGTTTTTTTGCCTTGGGGCATCAGCACAATGGGGCAGAGTGATGAATGGCGGATGGGGTGAGATTGCGGAAAACAGGCTTGGCCTGTTTTCCGTCCTCGCTACGCTCGGATCGCTCGCGCCCCAATCGGCTGTCGCCGATTGGTCGAACTCTCATATTCACAGATTTGGCGGATGGGGTGAGATTCGAACTCACGGTGGCGTTGCCGCCACGCCAGTTTTCAAGACTGGAGCCTTAAACCGCTCGGCCACCCATCCGGAGATACCCGCATATCCAACCATGGCGGGGTACGCAACATCCGGCGGATTTGCGCAATCGCGTTGAGCCGGCGGCCCGCTCCCGCTAGCGTCTGGAGGCACTCTGGACCCGATTCGATGCGGTTTTCCGCCAAGCCCATTCTTGCCGCCACGGCCGCCTTGCTGGCGGCCTCCTGCAGCAGCGCGCCGCCGCCCAGACCTGCCGTGCCGGACAATAGCGTCACCGTCCCTCCCAATGCGGGCGTCTATAAAGTCGGCCAGCCCTATCAGGTGGAGAGCGTCTGGTACTATCCGCGCGAGCAGCCCGATTACGACGAAACCGGCATCGCCTCCTGGTACGGGCCCAATTTTTATGGGCGCAAGACCGCCAATGGCGAAATCTATAACGGCGACCAGCTGACCGCCGCCCACAAAACCCTGCCCATGCCGGTCAATGTCCGGGTCACCAATCTGGCCAATGGCAAATCCCTGATTGTGCGGATCAACGACCGGGGACCCTTTTCGCGCGGTCGCATCATCGATCTTTCCAAGCGCGCGGCGGAACTTCTGGACGTGGTGCAGAGCGGCACCGCGCGCGTCCGCGTGACCTATGTTGCCCGCGCCGATCTCAATGGCGCGCCGCCGCCGTCCGAGACACCACCCGCCATCGCCAATGCCTTGCCGGCCGCGCCCAGCGGCAAGGTGGACAGCGCCGCCTTGGGCATCCTGCCCGGCGCGGCGGTGGCGCCGCCTGGCCGGATAGCGACTCTGCCCACGCCGGCGCCCATTCCGGCCGAATTGTTCGCCGAAAACCTGCCCACGGGGCAGGTGACGCGCGTTCCGGTTCCACCGGCGACGCGTCTTTATGTGCAATTGGGCGCATTTTCTCGCAAGGAGAATGCCCAGGCCCTGCTCGACAAGGTGGGGGGCGACTTAAGAATTTCCACCCTTCAACGGAGTGGGCAGACCCTCTATAGAGTGCGCAGCGGCCCTCTGGGCTCGGTTCGGGATGCCGATGCCGCGCTGGCCCGCATCACCGGCGCGGGCGCCAACGACGCCCATATCGTCGTGGACCAATAGCTTTTCGGAGACATCATGTTCCGCCGTTTTTGCCTGTGTTTAAGTTTTGTGGCCGCCTTTTCCTGGCCCGTACAGGCGGCGATCCAAACCAGTGCCGAGCATGCCTTGCTGATGGATGCCCAGACCGGACAGGTGCTGTGGCAGAAGGATGGCATGGTGCCGATGGCGCCGGCGTCGATGAGCAAGCTGATGAGCATCGAATTGCTGTTTCAGCGGCTCAAGGACGGGCGCGTCAAGCTGACGGACACCTTTCCCGTATCGGAGCGCGCCTGGCGCACCCAGGGCTCCAAATCCTTCGCCGAGCTAGGCGCACGCATTCCGGTCGAGGATCTGGTGCGCGGCATCGTCATCCAATCGGGCAATGATTTCTGCATCGTGGTGGCCGAGGCCTTGGGCGGCACGGTGGAAGGCTTTGTCGCGACGATGAACAGCCGCGCCAAGGAGCTTGGCTTGGCGCAGTCGCATTTCGTCAATCCCGATGGCCTGCCGGACCCGCCGGGACAGTTGATGTCGGCCCATGATTTGGCCAAGTTGTCGCGCCATCTGATCAACGCCTATCCGCACTATTATCGTTATTTCGCCGAAAAGACCTTTACCTGGCACGGCATCAGCCAGCCCAACCGCAACCTGGTGCTGGACACCTTACCCGGTGCCGATGGTCTTAAGACCGGGCATACGGATCTGGCGGGCTATGGCATCACAGTTTCGGCCAAACGCGGCGCGCAGCGGTTAATCCTGGTTGTGAACGGACTGCGCTATCCCCAATATAAGAATGACTATTTTCCCAATATCCGGCGTGCGGAAGAAGCCACCCGGATCATGGAAATGGCCTTTCGGGAGTTCCGCTCCTATCCGGTTCTGACCGCCAACCAAATCGCCGGCCATGTGCCGGTGGCCGATGGCACCCTGCCGATGGTGCCGGTGACGGCGGCAAAGCCGCTCAACCTGACCCTGCAGGTGGACTCCCGCAGCGGATTGAAAACCACGGTCAAACCCGATCCCGGCCTGAAAGCCCCCATTCACTTGGGCCAGAAGGTCGGCATGCTGGTGGTGACGGCGCCGGAATTTCCCACTTACACCGTTCCGGTCTTTGCCACCCAACCGGTAAATGCGCTGGGCTTCTTTGGCCGCTTGTGGAATTCCATAAAGCGCAAGATCGGAAGATGACGGTAGCGGGCCGGTTCATCACCTTGGAAGGTGGAGAAGGGACCGGTAAGTCCACCCAGATCCGCCGGCTGGCTGCGGCGCTGACGGAAAAAGGCATTTCTGTTCTGACCACCCGCGAACCGGGCGGTTCGCCCGGCGCGGAAGAAATCCGCAAGCTGATGGTGGAAGGCGAGCCCGGCCGCTGGGACGCCATCACCGAAACCTTGCTGGCCTATGCGGCGCGGGCCGATCATGTGGCGCGCACCATCGGGCCCGCCTTGATGTCGGGGCGTTGGGTGATTTGTGACCGCTTCAATGACTCCACCTTTGCCTATCAGGGCGTAGGACGCGGGGTGCCGCGCGAAACCATCCGGCGGATCGACAGCGCGGTGCTGGATGATTTCGCGCCCGACTTGACCTTGATCCTGGATTTGGATGTGCGCTTGGGTTTGGCGCGCGCCATGGCGCGGCCCGATGCCAAAGCGGGCGCGGAAAACCGCTTTGAGAAATTCGGTACGGATTTCCACGAAAAACTGCGCCAGGCCTTTCTGGATATCGCCAGGCGCGATCCGGGACGCTGCCGGGTGATCGATGCCGGTGGAACCGAGGATGAGGTGGCCGGGGCGATTTTCGCCGCCGTCTGCCGCCGTTTCGATTTATAACCGCCCCATGGCCAAGCGTACTTTGGAGACTAGCGACAGTGACCGTATCGAGGGATTTGCCCATCCCCGCGAAACATTCGAGCTGTGGGGTCAAGATGCAGTGCTGAGACGCGCGGCGCGGGCACTGCGCGCAGGCCGCGCCCCCAGCGCCTGGCTGATCACCGGCCCGCCGGGGATCGGCAAGGCGACGCTGGCCTACCGCATCGCGCGCTATCTCTTGGCTTATGGCGCGACCGCGCAAGGGCCGGAAGATTTGTCGCTGCCTCAGGATCACGCCGTGTCCCGGCAGGTGGGCGCACAATCCCATCCAGGTCTGCTGGTGCTCAAGCGCGCGCTGAACCCCAAGACCGGCAAGCTGATGACCGTGCTGTCGGTGGACGAAATTCGCCGGCTGGCGGATTTCTTCGGCATGACCAGCGGCGCGGGCGGTTGGCGGGTGGGAATCGTCGATACCGCAGACGATATGAACGACAATGCCGCCAATGCCCTGCTGAAGATGCTGGAAGAGCCGCCTGCGGACGCCATGCTGCTTTTGCTTTCCAACATGCCAGGAAGGCTGCTCCCCACCATTCGCTCACGCTGCCAAAGGCTGGATTTACGTCCCTTGGAGGATGCGGTTTTGGAAAAAGGCCTGGCGCGGCATGTGCGTGATTTGAGTCCATCGGAGCGCGCGTCCTTGGCGCGGCTTTCGGGCGGCAGCATCGGCGCCGCGCTGACCTTGGCGACGGGCGAGGGCGCCACCTTGGCGCAGGAAGCCGACCGTTTGATCGAGAATGCCCGCCAGCCCGATCTGCTCGCGCTTTTGTCTTTGGGCGAAAAACTTTTTCGCATGCGCGACGGGCTGGAATTGTTCGGCGGCTTTTTGGTCGAAGCGCTTTCGGACCGTATTCGCGCCAAAGCCCGTCAGGGCGTGCCGGGATTGGAGCGTTGGGTGGGGCTGCAGGCGCGGATCGAGCAGGGCTTTGCCCGCGCCGCCGGCCTGCACCTGGAGCCGCGCCAGACGGTGCTCAGCACCGCGCGCGATCTTGCCCAGGTGGCGCGGAGCGGTGTGCTGTGAGGCCCGGCGCCGTTTGGGTGGACAGCCATTGCCATCTCGATTTTCCCGATTATGCCGGCCAGGTGGATGCCGTGGTGGGGCGCGCCGAGGCGGCCGGTGTCGGCGTGTGCCTCACCATCGGCACGGAATTGAAGCGCTTTGCCGGCGTGAAGGCGGTGGCGGAAAAATTCCCCAATGTCTGGTGCAGCGTGGGCGTGCATCCGCATGAGTCCGAAAAAGAATTGTTGGACGATGAAGCGGCCCTGATCCGCGAGGCGTCCCATCCCAAGGTGGTGGGGATCGGCGAAACCGGGCTGGATTATTATTACGAACATGCGCCGCGCGGGCCCCAGCAAGCCAATTTTCGCAGTCATATCGCAGCGGCGCGGCAAACCGGCTTGCCGGTGATCGTGCATACCCGCGATGCCGATGACGACACGATCGACATTCTGCGCGCGGAAATGGGCAAGGGCGCCTTCACCGGCCTGATCCATTGCTTCACCGGCACGCAAAAACTGGCGGACGCCGCCCTGGCGTTGGGGCTTTATATTTCGGTGTCGGGCATCGCCACCTTCAAGAATTCCGCCTTGTTGCGCGATGTCATCAAGACCGTGCCCTTGGAACGGCTGCTGGTGGAAACCGATGCGCCGTTCCTCAGCCCCGTGCCGCATCGGGGCAAAACAAACGAGCCCGCTTTTGTGGTGCACACCGCCAAAATGCTGGCGGATCTCAAAGGCGTCACGCCGGAGGAATTGGCGCGGGTTACGACAGAGAATTTCTTCGGCCTGTTCTCCAAAGCGCAGCGGCCTTCATGAGCCTTCAGGTTCGCATTTTGGGATGCGGATCGTCCGGGGGCGTGCCGCGGCTGGGCGAGGGGGCACCCTTTTGGGGCGCCTGCGATCCGGACCATCCCAAAAACCGGCGCAGCCGCTGCTCCATTCTGGTGACACGCAAAGGGGCGGGCGGGGAAACGCGCCTGCTGGTGGATACTTCGCCCGACATGCGCGAACAGCTTTTGGCGGCGCATGTCGGCAAGCTGGACGCGGTTTTGATCACCCATGATCATGCCGATCAGTTGCACGGCATCGACGATCTGCGCGTGGTGACCATGAACATGAAGCGCAAACTGGATTTGTTCAGCGACCGGGCGGGGCTCCAGGGCGTGCGCAAGAAATTCAACTATTGCTTTGAGACGCCGGCGGGCAGCGAATATCCGCCTATTCTGATCGCGCACGAAATCCCCGAACCTTTCACGGATTTCACGGTTGACGGTCCCGGCGGGGCCGTGCCGGTGCGCGCCTTTGGCCAAAGACACGGCCGCATCCGCAGCCTGGGTTATCGTTTCGGCCCGGTGGCCTATTCGCCGGATGCCGATGGCTTGGATGACGAGGCCTTTGACGCCTTGGCGGGGGTGGAGTGCTGGATCGTGGATGCCTTGCGCCACACACCGCACCCCAGCCATGCCCATCTGGAACGTACCCTGGAATGGATCGCGCGCGTAAAGCCCAAGCAAGCGCTTCTCACCAACATGCATGTGGACATGGATTATGAGACGCTCCGGCGCGAGCTGCCGCCCGGCATTGAACCGGCCTATGACGGGATGATCCTAACTTTCTAGAGGCTCAAACTCTGCCCTTTTCGCGCTGCTGCGATGCAGCAAGACCCGGGCAGCATGGCGCGCTTTGAACTACTTGACTTATCGTCACCCCGTGCCCAAACGTCAGGGCAAAGTCAGTCGGGGAATGGTATCTGGGCACTTGATCCAGGCCGGTTTTGACCCGCCGTAACGCCAGGAGGAAACAGGCGCATGTTTCGCCACAAAACTATCTTGATCTGCGCCGCCGCCGCACTTCTGTGGGCCGCTCCTGCCTGGGCAGCCAGTTTTGAGGCGCAGCTCGATCCCGCGCCGTTTAACGCCACCAGCCGCGCCACCGTGATCGATAGCGAGGGGCAGGTCACCGCGACTCTGGAAGGGCGCACCCTGAGCGTGCGCGGCACTTTCTCCAATCTCAGTTCGCCCGCCACCGCCGCGTCGTTCCGTGTCGGGCTGGCGAAGGGCGTGCTGGGCGATGCCATTGGCGGCACCTTGACCGTCACGTCCGCCACGCAAGGCACGGTGGCAGGTTCCATCAAGCTGACATCCGCGCAGCTCGCAGCCTTGAACAAGCAGAGTCTTTATATCCGCATCGATAGCGAAAAGGCCCCCGACGGCCATTTGCAGGGTTGGCTGGAACCGGCAGGAAGCAACTAAACATGAACCGCACGGCAAAATTCTTGAGCGGCGTGGCCGCGATTGTCGCCCTGGGCGGCGCCTATGCCTTTGCGCAAGGCGCCGGCGTTTACACCATGGCGCAGGCCCAAGCCGGCCACAGCGCCTATGTCGCCAATTGCGCCGGTTGCCACCGCGCCAATCTGGTGGGCGCCGGCGATGCGCCGGCCGTGGGCGGCCCCGGCTTTATCTCGTCCTTCGGCAACCGCTCCACCAAGGAGCTTTACAATTTCATCGCCATATCCATGCCCGTGGGCCGGGCGGGCGGCCTGAGCGAAGAGCAATATACCAACATCACCGCCTATCTTCTGTACGCCAACGGCGCCAAGGCGGGAACCACGCCCTTCAGCAAGAACACCGACGTGAAGGTGTCTTCCATCGCCGATGGCAAGATCCTGCCGGCAGCGATCGCCGCGCCGGTGGTGACCCAAACGGCACCAGCCAGCGCGTCAGCGGCCAATACGTCAACGGCCAGCGCGCCGCCCCAAGGCCTGACGGTGAAGGGCACGGTGAAAAACTATGTCGACGTCACCGACGAGATGCTCAAGAATCCGCCGGACGGCGAATGGCTGATGTACCGCCGCAACTATCAAGGCTGGAGCTATAGCCCGCTCACCCAGATCACCCCCGCCAACGTCAAAAACCTCCAGCTCAAATGGGCCTGGAACATGAATGAGGGCGGCGCCAGCCAGGTGACGCCCATCATCCATGCCGGGACCATGTTCCTGTCCAACACCTCCAATACGGTGCAGGCGCTGGATGCGCGCAGCGGCGAACTGATCTGGGAACACCGCATCGGGCCGGTGTCGCGCAACGCCTATGGCGGCACGCGCAGCCTGGCCGTCTATAAAGACAAAGTCTATGTCGCCACCACCGACGCCAAGCTTCATGCCTTGGACGCGCGTACCGGCAAGATGGTGTGGCAAGAAGCGTTGGGAAGCACCAACAATTCCAACACCGGCGGCGTGATGGTGATGCGCGGCAAGGTGCTGACGGGTCTCACCCGTTGCGACAATTATTCGGAGAATAATTGCTATATCAGCGCCTTTGACGCCGATACCGGCAAGCGCGAATGGAAGTTCTTCACCACCGCCCTGGAAGGCCAGCCTGGCGGCGATACCTGGAACGGACTGCCCAACCTGCTGCGCGGCGGCGGCGATACCTGGATCGCGGGCACTTACGATCCGGACCTGAACACGACCTATTGGGGCGTGGCCCAGGCCAAGCCGTGGTTCCGCGCCAGCCGCAAGACCGGCAATGCCGCTGCGCTTTATACGTCCTCGACGCTGGCGCTCAATCCCGACGACGGCAAGCTGAAATGGTATTTTCAGCATGCCCCCGGCGAGACGCTGGATCTGGACGAAGTGTTCGAGCGGGTGCTGATCAATCACGGCGATCAGAAAGTGCTTCTGACCATCGGCAAGCCCGGCATCCTGTGGAAGCTGGACCGCGTCACCGGCAAGTTCCTGGCGGCCAAGGAGACGATATTCCAGAACGTCTTTTCCAAAATCGACCACAAGACGGGGGCGCTGACCTATCGCAAGGACATTCTCGAGCAGAAGACCAACCAATGGCTCTCCTCCTGTCCGGGTCCGCAAGGCGGCCATGACTATCAGGCCACCAGCTATTATCAGCCCGACGATCTGTTGATCATTCCGCTCAGCCAAAGCTGCGTGATGATCCAGGGTAAGGATGTGGAGATGAAGCTGGGCGGCGGCGGCACCGCGGCGTCGCAGATGTTCTACTTCACGCCCGGCTCCAAACAGATGTTGGGCAAGTTGGCTGCCTATCGCACCTCCGACATGACGGAAGTCTGGTCCTGGCAGCAGCGCGCGCCGTTCCTCAGCGCGGTCCTGTCCACCGCGGGCGGCGTGGCCTTTGTCGGCGACTTCGACCGCAACCTGAAGGGGATCGATGCCAAGACCGGCAAGATCCTGTGGCAAACACGGCTGGGCAACACGGTGCAAGGTTATCCGGTGTCATTCAGCCTGGACGGCAAGCAATTTATCGCGGTGGCCAGCGGTCTGGGCGGCGGCAGTCCGCAGCAGAAGCCCAACGCGCTGCTGAAAGAAGTGCGCCGGCCTTCCACCGGCCATGTGCTGTATGTATTCGCGCTGCCGGACTGAAGGCAGGTGTCGGCAAGCTCGGGATCGCGAAACCGTCCACTGGACGGTTTCGCGGCCGGTTGCGGAGCAGGGGAATCAGCAAACGCTGCCTAGCCCCAGGTCAAAGTTGTGAAATTTCATTAACACTACGCTACAAGCATATGTTTTTCTTGGTCGAAAAAAGTTCCAGCGCCCGTAGAAAAACAAAAAGGGAAATGGCGCGCGTCGCGGGCAAAAAAGGTGTAATATGGACTGGCAACTTTTTTTCCGGAGTCCGGGATGAAGGTTCATGTCCTGCTTTTCGGCGCCGGCCTTTTGTTGGGCGCAACCGCCATGGCGCAAGGCCAGGTGATGGTTTCTGTGGGCAGCGGCCTGGCGCATGACTGTTTCCTCTACGCCAAATCGGGCGCCAATCCGGCGCAAGGCGTGGGGGTCTGCGACATGGCGCTGAGGAATGAAATGCTGACCCGTAAGAACCGCGCCGCCACCTATGACAATCGCGGCGTGATACTGGACAGGCTGGGCAGGACCGAACAGGCGCGGGCCGATTTCCATCAGGCGATCACGCTGGATCCCGAGCTGGGCGATCCTTACGTCAATCTGGGTTCGATGCTGATCAAGCAGGGCCAGCATCAGGCGGCGTTGGATCAGATCAATAAGGGATTGGAGCTGGGAATGAGCTATCCCCATATCGGCTATTACGACCGCGCGGTGGCGCAGCAGTTGTTGGGCCGCTACAAGGAAGCCTATTTCGATTACAAAAAGGTATTGGAATTGGAGCCAGACTTCACCCTGGCCGCCGACCGGCTGAAGGACTTCACCGTCACCCGGGCGCCGGCTCCGAAGCCGGGTTGAAAATCCCTGAAAAATCAAAATCGCCAGTCTGGTTTGACGCTGGCCGCCACCGCCACCCAGCGCAATCTGCTTGATTTTGCCGTTGATCCGGAATTTTTTCGGTTAACAGGCGAGGGTGATCAAAAAAATTGCAGAGCGAAACCTTGCCTTATCGGCGGGCTTTGTCTGTGAGCCGTTTACAGCAATAGAATCGGGCCGTTGACGGCGGCAATAAGACATGATGATAATTTATCAGAGGCTGTGGGGCGTCGGTATCTCCATATACCGCCAAGGCTTCGAAAGGCCCGGTTTGCGTACCCTCGCGCCGGGCCTTTTTCTTTGACGCGGTATTGTGACAAAACCTTGCTATGAGCAAGGTACAAAGCCTGATGCTCCGTCAAATGCCCCGATTCCAAACAGCGTTCTTCGCCGCCATGCTCCTGGCCGCGCCCGGCCCGGCGAAAGCCGAGTCCTTGTCGCCCGGCGGACAGATAGGCCCCGGCGCATTGGGATCAGAGAGCGGCAATCCGCTAGCGCCCGGTGGCGCGGCCGGCCGGGCGGCTGGCCGTGCGGCGGTGAATTCGGTTAAAAAATCCCATATTTTCGATGGTATCGACTCCATAGTGGTGTTCGACAGCGTCACGAAACTGCTCATTATCAGTGTTGCGACCGTCACCAGCAGCACGAGTACTAGCTCTACCATCTCCAGTTCCGGAACGGCGCCTTAGTTGCTTTTCTGACCCAAGCCTCAGTCCGGGGAAATCCGCTTGCGCTGCGCGGCAATCGCTTCCTCAAGCGCGGCGCGCTTGCGCGCATCGGTCTCGGTCATCAACCGGGCCTGCATCTTGGCGATATTGCCGTGGGCGGCCCACTCATCCTGCCGCTGCGCAATTGTCTTGTCGGCCATGCGGGAAGGGTCTGCCTAAGACCGGGACAAGTCAAATCAAGGTTCTGTCCTCAACGGCCCTGGTGGCGCTGAATCCGGGCCTTGGGCTGCTTGAAGCCATGCTTGCCGCCGCCCTTGGTCTGCATGAAGTTTTCATGAGGTTTGGGCGCCGCGGCTTTCAGCGCGGCCTGCTGCTTGCGGCGCGCGATTTCCTTGTCGCTCAGTTTGTCGGCCATGGGAAGAAACCACCTGTTGTTTGTCCCCGGATTATAACGCGAAAAGAAAAGTAGGGCTTCAAATGTCCGTTTGAGGGACTTTGTGAATGTTACCGATTTCCCCAGGTATCGCCATGCAATTGGCGACGTTACACTTGACATACCCCAGCACTCCATGTAGTGTTTCCAGGCATTAAACGAGTCCCGGTTATGGCCAAATCTGTTTTTGATGCCCCTCAGTTCAAGACCGAAGCGGACGCCTTTGCGTACGTCGAGGCGCATCTTTGGCCGAACGGCCCGGTTTGCCCGCACTGTAACTCTGGGAAGCCCGTGGGGAAGCTTTCGGGCAAGACCACCCGGCCCGGCCTGTACAAGTGCTACGGCTGCCGCAAGCCTTTCACCGTGCGTATGGGGACCATTTTCGAGTCCTCGCATCTGGCCCTGCACCTGTGGCTTCAGGTCATCCACCTCATGTGCGCCAGCAAGAAGGGCATTTCGACCCGCCAAATTCAGCGGATGCTCAATTGCTCCATGAAAACCGCTTGGTTCCTCTCGCACCGCATCCGGGAAGCCATGGCCCCTGCCCAAGGCGAAGGCCCGATTGGCGGGGAGGGCAAGATTGTGGAGGCCGATGAGGCGTTCCTGACCAACTCCAAGCACACCCGCAAGCGTCCTGGCTACCAGCACAAGGTGGGCGTCCTTAGCCTTGTGGAGCGTGGCGGCAAGCAAAAGACCGTGGTGCTTCGCAATGCCCCGGCACGTCCCGAAATCATGAAGGCCATTGCCGACAATGTGCACCCGGACAGCACCCTGCATACCGACGGCGCGCAGTATTACAAATTCCCGCGCGGCGTGAAAAAGCATGAAAGCGTGAACCACAGCATTGGCGAATATGCCCGCAAGACCGAAACCGGATCGGTCCATGTGAACACCCTTGAGGGCTTTTTCAGTGTGTTCAAACGCGGCATGATCGGTACTTACCAGCATGTCAGCGCCGAGCATCTGCACCGCTATACTGCTGAGTTTGATTTCCGCCAGAACACCCGCGAAAAGCTGGGTTACAATGACGTGAGCCGTGCCAACGTTGCCCTTAAGGGCTTCAAGGGTAAGCGGCTCACCTATCAAACGACTAGTGCATAAGAACCGGGTGTTCCGCACCATCCAGGAATTGGTGCGGTTTTGGACTGAAGATTTGGAAAGGCGCGAGACTGATGTCTGAGCAAGGTTCATCGGAGGGGCGCCCTCCAATACCTGCTGAAATCCGTCGGCGCGTCCTTGTTGAGGCTGGGCACCGCTGCTCCATCCCCACCTGCAGATACATCGAAGTCGATGTTCATCACATTGTCCCGTGGGCGCAATGTCAGGCGCACGAATACGACAATCTCATCACCCTCTGCCCGAATTGCCACAGGCGCGCCGACAGAGGGGAAATTGATCGTAAATCCTTGCGGCTTTACAAAATCAACTTGCGCTTCGTCCATGACAAATACTCTCAGCTTGAGATTGATACGATGTTCGAGTTGAGCAAAATGCCACCAAATAACGCGATCCCGTGGCTTGGCTTTATGCTGATACTTTTGAAGAGAGCATTAGATTCCGGATTTATTGGCGTACACACCGTCAATAGCGGTATAACCATGGGATCAATAAAAGCGACGCCGGACCTTGTTTTCCTGACCGAAAAGGGAAGAGATTTCATAAATGAGTTGGGAATAGCAGAACTGTAGGAACGAAGCATGGCAAAGAAACCAGCACCAAAGAAAAAAATAACCGACGCCGAGCGCCACAAGCGCTTTAAAGACATGGGCGAGGAAGTAGGGGCCAGCAAAGACCCAAAGGACTTTGAGACGGCATTTAAGAGGGTCGCCATTCAATCACCCAAGAAAATGTGATTGTAAGTACGCGGCTGCGTAACTCTGATGTCCACCTCGATAACGAGATTTACCTCATGACAAGAAGCGCCCGGCGCGGAAAGAAGGCGCTGCGTGTCCACATCCAGGCGAGTAACAAGGCGGTCATCCTCAAGTAGGCAATGAACCGGAGACGGTTGGTCATCCTCGACCACCTGTTCAAGGGTGGGCACCGAAAGGGCGTCCAGAAGCGTTTTAAGGCGATTGTCCATATCGCCGCCCTGGTAGATGCGCCCAGGTTCTTCTTGGCGCATGAACAGTATTTTTAGGCCGCACTGAAGCGCCAAACTGTCCCTAACGATAGGGAGAAAGGTTTTTGACCCGCGCGCGACTGGAGCGCACAGGTCAATATGGTCATACATGGTAGGCGGGAGGGGGTCCTTATTTGGGGAAAAACTGTGGTGTCGCTCAGCGGTTAATTTAAAGCCCTCGGTCGGCAGATACCGCATCGCCTCCAGCATCTTCATTGAGGGACTGAGCCGCCAGAACTCCGCTAGCTGGGGGGCGAATTGCTTTCTAATTTCCCATTTGGGCTTTGGGCCACCATTGGCCCGCAGTTCACCTCTATACGTCAATGCCAGTTTCATGAGCGGCAGCCCCCAAGGCTCAAGGCCGCTCCGGCGGATTCCCGGCGCGGTCACTCAGAATACCCCTTGTGGCTGGGTATCCCAAGTGTAACTTCGGGATGCAATTTCTCATAATATTACTTATACGATAATATGGCATGGGCCTGGATTGGGTTTGGGCTGTCAGCCTCTTGCCGCCTGGCGGCGCCCACCCCTAACTGGCCCCTATGAACGACTCTGATGTGAAGCCCTCCCGCGACATCGCCGTGCTGCTGGAGGTGATGAAACGCCTGCGCGACGGTTGCCCTTGGGACAAGGTCCAGACCTTCGACACCATCGCGCCTTACACCATTGAGGAAGCCTATGAGGTGGCCTCGGCAATCGCCGACAAGGACCTGAAAGCCTTGCCCGGCGAGCTGGGCGATCTTTTGTTCCAGGTCGTGTTCCACGCCCGCATGGCCGAAGAAGCCGGCTTGTTCGATTTCGGCACCGTGGTCGAAGCTATCACCGCCAAGATGATCCGCCGCCATCCGCATGTGTTCGGTGATGAGGAGGTCAAGGCCACGGCTGCCGCCCAGAAGGATTTCTGGGAAAAGCTGAAAGAAAGCGAACGCACTGCGTCCGGCCAAACCGGGTTGCTGGACGATGTTGCCAGCGCCCTGCCCGCCTTGACCCGGGCCGAAAAGCTTCAGCGCCGCGCCTCCACCGTGGGTTTCGACTGGAACGATCCGCGCCTGGTGCTGGACAAGCTGGCCGAGGAAGCGCGCGAGGTACTGGACGCCACCACCCAGGACCAGCGCGAAGAAGAAATCGGCGATCTGCTGTTCGTGGTTGCCAATCTGGCGCGTCACATGAAAGTGGACCCCGAGGCCGCCCTGCGCGGCGCCAACGCCAAATTCACCCGCCGCTTCCGCCATATCGAGACCGAACTGGCCGCCAAAGGCGTCAGGATGGGCGATGCGCCTCTGGAACAGATGGAAGCGCTATGGCGGGAGGCAAAGGCGCGGGAGTAGCTTCCAGCATCGGCCCCTTGTTCTGCATCTGCATCGTCTTGGGCACCGCGGTCTGGGTGATCGGCGGCAAGCTGGGTTCATATTTGCGCGCGGCCGCGAAATCACGCTCGTGTTCATCCTGAGAGCGGATCACGGCCCCGCCCTCCATGTCCTGGCCGAAAAATCCCTTCTCCTCGGCGATGATCTGGGTGCCCACGAAACTGCCGACATAGGTGGTTTCGCCGGGCTTGATGACGAACGGAAAGGAAAAATCGGCGGTCGGCTTCCAGATATAGCCGCCACTGACTTGACCGGAGAAGAATTCGTAACGGCCGGGCTTCAAATGGTGGATCAGGACGCGCCCCTGCACCGTGCCGTTGTTGAAATCCCGCCCGTGAAACAAGGAGGCGCTGGAAATCTCGATCACGGCTTGATTGATGAGGCCCGGCGGCGGCGGCACGGCACGGTAATACATGTGATACCAGGTCAGTGATGGCTCGGTGAAGCCGATGGACCCGACCAGAAATCCCGCATCGGACCCCTTATAGTTCGTCTCCAAGGCCGGAATGTTGCAGCCCGCCACGGCGCCAGCCAAACAGAGCGCCAACCACGCTTTCATGGACGCTTCCCGCCCTGTGTCCTCGGCAATTTGGGGATCGATGTCTGGGTGATCGGCGGCAAGCCGGGCTCATGCTTGCGGGCCGCCGCGAAGTCCCGCTCATGCGCGTCTTCGGCGTGAAGCGAGACGCTCAGCACAATATCCTGGCCAAAAAAATCCTTGTCCCGGCTCAAGGTGCTGGCCCCGACAAAACTGCCGACATAGGTGGTTTTACCCGGCTTGATGTCAAAGAAATGAGAAATATCTCTGCCGTCCGACCAGGAAGAGGTCCCTAGCGAGGCATTGGCGCCGACGAGCTTGTAAAGGCCGGGTTTCAGATGATGGATCACCACCTGCCCCTGAAAAGTGTCGTTGTCGAAATCGTAAGTGGAGAAAATGCTCGAGGGAGCAAACATGATCTGGGCTTGATTGCGTCCGGTGGGCGGATCCGACACGGCGAGGTAATTGACTTCGCGGGTCAGGGGATAGCCTGGTTTGGCCTGGCCGATGGAGGCAACCAGAAAGCCCGCATCCGCTCCTTTGTAAGCGGTGTCCAAGGGCGAAACGCAGCCCGCCACGGCCCATGCCAGACAGAGCGCCAACCGGCGTTTCATCAAAAGCCCCCAACAATCCCTGCTCCAAGCTAGGCGGGCTTTGTCCAGAAATCCACCTAATCTAAAAGGTAAGAACTAGTCAGTAACATCCTGCTCTACAGAGATTTTTTAGGGAATCTATTTTCGAACCGGCCCAAATCGTCGGGATGAATCCGCAACGATAGGCTGATCTTTCCGGCGCGCATCCGCCGCTCCAGCACTTGGGCATGGCGATAGGCAAAGGCCAGGGCGCTGCCGTCGGCGGCGTCCAGCGTCAAGGTCAGCACCATGTTGTCACGTGTCACGCAGCGTTCAAAGGCGCGCAGCAAGTCCGCAATTCCCGCACCCGTCCGGGCGGAGACCGCGATCGCCGCCTTGCGGCCGTTCCAGGCCAGCATGCCCTTCTGCTGCTCCGGCTCCAGCAGGTCGATCTTGTTCAGCACTTCCAGCATGGGCCTATCCGGCGGCACGCCCAGGTCTTCCAGCACCTTCAGCACATCGGCCTTCTGGGCGGCGCTTTCCTCATGGGCGGCGTCGCGGACGTGCGCGATGACATCGGCCTCCAGCACCTCTTCCAGGGTGGCGCGGAAAGCGGCCACCAATTCGGTGGGCAGATCGGCGATGAAACCCACCGTGTCGGAAAGAATGATTCGGGTGCCCTGCGGCAGCTTCACCCCGCGCATGGTGGGATCCAAAGTGGCGAACAACAGATCCTTGGCCAGTACCTGCGATTGCGTCAGCCGGTTGAACAAGGTGGACTTGCCGGCATTGGTGTAGCCGACCAGCGCCACCACCGGGAACGGCACTTTTTTGCGTGCTTGGCGGCCCAGGCTGCGGGTGCGCTTGACCTTCTCCAATTCCGCCTTGATCCGCACAATGCGTTCGGCGATCAGACGGCGGTCGCTTTCGATCTGACTTTCGCCAGGTCCGCCCAAAAAGCCGAAGCCGCCGCGCTGGCGCTCCAAATGAGTCCAGCTTCTGACCAGGCGCGAGCGCTGATAATTCAGATGCGCCAGTTCCACCTGCAAGCGACCTTCTCGCGTCGCGGCACGCTCCCCGAAGATTTCCAGGATCACGGCGGTGCGATCCAGCACCTTGCTGTTCCAGGCTTTCTCCAGGTTGCGCTGCTGCACCGGCGTCAGATGGGCGTTGACGATGATGACGTCAGGCTCCCGCGCGCGCGCCAGGATCGCGATCTCCTCGACCTTGCCGGCGCCCAACAGCGTGGCGGGCACAGGGCGGCTTAAGGGCGCGATCTGCGCCGCCACAACCTCCAGATGGATAGCGGCGGTCAACCCGACCGCCTCGTCCAGCCGCGCCTTGGCATCGCGCAACGCCTTGTCGGCGCTGCTGCGGTTCTTGGGTTCGACATGGATGACGAAAGCGTGCTGGGACAAGCTCAGCTTTCGGCCGGCTCATCCTGCAACTGGATGGGCCCCATCGGCATCACCGTGGAAATGGCGTGCTTGTAGACAAGCTGGCTTTGGCCGTCGCGGCGCAGCAGCACGCAAAAATTGTCGAACCAGGTGATGTTGCCTTGCAGCTTGACGCCATTGATCAGAAAGATGGTGACGGCGGATTTGCTTTTGCGGACCGCGTTTAAAAACGTGTCCTGAAGGTTCTGTTGTTTATCGCTCATGGGTTTTCCCATTGTTTCAGCCACGCGGGGTCACGCGGCACCTTAAAGGATAGTCTAACTTAATGCTGCAATTGCGAAAGAAGAAAATCGCGGGAATCAGGCATTTTTTCGGCTGACATATGCGGCATAGAGACCGCGAAGCCGCACGGTCAATGCTCCCGGCGTACCATCGCCGATCACCGCATCGTCGATTTTCACCACCGGAACGCCTGCGCCCGTGGCCGAGGAGATGAAGGCTTCTTTCGCCTTTTTGGCTTCCGCCACGGTGAATTTGCGCTCCACGATCTTCAGTTGCGCCTCGGCCGCCGCGTCCAGCATCACGCGGCGCGTGACGCCGGGCAGGATGGCATTGCTGAGATCGCGGGTGATGATGGCGCCTTCGCCGTCCACGATCCAGGCCGTGGTCGAAGCGCCTTCGGTGACATAACCGTCATCATCCACCAGCCAGGCTTCCAAGGCGCCATTTTTCTTCGCCGCCTCTTTGGCCATCAGATTGGGCAGCAGCTGCACCGTCTTGATATCGCAGCGGCCCCAGCGGATGTCTGGCTGGGTGGAAATGGCGATGCCGTTTTCCAGACGCTTGGCCAACGCGTCCATGTCCTGCGCCCGCATGGTGATGATTAAAGTCGGACGCGGGGCGTTGGCAGGCGGGACATGGTCGCGCTTCACCGCCCCGCGCGTCACTTGCAGATACAGCAGGCCATTGGCGATGCGGTTGCGGGCGATGACTTCGCGCATCACCAGTTTCAGCGCGGCGCGGCCCATCGGCATATCCATGCCCAGTTCGCGCAAGGAGCGTTCCAGCCGATCCAGATGCGGCTCCTGGTCGGCGGGGCAGCCATTCAGCACATTGCAGACTTCATAGACGCCGTCGCCCAACTGCAGGGCGCGGTCCTCGATATGCACGCCCGCGCTGCCATGCGGCAGATAGCGTCCATTGACATAGGCCACGCGCCCCGACGGCGCGCGGGTGGTGGACCATTTTTTTACGGGTAAGCCGTGCATGAAGGGCAAATCAACTACTCAGCTAGGTTCGCCAAATTGTCTAAAACTTCCTGGATTTTGGATTCCAATGATTCGATACTCGCTTCTAGCATTTCATGCTGGTTTCGGATGGCTTCTACCCCTTCCGCAATAGAACCAATCTGATCTACATCGGAGAACGTGATTGTTGTGTCTAATGAGCTGACATCAGTGGCAATGGAGTCGATTTTGTCGACCATGTCTTCGAGAAATTTTTCTCTTTCCTCAGTAGTTGCTGCAGCGACGCCAAGTGCGCGGAAAATTGGCGAACTGTATTTAACTTTGTCTCGAGAAATTGCCTGAGAAAACTTTCGTAGATCGTCCTTGCATCCCTTAATCGAATCAAGATCCTTGATATCAAAAGGGATGGTTCGTTCATCCTTAAGGTCGAACGGAATAACGTCCGCCTTATCTATCAAATGGATAGATACCTTGTTGAACGCGTGGCGTATTGCTAGTTCGTAAGCCACATTGGCGTTTGAGCCTGTCAGGTCCGCTACAACTAAATCTGCATCATATAAGAGCTGGATAATCTGGTGCGTAATTGAACCAGGGTGGGGTAATTTATCTGCTCTTACAATTTTGTACTTTGGCCCGAGAACTTCTTTGAGAATGAATTTCTGGATTTGATCTGCGCGCTTGCGCGCATCAGAATCCTCTTCGCCAATCGGGGTGATGAAGAAGCAAATTCCCTTCGGTCTGCTCTTTTGCGACATCGTTGGTCACGCATAGGTTGTGGCGGGAGAATCTCTAATTTGGAAAACTCTGCGCCGCGCCCACGCCCAGGGATTTCAGCTTGCGGTGCAGCGCCGAACGCTCCATGCCGATAAAGGCGGCCGTGCGCGAGATATTGCCGCCGAAGCGGTTGATCTGCGCCATCAGATAATCGCGCTCGAAGATTTCCCGTGCTTCGCGCAAAGGCAGCGAAATCGCCAGATCGCCGCCCTTGGCGCCGGCCACGCCCGCCCCCAGATCGGTGGGCAAGAGATCGGCGGTAACGGCTTCGGTGATATCGTCGCTGGCCAAAATCAAAAGCCGCTCCACGATATTGCGCAACTGGCGCACATTGCCCGGCCAGCCATGGGTTTGCAGCACCGCCATGGCGTCTTCGCCGATGGTGCGCATCGGCAAGCCGCCGGCCGCCGACAGGCGCTTCATGAAATGGCCCACCAGCACGGGGATATCGTCGCGGCGCTCGGCCAGCGAGGGCACCCGCACCGGCACCACATTCAAGCGGTGATACAGATCTTCGCGGAAACGTCCGCCTTCCGTCTCGGCGCGCAAATCGCGGGTGGTGGAACAGATCACCCGCGCATCCACCTGCACCCGCACTTGCCCGCCGACCCGGGTGAAGGTCTGGTCGATCAACACGCGCAGAATTTTGCCCTGCGTCTCCAGCGGCATGTCGGCCACTTCATCCAGATAAAGCGTGCCGTTATGCGCCAGTTCGAACAACCCGATCTTGCGCGGGCCGTCGGCATTTTCCACCCCGAACAATTCGGCTTCCAGCCGGTCCGGCTCCATGGTGGCGCAATTGATGGCGATAAAGGCGTTGGCCGCCCGGCGCGAACGCGCATGGATCAGGCGCGCCGCCACTTCCTTGCCCGAACCGGCGGGACCGGCGATCAGCACCCGGCTGTTGGTGGGGGCGATCTTGTCGATCAAGGCGCGCAGTTGGGCGATGCTGGGCGAATTGCCGACCAGCTCACCCTCGTCCCCGGCCTTCAATTTCAACTCCTGCACTTCGCGCTTGAGCCGCGCCGATTCCAGCGCCCGCTCGACCACATGCAGCAAGCGGTCGGCCTTGAACGGCTTTTCGACAAAGTCATAAGCGCCCTTCTTGATGGAGGCCACCGCGGTTTCGACGGTGCCATGGCCGGAAATCATCACCACCGGCAAGTCGGACTGTTCGCGCTTGATGGTATCGAGCACTTCGATGCCGTCCAGCTTGGAGCCCTGCAGCCAGATGTCCAGGATCACCAGTTGCGGGCGCCGGGCGCGGATCGCGCTCAAAGCGGAGTCCGAATCTCCCGCAACACGCGTGGTATAACCCTCGTCCCGCAGAATTCCCGAGATCAGGTCGCGAATGTCTTCCTCATCGTCGACAATGAGGATTTCAGACGCGATCAGCGATCCGTTTTTGCTCATCTTCCAGTCCTTTTTTGCTGTCCTGTGCTTTTAGGCTTTTTTGGGTGAAGGGTAAGGTCAAGATCACTTCCGCGCCGTCGCCGCTTTGCGCATCGGCAAGGGTGATTTCTCCGCCATGGTCTTCCATGATCTTGCGTACGATGGCCAAGCCCAGGCCGGTGCCCTTGGCGCGCGTCGTGACATAGGGCTCGGTCAAGCGGTGGCGATGCTCCGGCGGCAGGCCGACGCCATTGTCGGTGACGCGGAATGCAAAATAGCCGCCGTTCGGCGCCACGGTGATGTCGATTTTGCCGGGCTCGTCATCGCCCCTGGCGATGCGCGCGGCGATACCTTCGCCGGCGTTCTTGAGCACATTGGTCAAGGCCTGGGAAATCAGCCGCCCGTCGCCTTCAAAATGTACCGGCTCCTTGGGGGCGATGGTGTTGAAGGTGATGCCCGGATTGGCCACCCGTTGCAGGAACACGGCCTGCTGCACCAATTCCTGGGCATTTTCCCGCCGCATCACCGGCGCGGGCATGCGCGCGAAGGACGAGAATTCGTCCACCATGCGTCCGATATCGCCCACCTGCCGCACAATGGTGTCGGTGCATTGCTGGAAGACTTCCGGATCGCTGACGATCTCACTGGAATATTTGCGCTTCAGCCGCTCGGCGGAGAGCTGGATGGGCGTGAGCGGATTCTTGATCTCATGCGCGATGCGGCGCGCCACATCGGCCCAGGCGGCGGTGCGCTGCGCCGATACCAGATCGGTGATATCGTCGAAGGTGACGACAAAACCGTCCTCGCTGTCGCGCTCCGATGTGACTTGCACGCTCAGCGCGCGCGGGGCGCCGCCGCGTTTGATGGACACCTCGCCGCCGGCGCGGCCTACCGGCTCGGACATGGCGCGCAGGATCAGCGGCGCCAGTTCCGGCACGGCGTCGGAATAATGGCTATGCTCCAAATCTTCCGGCGCCGCGTTCAAAAGCCGTGCCGCGGCGCGGTTGATGATGGTGATGCGCCCTTCCCCGTCCAGGCCGATCACGCCGGCGCTGACGCCGGACAGAACCGTTTCCGTGAAGCGGCGGCGGATCTCGTTGAGGCGGCCCGCCGCCATCAGATCGCCGCGCTGGGCGGACAGTTGCTGGGTCATGCGGTTGAAGGCCATGCCCAACCGGCTGAGCTCGTCGTCGCCGCGCTCCACCCACACCTGCGCCGTCAGATCGCCTTCGGACACGCGGCCCGCCGCGTCGATCAAATCCGAAATCGGCCGCACCAGGCGGTTGGCGGCCCACAGGCCCGACCAAATCGCGGCCAGCACCACCAGCAGCGTCACCATCGCATACAGGGCGGCAAACTGCAGTTGGGTTTCCAGCCGGGATTCGTTGAGGCGGTTATATTCGCTCACCGCCGCCTTGGTGCGGCTGTAATAGCCGAACACCTGGGGATCGACTTTCTCCACCACCAGCAGGAAAACGTCTTTCAGGAAAGGAAGCCGCACCAGCGCATGCACCAAGCCGGTGTCGGGACTGCCGTCCACCAGAATCTTGCCCGCCCGCGCATCGGCGAAATCGCCGGCGCTGGGCTTGAGCGCTGGCGAATAGGAAAGCGCCGCGCTCTTGCCCACTTCGCGCCCCTCCCCGTCCAGCAGAAAGGAGCCGATCAACCCGCGGTCCTTGGTCATGAAGGCGATCTTGGTCATCATCAGCCCGACCTTGAGCTGTTTGTTCTCGTCGATCAGGGTCGGGTCATGGGCCAGGTTTTCCGCGATCTCGCCCGCGCTGAGGGTGATGCCGCGCGCCTCCGCCATGATGAAGCGATGCGCCACATTCTGGGCGTTGTCCAAAGCCTGTTTCACCCGGCCGGAAAACATCTGGTCCAGGCCCAGGTTCAAAGTCACCGCCGCGAAAATCGCGACCAGGATCGCCGGCACCACCGCGATGGCCGAGAACCAGGTCACCAGCCGCACATGCAGCTTGGCGCCGGCGCGTCCGGTGCGGCGGGTGGCGAGCAGCCGGGCGATGCGCCAGCCTATGGCGACCGCCAGCGACAACACCAAAGCCAGGTTGAACACCAGCAGCACGATCCATTCGCCGCGGCTTAACCGGTAAGGAATAAGGTCGATTAACAGGGCGTAGGTCACGCAGCCCGACATCACCGCCAACAGCGCGACGCCGAAGGCAAGCTGTGATGGCCTGGATACCGCGCGCAGACTGGCGCGCCGCTCTGGGAACGTTGTTTCGCTAACCATGTCTTCCGTTACGACCGCCCCGCCCCGTCCGGTCTTGTTGGGGAGCAGTGTAGCGAAGGCACGGACTGTTGCAAGAATGCAGCGTCACAAATTCAGCACAGGGTCCGGGGGCAAGCCCCCGGACGGCGCAGCGCGGCAAGCGCGGGCCCGTAATACCCCGGAAAAATCTGGTAAATAACCTGCACCGTTGGCTTTACCATCAGTCCCGGGCTCGCGCGGCTCACTGCGCTGTCGCGCGCCGCGCTGCGCCGCTCTTCCGGGCTCGGGCCGCTCACTTCGCTGTCGCGCGCGGCCCTGCGCCGTTGCGGGCCGGAGGCCCGCAACCCTATTCGGTCCTGAGCCCACGGATGACTTCCAACCCCAGGTCCCGAATCTTCTTCCGCAGGGTATTGCGGTTCAGGCCCAGAAGCTGGGCGGCGCGAATCTGATTGCCGCGCGTGGCAGCCAGGCAGATGGAGATCAGCGGCCGCTCCACTTCCTGCACAATGCGGTCATAGACGCCGGGCGGCGGCAAGCGGTCGCCCTGGGCCAAAAAATACTGGGTCAGATATTGCTCGACCGACGCGGCCAGGGACTGCGGTCCCTCCCCGGAATCCGCGGCAAAGGTCTTGGCGGGTTCTTTCAGTTCCGCGCTGACCGAAGACGCCGAAATCGTGTCGCCGGACTGCAGCACCGCCAGGCGCCGGATCAAATTTTCCAGCTCGCGCACATTGCCCGGCCAGCGATGCCGCCGCAGCATGTCGAGCGATTCATTATCCAAGGTCTTGTGCGGCAGGCCTTCATCCTCGGCCTTGCGCAGAAAGTGGCGCACCAGATCGGGAATATCCTCGACGCGTTCGCGCAAGGGCGGCAGGCGCAGCGGCACCACATTCAGCCGGTAATAAAGATCTTCGCGGAACATGCCCTGGCTGATCAATTGGCGCAGGTCGCGGTTGGTGGCGGCGATGATGCGCACATCGGTCTTGATCGGGGTACGGCCGCCCACGGTGGTATACTCGCCCTGCTGCAGCACACGCAGCAGCCGCGTCTGAGCTTCCAGCGGCATATCGCCGATTTCATCCAAAAAGAGCGTGCCGCCTTCGGCCTGTTCGAAGCGCCCCACGCCACGATTGGTGGCGCCGGTAAAGGCGCCGCGCTCATGGCCGAACAATTCGCTTTCCACCAGCTCCTTGGGGATTGCCGCCATATTGACGGCGACGAAAGTGCCGTGGCGCCGCTTGCCGTAATCGTGCAGGGCGCGCGCCACCAATTCCTTGCCGGTGCCGCTTTCGCCCATGATCATCACGGTCAGGTCGGTCTGGGTCAGGCGCGCGATGACGCGGTAGATTTCCTGCATCGCGGGCGAACGGCCGATCAGGGGCAGCCGTTCTTCCGCCGCTTCCAGGCTTGTGTCGCGCTTGCTCTGCGGACTGACCAGGGCACGGCCCACCACACTGGTCAGCTCCTTCAGATCGAAAGGCTTGGGCAGATACTCAAAGGCGCCGCGTTCGGCCGCCGTGATGGCGGTAAGCAGCGTGTTTTGCGCGCTCATCACCAGGATCGGCAGATCGGGGCGCATGCGCTTGATGCGCGGGATCAGATCGAATCCGGATTCATCGGGCAGCACCACGTCGGTGATGACCAGATTGCCCTCACCGGCCGAGATCCAGCGCCACAAGCCCGCCGCGGTTCCGGTGGTGCGCACATCATAGCCGGCGCGGCCCAAGGCCTGATTGAGCACAGTGCGGATGGCGCTGTCGTCGTCGCAAACCAGAATCGTCGCCGCCATGCGTTAGCTCTCCCCGCTGCGCGCTTGCGGCAGCAGCACGCGAAAAATGGTGCGCCCCGGTACCGAATCGCATTCGACCACGCCGCCATGATCGCCCACGATCTTGGCGACCAGCGCCAGCCCCAGCCCGGAACCGCGCACCTTGGTGGTGACAAAAGGATCGAAAATATAAGGAAGAAGGTCGGCGGGCACGCCCGAGCCATTGTCGCGCACCGTCACTTCCAAGGGCAACGACACCCGCTCGCCCGCCAGGCCTGCGCCGAATTTGACGCCAGGCCGATAGCCGGTGGTCAGGGTAATTTCACCGCCGCTTTCCGGCAGCGCGTCGGCGGCGTTGCGCACCAGATTGAGAAAGACCTGAATCAACTGATCGCGGTCGCCGGAAACCGCAGGAAGCGACGGATCGAAACTTTCCAAAATGGTGATGCCGCGCGCAAAGCCGGTCTCCGCCACCTTGCGCACCCGATCCAGCACTTCGTGGATATTCACCGGATGACGGGTAAACCCGCGCGTGTCGCCAAAACTTTCCATCCGGTCGATCAAGCCGCGGATACGGTCGCTTTCGGCGATGATCAACTGGGTCATTTCGCGCTCTTCGGCGCCCAGCGCCTCTTCCAGTAATTGCGCCGCGCCGCGGATGCCGGCCAAGGGATTCTTGATTTCATGCGCCAAGACCGCGGCCATGCCGTGCATCGAGCGCACCGCGCCCCGCGCCATCAATTGCCGGTCCATGCGTTGCGCCAGGCTGCGCTCCTGAAACGTCAGCAGCATGGCGCCCTCGGGGTCCGGCACCGGGGTCACGGTGACATCCGCCACGCGCTCGCCGTGGCGGGGAGTGGAAAGATCGATGTCGCGCTCCGCCGCCGAGGCATTGCGCTCGGCTGCTTGGGCGACCAGTTGAAACAAAGGCGAATGCGCCGCGATCAGGTCGGCCAGGGTCTGCTTGCGCAACAGCGGCAGGCCGGTATCAAAGAACTGCTCGGCGGCCGGATTGGCGTATAAGACTTCCGTCTTGCTCCCCAGCAACATCACCGGCATGGGTAGGGCATTGGCGATGGTGCCGGTGCCCGACTCGGCCGTAGCCGCCGTACGCAACTTTTGAAGGACACCGACCACGGAATGCCTATTCTTTAAGCAAACATATCATTCGCCAATAATATAGGCATTATACCGCAAAGCAACAAAATATCGCGGGGTTCCATGGCAAATGTTAAGCAGTCCACCGTTTTGAAGGAACCAGAATGCCCCGTATCGCTGTCCTGATCGTTGCGGCCGGAAAAGGTGAGCGCGCCGGGCTTGGCCTGCCGAAACAATATGAACGCCTGGGTGGCCAGCCCATGCTGCGACGGACGGTCCAGGCCTTTGCCGGCTATCCGGTCCAGGTGGTCATCGGTGCCGGGCAACAGGAGCTGGCCACCGCCGCCCTGGCGGGGCTGGACCTACCCCCGCCGGTCCTAGGCGGCGCGAGCCGTCAGCAATCGGTGCGGCGGGGTCTGGAAGCCTTGTCCCAGGATGCTCCCGATTATGTGCTGATCCATGATGCGGCACGGCCGTTGATCTCGCGCGGCGTGATCGCAAGGGTGGTGGACGCGCTGCAAGCCGGGGCCGACGGCGCCCTGCCGATGGTCGCGGCCAGCGATACTTTGCGCCGCAAGGACGCGGATGGACGCTGGAGCTTGGTGCCGCGTGACAATCTTTATCGCGCCCAGACGCCCCAAGGATTCGCCTATGCCAAAATACTGACGGCGCACCGCGATCACGCGGCCCAAGACGTGACGGACGATGTCGCATTGGCGGAGCTGGCCGGATTGAAAGTGCAAATGGTCGAAGGCGAAGAAAAAAACATCAAAGTGACGCGCAAGGAGGATTTCGCATTGGCCGAGAGCTTGCTGGGGTCTTCGGATGTGCGTACCGCGTCCGGTTATGACGTGCACAAATTCATGGAAGGCGACCATATCTGGCTGTGCGGCATCAAACTCGCGCACAGCCATGGGTTGGAAGGCCATTCCGACGCCGATGTCGGCCTGCATGCCATTACCGATGCGCTTTTGGGCTGTATCGGCGAAGGCGATATCGGCCAGCATTTCCCGCCCACCGACGAGCGCTGGCGCGGCGCCGCATCCTGGAAATTTTTGGATCATGCGGCGTCGCTGGTGGCGGCAAAGGGCGGCGTTATCAATCATGTCGATGTCACCATCATTTGCGAACGTCCCAAAGTGGGGCCGCACCGCGATGCCATGAAGGCCAAGATCGCCGAGATATTGAAGATCGACCAAGCGCGGGTGAGCGTGAAAGCCACCACCACCGAAGGCCTGGGTTTCACCGGCCGCCGCGAAGGCATCGCCGCCCAAGCGATCGCCACCGTGCGGCTTTGAGGATGCGCGCCTCCACCATCATCGCTTCGGTGTTCGGCATCGGCTATTTCCCCTTCGCGCCGGGCACGATCATGAGCGCCATGGCGATTCCGCTGGCCATTCCCATCGCGCTCTATGCCGGCGGCGGCATGGGGCTATTGGCGGCAAGCCTGATCGTTCTGGTGATCGGCATCCTGGCTTGCGGCGATCATCTGCGCGCCACCGGACGCCAGGACCCGTCCGAATGCGTTATCGATGAATTGGCGGGACAATGGCTGGCCTGCGCCGTGGCTGTTTTTGCCGCGCCGGTTTCGCTTCCCGCTTTCCTCCTGGCCTTTGTTTTGTTCCGCCTGTTCGACATTTGGAAACCTTGGCCGGTGTCCTGGGCGGATCGGCAGATCGGCGGTGGATTGGGCGTGATGGCCGACGACATGATCGCCGGGTTGATGGCGGGTCTATTGGTGGCCGCCGCCCGCCTTTATGTGGTGCCCTTCTGATGTTCAGCGATTCTCTTCTTGCCCGTGCCGAAACATTGCTGGCGACAGCGCGCGCCAACGGCGTGCGCATCGCCACGGCGGAAAGCTGCACCGGCGGCTTGATCGCTGCGCTGCTGACCGAGATTGCCGGGGCGTCCGATGTGTTCGGCCGCGGCTTTGTCACTTATTCCAACCAAGCCAAACAGGACTTGCTGGGTGTGCCCGCGGCCACGCTGCGCCAGCATGGCGCGGTGTCCGAACCGGTCGCGCGCATCATGGCGGAAGGCGCCATCCGCAACTCCACCGCGCAATTGTCCGTGGCGGTGACCGGCATCGCCGGTCCCGGCGGCGGCACGGACGCAAAGCCCGTGGGCCTGGTGCATATCGCGGTGGCGCGCGCCGGCCAGCCCACCCTGCACCGCGAACTGCGCTTTGGCGATATCGGCCGCAGCGCTATCCGGCTGGCCAGTGTCGCTGCGGCGCTGGAGATGCTTCAAACCCTGGTATGACGCCGCCGAACTGGCGCCATGGGTTTTAATTCGACGCCAAGTGTTTTGCCCGCGCTTCGAAGGCGTCGGCCATTTTGAGCAGCACTTTTTCAAACCTGGCGCCCGCCACGCTGTGCAGCAAGCGGTTCTTGAATTCAAACAGGATGGAGAATGTTATCTCACATCCCTCGCCCTGCGGCACAAATTGCCAATGGTTCTCCAGAGTCTTGAACGGCCCCTTGGTCTGGGTCACGTCGATGCGGCGCCGGGCGGGATCGAGTGTCACATCGCTGGTGTAGCGCTCGCGCAAAGCGCCATAGCCCACCGCCATTTCCGCCGTCAGCCCGGTTTGATGGCGCGACAGGACGCGCAAACCCACCACCCAGGGCAAAAATTGCGGATATTTCTCGACATCGGAAACCACCGCATACATCAGCTCGCACCGGTACGGCACCAGGCGTGTTTCGCGATGGGAGATCATTAGGCTTTCGCGGCACGAGCTTTCTGAAGCTCGGCGAAATCGCTGTCGGCATGATAGGACGAACGCGTCAAGGGCGAGGCCGATACCATCAGGAACCCCTTGGCCCGGGCAATCGATTCCAGCGAAACAAATTCCTCCGGCGTCCAGAAACGTTCCAGCTTGGCGTGCTTCTTGGTGGGCTGCAAATACTGACCGATGGTGAGGAAGTCCACCCGCGCCGCGCGCAGATCGTCCATCACCTGCATGATCTCTTCCCGGCTTTCGCCCAGGCCCACCATCAAGCCCGACTTGGTGAAGCCGGACGGCATCAGCTCCTTGGCCTGCTCGAGCAGGCGCAGCGACGCGAAATAGCGCGCGCCGGGGCGGATGCTCAGATAGAGCCGCGGCACGGTTTCCAGATTGTGGTTGAACACTTCGGGCTTGGCGGCCATCACGGTCTGGATGGCGCCATCCTTGCGCAAGAAGTCCGGCGTCAGCACCTCCACCGAGGTGCCCGGGCTTTCCCGGTGAATGGCTTCGATCACGGCTGCGAAATGCGCCGCCCCGCCATCGGCCAGGTCATCGCGATCCACCGACGTGATCACCACATGCGCCAGGCCCAGGGTTTTGACCGCGCGCGCGACATTGGCGGGTTCTTCTGTATCCAGCGCACCGGGCAGACCCGTCTTCACATTGCAAAAGGCGCAAGCCCGGGTGCAGGTATCGCCCATGATCATCATGGTGGCGTGGCGCTTGGTCCAGCACTCCCCGATATTGGGGCAGGCCGCCTCCTCGCAGACGGTGTGCAGCTTGTTGGCGCGCACGATCTCGCGGGTAGCGGCATACTCCTTGGACACCGGTGCCTTGACCCGGATCCAGTCGGGCTTGCGCTGAATGTCGTTGTCCGGGCGGTGAGCCTTTTCGGGATGACGCGGGACGAGCTTGTCGATGACAACAGTCATGACCGAGATATAGCCGCTGGTTTCCAGGAAATCATCCGCCAGCCCGGCGGGACAGCCTTGCGGGCTAGGAATAGTATCATATCCCCGAATTACGGGTCATAGGCAGGGCGGTCACGCATCAACGAAATGTCAGCCGGGCGGTGGTAACACCCGTCCCGCAGGATCCCTATTTTTCCCTTAGTGGGGTCCTGAACAACTTGACCCGGCGAGCCTTGCGGCCACCGGGTCTTTTCTTGTCGTGAACTTCGTGCGCCCTGCCGCGTTGCCCTCTCGTAACCCACTGGAGCGCAAACATGACAGCCCGAGCCAAACCCCGCCGTCCTTCGCGCTCGGTCGCGCAAGTTCCGGCCGCAAAGCCCTCCCTCGCCACCAGCCTGAGCCGGATCGCAGCCAGCCGCCCGGCCCGCACCGCTTATTATATCTTGGGAACGGCCGGCCTGGCCGCCTTGGCGGTCGCTTTGCTGGGCCCCAAGCGGCTGGAGCGCGAGGTCCTCAAACCGTTGCGTAGTGCCATCGAGCCGCAAGCCGAAAAACTCTGGGCGGATGCCAAGCCCTTGCGCGAACAAATTGCCGGCCTTTTCCAGGCCGCGTCTCCGACCGGCCGCGAGCGTTTGGTGCGCAGCTTCCAAAGCTGGATCGGGCATTTTCATGCCACCTAAGGCCGGCGACAGTGAATATCCGCAATTTTAAGAAGGACGGATTTGCTCTAAGACGCTTCTCGAATCTTTCGGAAAAGCGCGCCCATGCCGGATCAAGGGCCGGATCAAGGCCCGAATCAAGCAATATCCACGCGCAGACCCTTCGATCCCGGCGTGGCCAGACGCACGGTGTTTCAAGCCCTTGTGCAGGCGCGGCGCGAGCATGGCGCTGCCACCATCGCCTTGGTGGATGGCGACGAGCGCACTTTTACCTATGACGACATCATCCTTGCCAGCTTCGGACTGGGATCGGCGCTGAAGGACGGAACGCGCGCGGGGGAATGCGTCGGCGTCATGCTGCCGACCGGCGCGGCCGCGACACTGAGCTTTTTCGCGCTCTCCGCCTTCGGCCGCATTCCCACCATGCTGAATTTCACCAGCGGATTGGCAGGATTGAAAAGCGCGCTGGCCATCGCCCAAGTCAAGCGCGTGGTCACCGCCCGCCGTCTGGTGGACAAGGCGGGATTGGAGGCGGTGGTGGCGGGATTGGGCGCTGAGATCGTCTATCTGGAGGATGTGCGCAAAGGCTTGTCTCTGGCGGATAAGCTGACGGCCGCCGCGGGCAAAATCTTGCCCGGCTTGCTGGCGGCAAAGCCCGATCCGTCCAAGCCGGCAGTGATCCTTTTCACCTCCGGTACCGAGGGCGAGCCCAAGGGCGTGGCGTTGAGCCATGAAAATCTTCTGACCAACACGGCTCAGGCGCAGGCCCATTTCGATTTTTATGCGCGTGACGTGCTGCTCAATCCCCTGCCCGTCTTCCATTCCTTCGGACTAACGGTCGGAACCCTGTTGCCGCTGATGATCGGGGTCAAGGCGGTGTGCCACCCCACACCGCTGCAGCCCAAGGAGATCGTGCGCCGCATCCGCCAGCACGGCGCCACCATCCTGATCTCCACCGACACCTTCATCAACCAATATGCCCGTGCCAGCGAGCCGGGTGATCTGGACAGTTTGCGCATGGCGGTGTTGGGCGCGGAACGGCTGCGCGATGAGACCCGCGCCTTCCTGCGCAAAAAATCCTCCGTCACCCTGTTGGAAGGCTATGGCGTCACCGAAACAGCCCCCGTGATCGCCGCCAATCAACCGGAAGCCAATCATCCCGGCACCGTGGGCAGGATGCTGGCGGGCATGCAAGCGCGGCTGGAACCGGTGGAGGGCATTTCCGGCGCCGGCCAGCTCTATGTGAAGGGGCCCAATGTGATGCTGGGCTATATCAAGCCCGATGCGCCGGGAAAAATCGTGCCGCCGCCGGACGGCTGGCACAATACCGGCGATATCGTCGCGATCGACGAAGACGGTTTCCTTTCCATTCGCGGCCGGCTCAAACGCTTCGCCAAGATCGGCGGCGAAGCGGTGTCGCTTGCGGTGGTGGAGAATATCGCGGCCGCTTTATGGCCCGACAATGCCCATGCCGCCATTGCCGTGCCCGATGAGCGCAAAGGCGAGCAGATCGTGCTGGTAACAGATTGTCAGGAAGCGCGCCGGGTGGAGATGGTGGGCTGGGCGCAAAATCATGGCGTGACAGAATTGGCCTTGCCGCGCCGGATTATTTTGGTCGATGCCATTCCGGTCTTGGCCACCGGCAAGACGGACTATGTGTCGGTTCAAAGAATGGCCCAAACTGCCGATCCGGCGAGCGGATAGCGATCGTTCGCCAGTTTTAAAAGTGTTAGATGCTCACAGGCATGTGCCGCCTTTGGAGGCGACCGCTTCCTGCCATTTTTCCCCCAACGCGGCTCTAGCAGAAACTGCATTCTGTCCGGCCGGGTCAGCATCCTTGAACATTTTTATGATCACCGTTTGATCGTGGTCCCCGAATATGAATGGTCCGCCACCGTCATTGGTTGTCGTCGACGTACCTTGGAATGTCGCCATACCAGAGCCGGGAGTGGACATTACTGAGCCAGACGCGACTGTCGTCGATCCTGTAGACGGCATGGCAATCATTTTCACATTGTCCTGGGCTTGCGAGCCCAGCACTATAAAGCGATCAAAACCGTGACGAATAGTTTCGACAGCGGCGCGATGTGCTGCAACGTTATTTGCGCCTGACGCTCCGCAGATAGGCGCGGCGGATACGCTGATTTGAAGTGTATCAGCGGACAGGGGCAGAACAGATGCGCCCGCACAACCCGCCAGCGAGAGGGACAATACCCCAACAGAAAAACGTCGCGCAGCGTCAAGAAATTTCATATAGCCCTCCGCAGACAAACAGCGCGAGATCAGAAGTATGATCTCTGCCGATGCCAAACAGCCCCGTTGGTCCCCCAAAGCATCCTAGACAGGTTGCGACCGACTTTGAAGGTATCGCCATTCGAATTTGCCCAGTTCGTTAATATCGGTAACTGACTAGCTGTCAGTACGGATGTTGCACTTTGAAACTTTCTTGCTGGCCTCAAAAGCGCGAAACAGGGTCCTAAAGAGGCTTAAAATTCCGCTTCCAGCTCTTCTATCCCGGCGCGTTCGTTCTTGGCCGCCTCGACCCATTCGATCATGTCGGGCAGCGCCAGCACCGTCTCGCAATAATCGGCGCATTGCCGGTCGAGCTTGACGTCATAGGTCTGAAAGCGCGTCGCCACCGGGGCGTACATGGCGTCGGCCAAGGTAGGCGTCGCGCCGAACAGATAGGGCCCGCCATATTGGCTCAAGCATTCGCGCCAGATGGCGGTGACGCGCTCGATGTCGGCCTGGGCTGCCGCCCAAATCTTGAATCCCTTATAGTGCGCCTTGAGATTCATTGGCAGCGCCGAGCGCAGATTGGCGAAACCCGAATGCATTTCGCCGGCAATTGAGCGGCAATGGGTGCGCGCCGCCGCATCCCGCGGTAACAATCCGGCTTGCGGAAATATCTCGTGCAGATATTCCGCGATCGCCAGCGTGTCCCAAACCTTGATACCGTTATGGGTCAGCCGCGGCACCAGGAAGGATGGCGCCAGCATCAACAGCTCGGCGCGCGCGGAAGGATCGTCGCTGGACAGCACCTCTTCCTTGAAATCCAGGCCCGCCATCCGGCACAGCAGCCAGCCGCGCAAGGACCAGGACGAGTAGTTCTTGCTCGATATGGTGAGGACCGCGCTGTTCATATTCACCAGTTTCCTCGGTTTTGGCGCGTTGACAAGCTTTATTTTGCATTGCAGCATTCCCGGATCGGATACGATCTGTAGGGCCGGAATCGCGTGGGATTCCCTAGGGGCTAGCGGGAACTGATGTTGTACGACGCCTATCAGGCCCAACAGGACTTTTTCGCGCCGATCCGCGCGGGCGCGGGCCTGCTGAAGGCAGCCTTCAGCGATACCACCCTGGGCCCCGCCGCCAACTACATGTTCCGCAGCTTTGCGGCGGGCGCGGAAATCGTGGCGCGTTCGCACCTGATCCACGACCGTCCGCCCTACGGCATCGATCAGGTCCTGGTGTCGGGCAGTCCCGTGGCGGTGCGCGAGGAGGTCGCCCTGAACCTGCCCTTCGGCAATCTGGTGCATTTCCGCAAGGAAGGCGTTCAGGACCAGCCCCGGGTCCTGTTGGCGGCGCCGATGGCCGGTCACTTTCCCACCCTGTTGCGGGGCACCGCCCAGACCCTGCTGGCGGATCATGACGTCTATATCACCGACTGGAAAAGCGGCCGCGACGTGCCGTTGGCCTTGGGACGGTTTGGCACCGACGAATATATCGATCATCTGATCGCGTTCTTCGCCCATATCGGGCCGGGGGCGCATGGCGTGGCGGTGTGCCAGCCCTGCCCCTCCATGCTGGCGGCCACCGCCTTGATGGCGGAAGACAGTCATACCGCCACGCCGAAGAGCCTGGTGTTGATGGCGGGGCCGGTGGACACCTCGATCAATCCCACCCGCGTCAACACCCTGGCGAATGAGCATCCGGTGGAATGGTTCGAACGGAACCTGATCACCACCGTGCCGCGCCGCTATGCCGGGGCGCATCGGCGCGTCTATCCCGGCTTTCTGCAACTGTCGGCTTTTATGACCATGAATCTGTCGCGCCATGTGCGGGCTCACATGGATTTGTTCGGACATATTTTAAAGGGCGAGCTGGCCAGGGCCGACGCCAACCGCAAATTTTACGACGAATATTTCTCCGTCGCGGACCTTCCGGCGGAATTTTATCTCGATACGGTGGGCAAGGTATTTCAGGAACATCATCTGGCGCGGGGCATCTATACCTACCGCAACCGCAAGGTGGATCCCCGCGCCATCCGCAAGACGTCTTTGCTGACGGTGGAAGGCGAACGCGACGATATTTGCGGCCTGGGCCAAACCCTGGCGGCGCAAGACCTGTGTCCCAACATCAAGCCGTTTCGCAAGAAGCACTATGTCCAAGCCGGGGCCGGCCATTATGGCGTGTTCTCCGGCACGCGCTGGCAAACTCTGATCTATCCAGTCGTTCGCAATACTATCCTCGTATCCGAATAGCTATTTGAGCGTGGCGTTCAATATCCAAGCCAGGCGCAGGCCTGCCTTGCTGAGTTGCATGCGCGTCACCGGCGCCATCCGCGCCGCATAGTCGCGCGGCAGCCTGACCTCGCGCCGCCCCTGAAGCGGCGGATAGATACGGTCGCGGGCGATCCCATGCGACTCGTTGGCCCATTGGACCGGCGTGCCGGACTGCCAAGCCTTGCGTTCAGCCGGCGTCACCGAACCTCGCAACGCCGTCGCAACCTTGGCCGCGTCGAAACCCAAGGCCTCCACCACTTCAGCGTCCCAGACACGATGCAGATTGATCCACTGACGGCCCGACCGGGCCCGTACCCGGTTGCCGCCCTTGTCATTGTTGTTCGCGGCATGCAGGGGCTGATGCACATCGCCGGCCAGATGAATCAAAAAGCGCAAGGCGTCGGCGCGGGCGCGATCGGATCTTTTGCGGTCCGCCAAAATGCGCCGCTGGTCCGCAATCTGCGCCACCACACAGGCGCGGCCCGCGCAGTCGCGCAAGGCATCATAGCCCGCCGCCTGCAGCGGAATGTCCACATAGTGCCACGACCCGGTTTGCGGCCTTGCATCGCGGATTTCATCGGCCCAGTTGGCCTCATGCGCCAACATCGCACCGCTGCCCAAAAGACGCGTGACCTCTACCCGCGCCGCCGGTGAAAGATCGGCCAAGGCCATCAGAGCCACCACTTCATGACCTTCCACGCCCCAGGCTTGCGCTCTGGGCGGTGTCAACATCAGGAAGCCAAGCGCCAAAGCCCAGGGGAAAGAATGTCTAAAATGCAATGAGAACAATCCCTTGATTAGAGTTTTGCGGGTTGACCAATTATGGTTGATGACGGTTATATGCCATTGGTCGTGCGTCGAGGATGGGCGGCGGCCCAAGAACTGGGCTGATACGGGCGGGCGAAAGTCGGGGGACTGGGGCTCATCCGTATTTTGCAAAAGTAGATGGAGCCGTTTTGAATCCCGACGACCGCCCGAACAGATTCGGCATCGCCGCCTTGCGGCATCGCTGGAATGGCGCAACTACCGCGCTGGCCACCACCGATGGCCGCTGGGCCCTGGTCTCCACCTCCATGACTGCCTTGGTGGCGGGCGCCATTGCCTGGATGGCGGTCGGCACCATGCCCGTCACCCGCCCGATGGTGGCGCCGGGCCGTTCTTCCCTGCCCTATGCGTTGTTCATGAAATTGATCCGCGCCACTGAACCCTTGGAAGCGGCGGACAATGCCGACCATGCCAATGCCAATCCCGGCGTGGAGAGCCGCACCGTGACCTTGGACGCGGGCGATACGCTGGCCGGGATGCTGGAAGATGTCGGCATATCGGCGCAAGACGCCAATGCCGTGGTCGCCGCCATGGGCAAGGATTTCGATCCGCGCGCGCTCAAGGCCGGGCAAAGCTTCGATCTCACTTATTCCATCGCCACGATTGATGCGACCGGCACGGGCCAGCAGGCCCCGGGCGCGCCGCGCACCACCACGGTCATCGTCAACAACAAGCCGGTGGTGGTTCCCTTGGATGCGGGCGCCGAGGATGACGCCGGCGCCACCGAGGAAAATTCGCAAGCTATTTCGCGGCTCTTGTCCCTGTATTTCTCGCCCTCCATCGAGCAGGAAATCACCGTCACCCGCACCACCGAGGGCGGCTACACCGCCCAGTTGGAAAAGAAACAATTGCAGGCGCACCGCCACCGCGCCGGCGGCGCCATCGATTCAAGCCTGTATCTTGCCGCCATGCAGGCGGGCATTCCCGCCGATGTGGTGGTCGATATGATCCGCATGTTCTCCTACAAGGTGGATTTTCAGCGCGACCTGCATCCCGGCGACAAGTTCGAAGTCTTTTACGATTATTACTACACGCCGGACGGGAAGCCGGCGAAATACGGCGCCATCAGCTATGCGATGATGACCTTGGACGGCAAAGACATTCCCATGTACCGCTTCCAAGCCGATCCCAACGAACCGGCGGAGTATTTCGATGCCAAGGGCGAGAGCGCCAAAGGCCTTTTGATGAAAACGCCGGTGGATGGGGCGCGCATTTCGTCCGGCTTCGGCTCGCGCTTCCATCCGATCCTGGGCTATACCCGCATGCACAAGGGCGTGGATTTCGCGGTGCCGACCGGCACCCCGGTGATGGCGGCGGGCTCCGGCAGCATCAAATTCATGGGCCGGGCCCGCGGCTATGGCAATTTCGTCAAGCTCAACCACGCCAACGGCTATTCCACCGACTATGGCCATCTGTCGCGTTTCGCGCCCGGCATGCGCACCGGCGCGCGGGTACGCCAGGGCCAGGTGATCGCCTATAGCGGCATGAGCGGCATGGCGACGGGACCGCATCTGCATTACGAAACCCTGGTCAACAATGTCCAGGTCAATCCGCTGAAGATGAAAATCGCGCAAGGGCGGATGCTGTCCGGCAGGCTGCTCAAGACGTTTCAGGCGGAGCGGACACAGATCGACAAAATGGTCGCCGGCGCCCCGTTGGAGACCAAGGTCGCCGACGCCGCCACCGACCTGCGGCAGGCGAAGGCGAGATGATCCGCCGTTAGGCGGATCATCTCGTCCTCGGCGAGGTTGGCGAAGCCAACCGAGGGAAGAGGACCCAGGTCATTTCAATTCTGGAAGAATTGAGGTCAGAGTAGATTTATGTGGCGTTTGTCTCGCCTGAGTTCAGGTGGACACCCTTTTGGCAGGGGTAAGCACGCCGAACACTTGGCCGCCGCGCACAGACCCGGGCGTGCTCCCTTAATGCCGATCGCAAATTCCAGCCAACGCCTTGCCATCTTCGGACTTAGCACAGGAATGTCCGAGATCGCCTTCCGGCAAGGGCACACCGCTAGGCACGATGAAGGTGGCCAGACTGGCGCCGTACAATCCCGCAGGAATCGTGATTTTCCGCGTCACGCGGTAGATGGCATGACCTTCCAGTGGCACCAATGCACCTTGTTCAACCAACTGGCGCAGTCCCGCGACGCCGGGTAGCACGCTGTACGCTTCAACCTTATGACCAGAAACAACCTTGCTGGCATCAATCGGCACAACGCCGCCCGGATAGAACATCCCTACCTGGGAGCGCAGATTGCGCCAACCTAACGCGTTGCCGCGTTCATCGTATTGCAGAAGGGCGCCGTCCGGCACGGAGAATCCCGCAACACTGTAGCTGGCGGATACCACGTCCGGCAGGCGCCCAAATTGTCGCCGCACGGACCCTATCCGGCGAATGCTGCTATCCGACGGATGGGCATAGAAGTGCTGAATGCACTGCGAATTCGGCGCAATGAAAACCTGTGATGGCTTGAGCCCGACGGCGCCCGCCAGGGTCAACCTGACCTTGGCATTACGAGAACTTGGTGCCGTTTCTATGCTGCTAAGCACGGCGAACTGGACCCGTTCCACCGCTCCTTCAAATGTCCAAATCACCGGTCTGAAGGTAGAAAGGAGCACATATAAAGGCTGTTCACCGGGGGCAATCCGGACCAGACCGGCACGCACTTCCGAACCGTGCATTCCGACGCTCGCCAGCGCCTTGGTTTCGTATGCGGACAGAAGCACGATTTGCGCACCCGGCGCGGGCTTCGGCAGTTCGCAATCGGGAGGTGAATCATCATAAAAAGCCCCCACTTCGAGGGCGAGCCCAAACTCCTTTACTAGATTGAACTCGTCGGCGCTAACCACGCCGTCATTGTCCTTGTCGTAATACCGGAAGTACGCCGCTCCCTTTGTGGTTGCTTGTTCCCAGGTCACTTGATCTTTAGGCCCGACTTCATTTCCCACAAAGCCCGTCCAGGCAAAGACATTGCCGGAAAAGTCGTCCGCCGACAGAACACCGTTCTTGTTACGATCCCAGCCGTCATACAATCCGCGAAGGGATTTGACGTAATCGTCCAGGCTCATGCCCGGCTTTAGTCTACCTGAATAAAGTCCGCCGTCCTTGGAGTGTGGAAGCAATGGTGGTTGGCCCCCGCGTTGCTCGAGCAGGAAGGTCATGAACTGGGCACGGGCCAATGTCTCCTGGATGACGCAGTCGGCTTTATCGCTCTCTGTCAGAATTGTAGTGGTCCAATCGGCGCGATTTGTCTGGCCTGGTGCCAAAGCGCAGACCTGGTCTCGCTCCTTCAGCCACTGCCGTTGTGAAGAACGCTCACCGGCCTTATCGGCCTCGCTTACGTTTCCGATTAGTGCGGCGTAGGTCTCGTTGAGATATCTATCGGCCTGAAGAAGAAATTCCCTTTGGCATTGCATCCTTACGGACGCCGTTCCGGCGGTATAGCAATCGGCGGACGCCGGCACTGTGGCTAGCGTCAGCACCAGCGTGGCGCTGATGAAAAATAGGCGCGCGGTGGTGTTCATGCTTGAAATCCCTCGCCACTAGTATCGCACCCATGTGTTGCGAGAGCGTTATTGAAGGTGGCAGAGACCGCGTTCCATATTGATACAGACGATCCCGCCTGCTTACTGATCATTCCTGCACGCTTGGGCGGCGCGTCAATTCAGCGCCACGCCCGCCGGCGCACTGTCCGCCAATTCGTCGGCTTGGGCCGAAAATTCCTGACCATTGACGGTCAGTCCGGTCTTGCTGGCGCTCACTTTCACGGTTGCGCCCTCGCCGATCTTGCCTTCCAGGATCATCTGGGCCAACGGGTCCTGCAAGCGGCGCTGGATCACGCGCTTCAAGGGGCGCGCGCCATAAACCGGATCGTAGCCGGCATTGCCCAGCCAGGCACTTGCCTTATCGTCCAGGGCGATGGCGATTTTGCGATCCGCCAGGAGCCTGTCGAGCCGTCCGATCTGGATGTCCACGATTTTGTCCATGTCGGCGCGGGTAAGGCGGTGGAACAGGATGATCTCGTCCAGCCGGTTGAGGAATTCGGGGCGGAAATGCCCCCGCACCGCCTGCATGACCTGGGCGCGGTTGCGGGCCTCGTCACCCCCTTCCACCGACAGGAATTCGGTGCCGAGATTGGAGGTCAGGATGATCACGGTGTTGCGGAAATCCACGGTGCGGCCCTGGCCGTCGGTCAGGCGGCCATCGTCCAGCACCTGCAGCAACACATTAAAGACATCGGCATGGGCCTTTTCGACTTCGTCGAACAGGATCACCTGATAGGGACGCCGCCGCACCGCTTCGGTGAGCACACCGCCTTCCTCATAGCCGACATAGCCGGGTGGGGCGCCGATCAGCCGCGCCACCGCATGCTTTTCCATGAATTCGCTCATGTCGATCCGCACCATGGCGGTATCGTCGTCGAACAGAAACGCGGCCAGCGCCTTGGTCAGCTCGGTCTTGCCGACGCCGGTGGGACCCAGGAATAGAAAGCTGCCGATCGGACGATTGGGGTCCTGCAAGCCGGCGCGGGCGCGGCGCACCGCATTGGCGATGGCGCGCACCGCCGGGTCCTGGCCGACCACGCGCTTTTCCAAATCCGCTTCCATATGCAGCAGCTTTTCGCGCTCGCCTTCCAGCATCTTGTCCACCGGAATGCCGGTCCAGCGCGACACGATCTGGGCGATATTCTCGGCGCTGACCGCTTCGGTGGCCAGGACATCGTCTTTGCGTTCTTCGATCGCCTTCAGCTTGCGCTCCAGCTCCGGGATCGTGCCATAGGTCAATTCGCCGGCGCGGGCGAAATCGCCCTTGCGCTGGACCACTTCCACCTCGCTGCGGGCGGTGTCCAGTTTTTCCTTGAGCGATTGCACATCGGCGACGGATTTTTTTTCTTCCAGCCATTTGGCGCCGAGTGCGGCGGATTGCTCTTCCAGTTCGCCCAATTCTTTTTCCAGGGCTATCAAGCGGTCCCTGGAGGCCTTGTCGGTTTCTTTCTTCAGAGCTTCGCGCTCGATCTTGAGTTGGATGATGCGGCGGTCCAGCTCGTCCAGTTTTTCCGGCTTGGAATCGATCTGCATGCGCAGCCGCGAGCCCGCCTCGTCCATCAGATCGATGGCCTTGTCGGGCAAGAAACGGTCGGTGATATAGCGGTGCGACAGGGTTGCCGCCGCCACAATGGCGGAGTCGGTGATGCGCACGCCATGATGGAGCTCGTATTTTTCCTTCAGGCCGCGCAGGATGGAAATCGTGTCTTCCACTGTGGGTTCGTTGACGAATACGGCCTGGAAGCGCCGCGCCAGGGCGGCGTCCTTTTCCACATATTTGCGGTATTCATCCAAGGTGGTGGCGCCCACGCAGTGCAGTTCGCCGCGCGCCAGGGCCGGCTTGATCAAATTTGAAGCGTCCATCGCGCCATCGGCTTTTCCGGCGCCCACCAGCGTGTGCATCTCGTCGATGAACAAAATGATCTCGCCGTTTGCCCCGGTGACCTCGTTCAGCACCGCTTTCAGCCGCTCCTCGAATTCGCCGCGGAACTTGGCGCCCGCAATGAGTGCGCCCATGTCCAGGGCCATCAATTTGCGCTCGCGCAGGCTTTCGGGCACATCGCCATTGACGATGCGCAGCGCCAAGCCTTCGGCAATAGCGGTCTTGCCCACGCCCGGCTCGCCGATCAGCACCGGATTGTTCTTGGTGCGGCGGGAAAGAACCTGAATGGTGCGGCGAATCTCTTCGTCACGGCCGATCACCGGATCGAGCTTGCCGCTGCGGGCAATCTCGGTCAGGTCCCGGGCGTATTTCTTCAGCGCGTCATAAGCGTTTTCGGCGGTGGCGCTATCGGCGGTGCGGCCCTTGCGCAGGCCGGCGATGGCGCTGTTGAGGCCCTGGGCGGTAACGCCCGCCTCTTTCAAAATCTTGGCGGCCTCGGTGCCGGCGGCAAGCACCAAGCCCAGCAGCAGATACTCGGCGGTGACAAAACTGTCGCCCGCTTTTTTGGCGGCATGTTCGGCATTGTCCAGCAGGCGCGCGGTTTCCTGCGCCAGATAGACTTGGCCGGAGCCGCCCTGCACCTTGGGCAATTTTTTGAGAGCGGCCTCGGTTGCGGCACGCGCCTGGGTGTCGCGGCCGCCCGCGGCGGCGATCAAACGCGCCGCCAGGCCTTCCTCGTCATCGAGCAAAACCTTCAAAAGATGTTCGGGGACGAATTGCTGGTTGCCCTCGCGCAGGGCCAGAGATTGGGCGGACTGAATGAAGCCCCGCGCCCGCTCGGTGAATTTCTCGATATCCATGCTCTCTCCCGGTCAGCCCCATGTCACGGCAGCAAACCATACTACGGTCCTTTGCAAGGCACCGTTCCAGGCAGATATGGGAGCGCGGAACCGGGGCTGCAAGACCCCATTTAGCTCAGGCGGTTAACGCCGGACCTTGATGTGGCTCAAGATGCTTGGGCTTCTTCATTCTCTTCCTCGCCCTGATTCTCGGTCAGGGAAAAGGAAGGGGCGCTGCCGCCATTCTGCTGCGGCTGAGACGGCCCGCCCAGTTGCGGCTGGGGCTGGTGCTGCGCCACGCCTTGGGGATGCTGGGCGGCCTGCTGCGCTTGATACTGGGCCTGCTGGGCGGCGGCGGCGGCCATGATGCGGTAATAATGTTCCGCATGCTGAAGATAATTTTCGGCCATGATGCGGTCACCGCCGGAATTGGCGTCGCGCGCCAGCTGCAGATATTTCTCATACACATGGCTGGCGGAGCCGCGAATTTTCACTTCCGGCCCAGAAGAGTCATAGGTGCGGTTGGGGTTGAAGCCGCCGCCATTGTTGTTGCCGCCGCCACCGCCGCCGCCACTATGTTGCGGCCTGCGGCCGCCTCTACGAGAGCGTTTCACTATGGTCCTTCCTTGGCCGCCGGAAATGAGCGCAACAGGCGCACATTTCAAACCCAGCCGAATATGGTTCGCTTTGAGTCCCCTGCCCGGCCGCATCTTTTGCGCTACCGGCCCAGCCTGCGGATCTCGCGTCTCGCGGCCCGCAACAAGGATCATCTCCGATCCCTATGGCGCCGAACCTAGCCTAACCCCCGCATTTTTCCAAGAAAATCCTCAAACTTTGCGTAAGACCAGGCAGCGGGGCACACCGGCTAGATCGGCGGCAATCCGAAGGATTTCAAGGCCTGGGAACAGGGGTTCCATGGCATTTGCCTGGCCAGCACCGATTTCCAGCAAGGCGTAACCGCCCGGCGCCAGGATACGCGGCAGAACCAGGCCAAGGCCCCGATAGGCGTTTAGGCCATCCGGCCCGCCATCCAAAGCGGCGTGTGGCTCAAATTGGGCCACATCCGCATCGAGTGATTCGATGGTCCGGGAGGGGATGTAAGGCGGATTGGAAAACACCAGATCGAAGGGACCCTCGGCCTGGTTCCAGTCGGCCAATCGGATTGGGGCGCGCGCACCGATCAGCCGGGCGGCATTGGCGGCGGCATAAGAAAACGCCTGGGGCGAAGATTCAAAACCAACACCGCGCGCCTGGGGAAATTCCGCCAGAGCGGCGATCAGGATCGCGCCACTGCCGGTGCCCAGATCGGCGATGCGCAACGCGGCATCGCGCTGCGGCACCACCCGTAAGGCTTCCTCGATCAGGGTTTCGGTATCGGGCCGCGGCACCAGCACGCCGGGACCCACATCGAACGCCAAACTCCAGAACTCCTTGCGGCCGATGATATAGGCGATGGGTTCGCGCCGCGCGCGCCGCGCCACCAGGGCGGCGAACGCGGCGGCCTGATCCGGGCTGGGCGTGGCGTTCAGCGCCGCATCACGGCCGGTCCCCAAGGCATGCGCCAAAAGCAGCCGTGCTTCCCCGCGCGGATTGTCGATGCCCGCTTTCGCCAAAAGCCGCGCCGCGTCTTCGAGTATCACGAGTCCGAAGCTTCGAATTCGGCCAGCCGGTCGGCCTGGTCCTGGGCCACCAGCGCATCCACGATCTCGCCCAGCTCGTCGCCGGAGACGATGCGCGCAAGATTGTAGAGCGTCAGATTGATGCGATGGTCGGTGACGCGCCCTTGCGGAAAATTATAGGTGCGGATGCGTTCGCTGCGGTCGCCCGAGCCCACCAGGCTCTTGCGTTCCGAAGCGCGCATCGCATCCACGCGCTTGCGTTCGGCGTCGTAAATCTTGGCCTTCAGCAGGGTCATGGCCTTGGCCTTGTTCTTGTGCTGGGATTTTTCCTCCTGCATCGCCACCACCGTGTTGGTGGGAAGATGGGTGATGCGTACCGCGCTGTCGGTCTTGTTGACATGCTGGCCGCCCGCGCCCTGGGCACGGTAGGTGTCGATGCGCAAATCCTTGTCGTGAATCACGACATCCACATCCTCGGCCTCGGGCAGCACCGCCACCGTCGCCGCACTGGTATGGATGCGCCCTTGCGTCTCGGTGGCGGGCACACGCTGCACCCGGTGCACGCCGCTTTCGAATTTTAGCTTGGCGTAAACCCCGCGCCCCTCCACTTCCAGGGTGGCGTCCTTGAAGCCACCCAGATCGCTTTCCGACAGAGACAGGATTTCGGTCTTCCAGCCTTGCAGGGCGCAATAGCGCTGATACATGCCCAGCAAATCGCCGGCGAACAGGGCCGCTTCGTCGCCGCCGGTGCCGGCGCGGATTTCCACAATGGCCGAGGAGGCGTCGGCGGCATCGCGCGGCAGAAGCTGAATTTTAAGCTGCTGGTCCAGAACGGCAAGCCGCGCCCGCAGGTCGGCGCGTTCCTGTTCGGCCATGGAGCGCATCTCCGAATCCGTGGCGGGATCGGCGATCAGGGCCTCGGTATCCTCAAGCTGAGTCCGCACGTCGCGATAGGCGCGCGCGGTTTCGATCACCGGCGCCAACTCGGCATGTTCGCGGGAAAGCTTGACAAAGGCCTCGCCCGATGCCCCAGACGCCATCTCGCTTTCAAGGGCATGAAAGCGGTCCAGCAATCGGTCGAGTTTTGCGGCGGGGATCATTCCTTAGAACCTGTCATCCCGGCCAGCGAGCAGACGAAGTCTGCGAAGCGCGAGCCGGAACCCATAATGCACAAATAATTGATCCCGGGTCAGCGCCGCACCATTTCATGCTGCGGCGCGCCCGGGACGACAATTGGATCGCTACTGCGCGGCTTCCAGCGGGGCTTTCGCGGCTTCGCCGTTGCGCTGGGCTTCGATCTCGGCGGCTTTTTTCTCGCAAAGCTCCACAATGTGCTCGACCAGATCGGTATTCTCCAACCGGTAGGACGGGGTGCCGTTGAGATAGATCTGGCCATGCCCCTTGCCGGCGCCGCCGCCGGTAAAGCCCAGATCGGTTTCGCGCGCTTCGCCGGGTCCATTGACCACGCAGCCGATGATGGAAAGCGACATCGGGGTGGCGATGTGTTTGAGCCGCTCTTCCAGGGTCCGGACCGTGTCGATCACATTGAAGCCCTGGCGGGCGCAGGAGGGGCAGGAAATGATGTTGACGCCGCGATGGCGCAGGTTCAACGACTTGAGAATGTCGAAACCCACCCGCACCTCTTCCACCGGGTCGGCGGAGAGCGACACGCGGATAGTGTCGCCGATGCCGCTCCAGAGCAGCATGCCCATGCCGATGGAGGATTTGACGGTGCCCGAGATCATGCCGCCGGCTTCGGTGATGCCGACATGCAGCGGGCAGTCGATGGCCTCGCTCAAGGCCTGATAGGCGGCAACCGCCAGGAAGGGGTCCGACGCCTTCACCGAAATCTTGTATTCGCGGAAGTCCAGGTCATCCAGAATCTTGGCGTGGTTGAGCGCCGATTCCACCATCGCTTCCGGACAAGGCTCGCCATATTTTTCCAAAAGATCGGATTCCAGCGATCCGGCATTAACGCCGATGCGCATGGAGCAGCCATGGTCCTTGGCCGCCTGCACAACCTCGCGCACCCGTTGGGGCGAGCCGATATTGCCCGGATTGATACGCAGGCAGGCAGCCCCGTTCACCGCCGCCTCGATGGCGCGCTTATAGTGGAAGTGGATGTCGGCCACGACCGGAATGGCGGCGGCCTTGGTGATCGCCTTCATCGCCTTGGTGGCGTCTTCGTCCGGGCAGGAGACGCGCACGATGTCGGCGCCGGCTTCCTCGATGCCGCGGATCTGATCGATGGTGGCGCGGGCATCGCCGGTGATGGTGTTGGTCATGGTCTGGACCGTGATCGGCGAATCCCCGCCGACCGGTACCTTGCCGACCATGATCTGGCGCGATTTGCGCCGGTGGATGTCGCGATAGGCGCGGATACTCATTCTTCTTCGTCGTCCTTTAGCGGTTGTTGATATGATCCGCCAAAGCTTGCGGATCAAGGGAAAGACTGGGCACGCCTTCTTGCGGCGCGCCGGCCCGGCCCAGGGTTTTTCCATCCAGATGGATTTCCACCGCGCCTGCATTGTCCGTCGCCAAGATGGCGCCGCCGTTGTTTGGCACTTGATAGCTGTCGCCGGCCTTGAGATCGCGATTGAGCAAAAGCTGGCCATCGCCGCCCCGCACCACCAGATGGGCATCGTTGCGCAGGCGCAAAATCACGCGTGGATTGGGATTCATCAAACCATAAGTCCGCCCCGTATTGGCGGTATCCGGAACCGCGGCTTGCGGTGTGGCCACTGGCGAGGCGGCGGAAAGCGGCGTGATCTGCGTGGCCGGCGTTTTGGCGCCGGCAGCCGGCGGCGGCGTGGCGGAGGCCAATTGTTCGGCGTCCTTGGTGACGGGCGGCACCGTATCGGCGGCGGGCGACGGCGTGGCGGTTTGCGGCGGCGCCACCACCGGCGCGGGCGCGGGCCGTGCGGCCTGCTTGGGCGGATTGAGAACCGGCGGCGGCGGCACAGGCTGACTGGAATCGCTGCTGGAGGACAGAAGATGCCAGCCGCCCCAGATCAACAGCACCGCCACCACGCCCGCGACCATGCGCCAGCCATGGGTCAAGCGGCGGTCATCCTGGTGAATGGCGGCGGGCTCGCGCGCCTGTTCCTCGGCCCGTCCGGAAATTTCGCGCTTGAAGCGTTCGACAAATTGGGCCGCGTCCAGGCCCAAATGGCGCGCATAGGAGCGCACAAAGCCGATCGCATAGGTTGTGCCCGGCAGATCCTCCAGCCGGTCATTTTCCAAGGCTTCCAGATGATCCTTGCGAATCTTGAGCGCCCGCGAGACTTGCGCAATTTCGTCTCCGCGTCTGAGCCGCGCCGCGCGCAGTTCATACCCCACGGTTTCCAGCGGATTTTCGCTATCGCCGGAAATTTCGCGCAGATGGATACGGCGGCGGGCGGCGCCGTCCTTGTTCCCGTCATCCCCCAAGGGCATTTGCGTCGGCTTGGTCATTGGATAGCCAGTGCCACGTCAGACCCTAATCCCCAGCAGACGGGCAAAGCGCGGCTAAACATTTGTGGTTACTATCATATCCGATCAAGGGCATGGCGGACAACCGCTGCACCGCAAAAAGTCGGTTCCACCGGCATTAAGGCCGAAAAAGCCCTATTTCAGGACAATTCCCCGCTCCGCCGCAAAGGCTGAAAGCCGGGTTCTCAGGGAATGATCGGTGCGCCCGCATAGCCGGTCCACGAAAGCCGCCACCTCGCCCAGATGCAGGCTCCGAATCATCATCTTGATGGGGCCGATCTGACCGGGCTGCATGGACAGGGTGCGGATGCCCAAGCCCAGCAGCGCCATGGCGTCCAGGGGGCGCCCGGCCATCTCGCCGCACAGGGACAGATCGCCGGAATTTTCCGCCGCGCTGTTCACGATCAGCCGGATCAGGGTCAAGGAAGCCGGATTGAGATTGTCATAGCGCTTGGAGACACGCGGATTGGTGCGGTCCACCGCAAAAGCCAGGGACAGAAGATCGTTGGAGCCGATAGAGACAAAATCGGCCGAGCGCATCAACTGCGGCAGCATGAAGGCCAGTGCCGGAACTTCCAGCATGGCGCCGACCAGCACCTGGGTGGGGCGCACCAGATTGAGCAGCCGGGCGCGTTCCAGCTCGCGGTCCACCAAAGCGCGGCCGCGATTGAACTCGTCCACGTCCGACACCATGGGCAAGAGGATACGCAGGGTGCGCCCGGCACTGGCGTTCAGCATGGCGCGCACCTGGTAGCGCAGCAGCGCGGGCCGGTCGAGCGCGATGCGGATGGCGCGCCAGCCCAAAGCGGGATTTTCTTCCCGCTCCCAGCGGGCATAGGGCAAGACCTTGTCGCCGCCCAGGTCCAAGGTACGAAACACCACCGGCTTTTCGCCGGCGGCATCCAGTATCTTTTTGTAGAAGGCCGATTGATCGGAAAGACGCGGCATGGTCTCGCCGATCATGAATTGCAGCTCGGTGCGGAACAGGCCGATGCCGTCGGCGCCGGACTGCACCAGCTGCGGCATGTCGAATTCCAGGCCGGCATTCATCATCAGCTTGATCGCCACGCCGTCGCGGGTCACCGACGGCAAATCGCGGACCGCGGCAAAACGGGCCTGGGCCTGGGCGCGCAGCGAGCGCTTTTCCTCAAAAGCCCGTACGATCTCGGCGGCGGGACGCAAATGCACTTCGCCGGTTTCGCCATCGACGGCGATGGTGTTGCCGGCGCGGGCGGAGTCGGCGATGCCGTCCAGCGACGCCACCATCGGAAGCCCCATGGAACGGGCAACAATGGCGACATGGCTGGTGACCGCGGCCTCTTCCAGCACCAGGGCGCTCAGCGTATCGCGGCCGTAATCCAGCAGTTCGGCCGGCCCCATGCCGCGCGCCACCAGCACCGCTCCCAACGGCACCAACTGGTCATGGCCGTCGCCGGTGAGATGGCGCAGCAGCCGGCGGGCGAGATCGTCCAGGTCATGCGCCCGCTCGCGCAGGATGGGATCGCCCAGGCGCTGAACGCGCAGGCG
>DATEMS010000007.1:0-17501 GCA_035275465.1 Rhizomicrobium sp. | reverse complement strand
GCTCGTTGCGATCGCCCAGGTGGTTCTTGCCGAACTGGCCGGTGGCGTAGCCAAAATTCTTGAGGAATTGCGCAACGGTTGGGTCCTCCGCCTTGATGCCGAGCGTGGCACCGGGCATGCCGACCTTCGTCAACCCCGTGCGGATCGGCGATTGACCGGTGATGAAGGCCGCGCGCCCCGCCGTGCAGCTCTGCTGGCCGTAGAAGTCGGTGAAGTTGGCGCCTTCCTTGGCGATGCGATCGATATTCGGCGTGCGATAACCCATGATGCCGTTGTTGTTGCAGCTGATATTGAACCAGCCGATATCGTCGCTCATGATGAAAAGGATATTGGGCTTCTTGCCGGCGGCGGCCATGGGAGACACCCTGTTGGTTGCAGGGAAGTTTTAACCCGCCGGAAGTGTTCAAAACGATTGGACACAGGTCCAACATGTTATGCGCCGCGAACGCCGTCTCTTCCTTTGCTTGTATTGTCCTAGTGGAATGGCCCGACCTGGAAGGTCAGGCTGAGCAGCGCGACCACCCCGATCGCCAGCAGCAGCACCGCCACCACCAGGGTGAAGGACGCGGGAAAGCTGCTTTCCGCATGGATCAGTGTTTCGTCATGCATGCTCCGGCGCACCTTCCTCAGGCCCAGCATGAACTGGATGTGGTAGGCGATGCCGATCACCAGCATGCCGACGCCCAGCCAGACCAGTGCCTGGCCGAAATTGCGCGCCGCATGCGGCGCCCCGCTCAACAGCTTCTCGTCCAGCAGCCGTCCCAGGAATTGATAGATCGTGAATCCGAAGCTGATCAACGATAGCGAGGTGCGGATCACGCTCATCAAGGTCCGCTCCGCGCTCAGCCGCGAGCGCTGGAACGACATGCCGGTGCGCCGCGATGACATCTCTGTGCGCCGGGTGGAAAGCGCGGTGCGGTGCGTGGAGAGCTTGGTGCGGTGCTGGGAATATTCCAACGAGGCGCGGTCGGCATCGCTGGTATCCACCGCAGGCATGACCGCCACTTCGGCCGCAGGGTCCTGAGTCAGCAGATCGTCGATGGTCGGATGATTATCCATGCTGGAGCGAGTTTCCCCACCAAGCCCCACGAGATCGCAACTGGACCAAGGTCTAATTGAGGTTTCGGCATAACCATCGCCAGCTTCCGCGCATGCTTGAGCGGGATTTCAACGGCCGCGTTTTTCTGCTTGTCGCGCCGTTGCTCGCGGCAACATCGCCGTCCTTCGCACAGGACAGCGATCATGATCTCGCCAAGAAGCTGAACAATCCGGTGGCCTCGCTGGTCAGCGTGCCGCTGCAGTTCAACTATGACTGCTGCTTCAAACCTGCAGGCAGTGACCGGGTCACGCTCAATATCCAGCCGGTGATGCCCTTCGGGCTGACCCCGGACTGGAACCTGATCGTTCGCACCATCTTGCCGGTGATCGCACAGCCGTCGGCGGTTACCGGTGGTCCCGCAAGCTTCGGTTTTGGCGATACCACCCAGAGCTTTTTCTTCTCGCCCACGGCCGAGGCGGGCGGTTTTATCTGGGCGCTCGGCCCGGCCTTTGTCTGGCCGACCGCCACCGAACCTGCGCTGGGCAGCCACAAATGGGGCGCTGGCCCCACCGGCCTTCTGCTGAAGCAGCAAGGCGGCTGGACCGTCGGCATGCTGGCCAACCACATCTGGTCCTATGGCGGGGAGCGCGAATATTCGAACGTCAACAACACGTTCCTCCAGCCCTTCCTTAGCTACACTTGGCCGGACACCACCAGTCTCGGGCTCAACACCGAGAGCACTTACAATTGGCAAAGCGGGCAATGGACGGTGCCGATCAATCTGACGGCCGGCCATCTGTTCAGCCTGGGCGGCCAGCGGGTCAACTTTACCCTGGGCGGACGCTATTACCCCGAACGGCCGCATGACGGCGCAAGCTGGGGCCTGCGCTTCGTCATGACATTTCTTTTCCCGAAATAGGAGTGACCATGAAACGCATCCTGCTGGCGATTTCTGTTCTTGCGATGGTCTCTGGCCCGGCCGGCGCGGTCGAGACCGGCTTCAGCATCTATCCCAAGGGCATGTCGGATTTCATGTCCGGCGTGGTGCCGCCAGCGCCGGGAATTTACTTGTCCACCATCTACTATCATTTCAACGGCTCGACCGATGCGGCGGTGCGCAATGGCGTGGCGGAATTCGGTCTTGGCGTGAATCTGGACGCCGGCTTCCTGCGCGGCACCTATGTCACCGATTCCGAATATCTGGGTGGACGCTATGCCATGGGCGGCGCCCTTGCGGTGGCCGGCAGCAGCCTTGACGCCAATCTGGTCGCGCCCAAAGCCGCCGCCAGCTTCCAGGCCGGCAATTCGGGTTTCGCGGACTCCATCTTCACGCCGATCCTGTTAGGCTGGCAGAACGGCAAGTGGTTCTGGAACACCAGCTTCTCGCTGTATCTTCCGACCGGCGGCTACACACCGGGACAGTTCAATATCGGCCGCAATGTCGTCGGCTTTATGCCCGCCGCCGCCCTGACCTGGTTCGATCCCGCCAGCGGCTGGGATGTTTCCGGCGCTCTGACCTTTGTCGCCATGACAAGGAATGACGCCACCGACTATCAATCGGGTGACCTACTGCATCTGGACTGGGCGATCGGCAACCACATCACGCCGAACTGGGAAATCGGCCTTGCCGCCAATTGGGTGCAGCAACTCAGCGATGACAGCGGCAGTGGGGCGAAACTGGGGCCGTTCAAGGCCCAAAGCTTCGGATTGGGACCGGCGGTCAACTATACCGCCAAATGGGGCAACACGCCGGTGTCCTTCACCGCCAAATGGGAGCGCGACCTCACCCACACCAACACCATCGGCGGCGACCTGATCACCGTCAGCGCCACCATGGTTTTCTGATGTGTTTCCCATGCCGCTTCTCCCAGATCTGCTGCCGCTGCAGGCAATGTTGGACCTAGAGGCAATTGCCCCCTATGCCCTTCTTCTTTTCTACTCCCGCGAGAGGTGTGCCGGCCGCCGCGCGCGGATTCGAAATTCAGAGGTCCCCAATGCAACTTGCCGACCTGGCAATCCGCTTTTGGGATGAACTTCTCGCTCGTCCCTCGGGTCCTCTGGCGTTCCGTTTTTATCTTCAACCCGCCATCGCAATCATCCTGGCCTTTCGCGACGGCTATCAGGATGCCGCGAGCGGACGCAAACCCTATCTTTGGACGATTGTTCACGATCCCTTGTCCAGAAAAGCTCGGCTGATCGAAGGGATTCACGCTGTGACGCGCGTGCTGCTGTTGGGCATCGCGATGGAGATTGTTTATCAGGCCTGGGTGATCGGCAGCTTCCGGCCCCTGGAGATGATCACCATCGTCATTCTGTTGGCATTCGTTCCCTATCTTATTGTCCGTGGGCCGGTTGGCCGGATTACCCACTGGTGGCGCCGGCGGCATGGCGGCAGCCGGGACACGCAACATCACGGCTGAGGCGGGCCGTGCGATTTCATCGGCCTCAGCCATCCCAGCCTGACCTGTTTTCCTCCTGGCGGCTTCTGCTTTCCTGGAGGGGCGTGGCGGCCCGCCCCCGAGGCCCGGATCTATTCGATGGTGGTCCGCCCGCCAGGCTGCAGACAGTGCTCGGTGTCCTGGCGCTGGGCCGTCCTCATTTCGCGCTGCGTGTCCTCATCGCCATCGCCCTGACCTGGCTGCCATTGCTGGTCCTGACGGCGTTGCAGAGCGCAATGTCGGGGGACGCAAGCGTCGGCGCTTTCCTGACGGACTATGCGGCGCATGCCCGCTTTCTCGCCGCGTTACCGCTTCTGCTGTTGGGAGAAAAAATCTGCTTGCCGCAGTTGGGTGCGATCGTCCGGCATTTTCGGGACACCGGCCTGATCGCTCCGCAAGATCGCGATTCATTCAACCACGCTCTGGTATCGACAGTCCGGTTGCGCGATTCCCTGCGGCTGGAGATCGCCGTGGCGACCATCAGCGTGGCAATCGCCCTCACGATTTTCGTGAAGTTGCCTGCCCATATCTTTCCGGCCTGGCATCATCTGGCCGCGGGGGGGCAGGGCGGCATTTCGCCTGCCGGCTTGTGGCACGCTTTGGTCAGTACGCCGATCCTGTTCATCCTGTCGCTGGGCTGGCTATGGCGGGTGGTTCTGTGGACCCGTTTTCTATGGCTGGTGTCACGGCTGAATCTGTGTGTGATGCCGGCCCATCCGGACGGTGCCGGCGGCCTCAAATTTCTGGGATTCTCGACCCAGTCCTTTTCGGTTTTGGCTTGCGCCTTTGGCGCGATTGTCGCGGGCACAGTCGCCAACCGGGTCACCCATGACGGTGCGTCGCTGTTTTCGTTCCGTTATCTGATTGCCGGCTTCGATATTCTCTGCCTGGTGCTCTTCGTCAGCCCACTGCTGGTCTTCAGCGGCAAGCTGATGGAGGTGTGGTGGCGGGGTTCGCGGGAGTATGGCGCTCTCGCGCGTTATATCGGGCAGGCATTGGAAAGAAAGTGGCTGAACCGCGACGTGGGGAGCGAAGCGCTGGAGGCAAACGATTTTTCCGCCACCGTCGATTTCTATTCTGTCGCAGCCAACGCCTGCACGATCAATATTGTGCCTGTGGCCATGCGCAACATTTTCATTCTGGCTGCTGGTGCGATGCTGCCCTTCGTTCCCATCCTGCTGGTGGCGGTACCGCCGACAGTCCTGGTGCAGAAGCTGGCTGGATTGCTGTTTTAAGGGCGCCAAGGCCCGATCGTTCCGAGGCTGCGCACCTTTTGCGGTGTCCGCTTTATATTTAGAGTGGACATGGCCTAACGCACCATCCCTGACACATCGGGAAAACACGCAAAAACTGGTGCCGTAGGTGAGAATCGAACTCACGACCTATCCCTTACCAAGGGATTGCGCTACCACTACGCTACTACGGCAACCGTGGTATTCCGGCAGAATAGGGCCGAACCCTTAAACCAAAGTATGGTCAAGGGTGCGCTGCTATAACCTATGGATTTCGCGAAGGAAAGCCGGGATTTTCCGTTTTTGTCCTGAGTTTTGATGGCCAAATCCTCACCCGAAAAACTGGCCCAAGCGCTGCGCGCCAATCTGAAGCGCCGCAAGCAACCCAGGGCCGTGCAGGGGGACAAGCCGTCCGCCGAACCGGCGCCCAAAGCGCCGCCAAAGCCCCCCAAAAGCGGGGCTTAGCCCTGCCTTTTGCCCGTCTTTCCTTGGGCTAGCCCCCCGGCTACAACCCCATTGGCCTCAAGCAGCGAAGCGGTAGGCCTGAAATTAAGGTCCCGCAGGGCCGGCATGGGATAGGATTTATGGACCGTATTCGTATCCGCGGCGGCCGCCCGTTGAAGGGGGAAATTCCCATCAGCGGCGCCAAGAATGCCGCTCTTAAGCTGATGGCGGCATCGCTTTTGACCGCCGAACCTTTGACCCTGGCCAATGTGCCGCGGCTGGCGGATGTGCGCGCCATGGCCGAATTGCTGATGAGTTTCGGTGTCGCCATTCAGGTCAACATGTCGCCGGGCCTGGGCGAAGGCGACATCATGAAGCTGGAAGCGCGCGAAATCACTTCGGCGTTCGCCTCTTATGACATGGTGCGGAAAATGCGCGCCAGCTTCCAGGTGCTGGCGCCGTTGTTGGCGCGCCATGGCCAGGCCAAAGTGTCCTTGCCCGGCGGTTGCGCCATCGGGGCGCGTCCCGTCGAATTGCATCTGGCGGCCTTGGAGACGATGGGCGCCAAGATCGAACTGGCCGAAGGCTATGTCACCGCCAAGGCGCCGGACGGATTGAAGGGCGCGCAGATCGTTTTCCCCTTTGTCTCGGTCGGCGCCACCGAAACCGCGATGATGGCGGCGACCCTGGCCAAGGGTACGACCAAAATCGTCAATGCGGCGCGCGAGCCGGAAATTTCCGACCTGGGCAATTGCTTGATCGCCATGGGCGCACAGATTTCTGGCCTGGGCTCCAGCGAGATCACGGTCGCAGGCGTCCCCAGCCTGCACGGCGCGCCGTATCGGGTGATGCCTGACCGCATCGAAGCCGGCACCTATGCCATCGCCGTGGCGATCGCGGGCGGCGACGTGGAATTGGTGGGCGCCGCGCCGGAAACCATCGCCTCGTTGCTGTCGCTTTTGACCAAAAGCGGCGCTGAGGTTTCCGCCACGCCGCGCGGGCTCAAAGTGCAGATGAACGGTTCGCGGCCGCACGCCAGCGACGTCACCACCGCGCCCTATCCGGGCTTTCCCACCGATCTGCAGGCGCAGATCATGGCGCTGATGACCGTGGCCGACGGCACCTCGGTGATCCGGGAAAAGATTTTCGAAAACCGCTTCATGCATGTGCCGGAATTGGCGCGCATGGGCGCGCAGATCCGCATCGACGGCGATACTGCCACGGTGCGCGGCGTCGGCAAGCTCAAAGGCGCGCCGGTGATGGCCACGGACTTGCGCGCCTCGGTGTCCTTGGTGCTGGCGGGCCTGGCGGCGGACGGGGAAACCACGGTTGCCCGGGTCTATCACCTGGATCGGGGCTTCGACCGGCTGGAGGAAAAACTTTCCCGCGCCGGCGCCGATATCGCCAGAGTTTCAGAATGAAGGGTGCCCGAATGACCCGCCTGAAATTGGCGGCCGGTGACGCCGAGGATTTGGAAATCTTGTCGGCCCGGCTGCAGGATGCCGTGGTCAAGCTCAAAGACATCACCTGGTTGCCAAAGAAGCGCCGTTTCGCGGCGGTGCTGAATCGTCTGCAATGGGAGCAAGGCGGCAAAACGCGGGTGCGCGCCGGGCTGCATTTCGATGGCGTGCTGCAGGTGCAATCCAGCAAGGTCAAGCTGGGCGCGGACGAGGCCGTGGTCTCGCTGCTTGCGGTGACGTTCAAGCCCACGGGTGCCAAAGAAAATCAAGAGGGCGATCCCGGCGGTGTGATCGAGATCGTGCTGGCGGGTGGCGGCCTGTTTCGCCTGACCGTGGAATGCATCGACGCCGAGCTGGCCGACCTGACCGGCTCCTGGGCGGCGTGCGCCACGCCCGATCATGAGGTGGGCGATGGCGCGTAAGCTGAATGCGGCGGACAAAGATTTCGCCGCCGATTTCCAGAAACTGCTTTTCGCCAAACGCGAGGAGGAGGAAGATGTCGCGGCCGTGGTGCGCGGCATTATCGCCGATGTGCGCCAGCGCGGCGACGCGGCCCTGGTGGAGCTGACCAACAGGTTCGACCGCGCCAATGTCACGGCCGCCACGCTCAAGCTTTCGCCCGCCGAGATCGATGCGGCGCTGGCCCAGGTCAGCCAGGAACAACTGGCCGCCATGGATATCGCCGCCGCGCGGATTGAGGCCTATCACAAGCGCCAATTGCCCGAAGATGCGCGCTTTACCGATGCTGCCGGGGCGCTGCTCGGTTGGCGCTGGACCAGTGTGGACAGTGTAGGTCTTTATGTTCCAGGCGGCACCGCGGCCTATCCATCGTCGGTGCTGATGAACGCCATTCCCGCCAAGGTGGCGGGCGTGCCCCGCATCGTGATGGTGACGCCCGCCAGCGGCGGCAAGATCAATCCCTTGGTTCTGGCGGCCGCCAGACGGGCCGGGATCAGCGGCATTTACCGCATCGGCGGCGCCCAGGCCGTTGCCGCCCTGGCCTATGGCACTCAAAGCCTCACGGCGGTGGACAAGATCGTGGGGCCCGGCAATGCCTATGTCGCCGCCGCCAAGCGCGAAGTTTTCGGCCAAGTCGGCATCGACAGCATTGCGGGCCCTTCGGAGATTTTGGTGATCGCCGATGCTGCGAACAATCCGGATTGGATCGCAGCCGATCTTTTGAGCCAGGCCGAACATGATGCCTCCTCCCAAAGCATCCTGATCACCGACGACGCCACCTTTGCCGACAAGGTGGATGCGGCGGCGCGGGCGCAGATCGCGCTTCTGCCGCGCAAGGACATCGCCAGTAAGAGCTGGAACGATTATGGCGCGATCATTCTGGTCAAGCATTTGGACGATGCCGTGCCGCTGGCAGACGCCTTCGCGCCGGAGCATCTGGAAATCGCCACTGCCGATCCGGAAAGCTTGCTGAAGAAAGTGCGCCATGCCGGCGCCATCTTCCTGGGCCGCAACACGCCCGAGGCGATGGGTGATTATATCGCCGGGCCCAACCATGTGCTGCCGACCTCACGCACGGCGCGGTTTTCTTCCGGTCTGTCGGTGTTGGACTATATGAAGCGCACCACGCTGCTGGGATTGGATGCGAGGAGCATTGCGGTCCTTGGGCCCGAGGCGATCATTTTGGCCGAGGCCGAAGGGCTCCACGCCCATGCCCGTTCCATCGCGGCGCGGCTGAACCAGAAAAGCGGCAAGGATTAAGCGTGGAATACCGGCTGTCCGCGATCACCCTGGACGAAGCCAGCGTCGTGTATCGCAGCCGCGCCGTCGAACAGGAACGCGAAGTCGCCATCTACGATCTGCTGGAAGCCAACCAATTCCAGGTGGCGGGCTCGTCCGGCGGTCCCTATCATTTGAATCTGGGGATGGAGGAAAACCGGCTGGTGTTCGACATCCGTCTGGAAGACGGCGCCGAGCATGCCCGGGTGCAGTTGTCGCTGACGCCGTTGCGCAAGACGGTGAAGGATTACTTCCTGATCTGCGACAGCTATTACAAGGCCATTCGCACCGCGCCGCCGTCCCAGATCGAAGCCTTGGACATGGCGCGGCGCACCTTGCATGACGAAGGCGCGACCGCGCTGCGCGCGCGCCTGGCGGGCAAGGTCGAGATCGATTTCGACACCGCGCGGCGGCTGTTTACGTTGATCTGCGTGCTGCAGATGCGAGGCTGAATGGGCGCGTCTGGGAAAGAAGGCGCCATTCTGTTCGCCTGCACCATGAATGCGGTGCGCTCGCCCATGGCGGCGGCCATGCTGAAGCATTTGACGCGCGGCGCGGTCTATATCGAGTCGGCGGGGGTGAAGGCGGGTGAGCTCGATCCCCTGGCGGTGGAGGTGATGGGTGAGATCGGACTGGAGATCGGCAAGCACAAGCCGCGCCGTTTCGAGGACCTGGAGGATGGCAGTTTCGATCTGGTCATCACCCTGTCGCCCGAGGCCCAGCACAAGGCGGTGGAATTGACCCGCACGGCGGCCACCCAAGTGGAATATTGGCCCACCATGGACCCTACCGCGGCGGAGGGTTCGCACGAACAGCGGCTCCAGGCCTATCGGGCGGTGCGGGATCAGTTGCTGGGGCGCCTGAAACAACGCTTTTTGGCGCCCGCGGCGGCCGATACGTAGGGGATGGGCCACGCCAAAAAAGTGGAAAACCGTTGGAAAGGCTTGCTTTTCCGATCTTTCCCCCCTATCTCCCCTGCTCGCGAACGGCTTAAGAGGACCCATTGGCCAAGGAAGAATTGCTGGAGTTCGAGGGCATCGTCGAGGAGCTCCTGCCCAATGCGACCTTCCGCGTGAAGCTGATCGCCAATGACCACATCATCATCGCCCATACCGCCGGCAAGATGCGCAAGAACCGCATCCGGGTTCTGACCGGCGACAAGGTGATGATCGAGATGACGCCTTATGACCTGACCAAGGGTCGCATCACCTACCGGTTTAGATAAGACAGTGCTGGTGCTGGCCAGCGAAAGTCCGCGCCGCGTCGCGCTGTTGGCGCAGGCCGGCATCACGCCCGACGCCATTCTGCCTGCCGCCATTGACGAGAGCCTGCGCAAAGGCGAGTTGCCGCGTGCCCATGCCCAGCGTTTGGCCGCGGAAAAAGCCCGCAAGGTTCAAAGCGAATGGAACGGAAAACCGGCCTTTATTCTGGCCGCCGATACGGTGGTGGCGCTGGGCCGGCGCATTCTGCCCAAGGCTTCCGACGATCAAGAGGTTCGCGCCTGTCTGAGGCTGTTGTCGGGGCGGCGCCATCAGGTGATCACGGCGGTGGCGCTGATCGCGCCGGACGGCAAATTGCGCACGCGGACGGCGGTGACCCGCGTATCGCTGCTCAGACTGACCCCGGCACAAGTCGCCACCTATGTGGAAAGCCGCGAGGGCGTGGGCAAGGCGGGCGGCTATGCCATCCAGGGCCGGGCCGAAATGCTGATCAAGGAAATCTCGGGCTCTTATTCGAATGTGGTGGGATTGCCGCTGGCCCTGACCGTTTCGCTTCTGCACGGGGCGGGCCATGGCTGAGTGCCCGATTTGCGGCAAACCGGGCGCGCAAGGGTTCAAGCCCTTCTGCTCCAAGCGCTGCGCCGATGTGGACCTGGGACGATGGCTCAAGGGTGGCTATGCCATTCCCGGCACGCCGGCCGATCCGACAAGCCCTTCAAACCCTTCGGAAAATGGCCCGGACGAGGACTAGCGCCGGGGTGCTGGACAGGGCCGGGGTCATCGCCTAAGAAGCCGGTCCCGCCAGCGTGTGCCCAGGTAGCTCAGTCGGTAGAGCAGCGGATTGAAAATCCGCGTGTCGGCAGTTCGATTCTGTCCCTGGGCACCATTGCCTTTGCAAGGCTTTATAAAGCCACGGTTTTTTAGCATTGTGTCCAACTGGCGATTTCGGTGGGACTATGGATGGAATTCCACCGTTCGTAAGTTATTGAAAGGCTTGAGCGCGGGGCCGCTTTGGAAGCGGACTGAATCACACCGTTAAACGCGTCAATGGTGCGAACATGCTTGTGTCTCTCATGCCTTTCATTCGCCGAATTTTGCGGCGCCTTTTCGGAAGAAAGGATGATCCTGGTGTGACCACACCTTTTCCCGAGAATCTTCTTCGCGCCCATGCGGAGAGCGAACGCCTTAAGGGCGAAAGCATTGTCGCGATCACAGCATCCGAGAACCTGAGCTTTCATGCTCACGTTATCGAGCGTACAGCCAACTTGCTCTATTTCTTCGCCCATGACGGGGGTATCCGCAGCGACGACGACCGCATCGTCAGGGTGCTGGGGATGCGCGGTTTCAACGATATTATGACGGCCTCGAACCTGATCCTGGGCGGCTATTACCAACCCGCCATTATGATCGCGCGAGACCTGCTGGAACTGAACTTCTTGCTGGACGACTTCACCCATGACAAGTCGTTAATTGAAAAATGGCGTACGCTCACCGGTAAAGAATACGACAAAATTTTCAAACCGGTTTCCGTCCGTGAACGCCTTGATCAGCGGGACGGATTTACTGGCATGAAGCGCGCTGAAATCTACAAACTGATGTCCAGCGTGGCCGGCCATCCGAGCCCGGCCGGCTTTCAGATGCTTCTGCGGCCGGACGGTAATTACTTTTGCGGCCCGTTTTTTGAACTCCGGTCACTTGACGCTTGCTGGTCAGAACTGGCCAAGATCGCCATGCAGATTGGTGGTCATTTTCAGCGGTTTTTCGAGGTACGATCGAAAGAAACGGCCATCGCCAAGATTGAATACTTGGAATTGCAGAATCGGTGGCTTGAACACTTTTTCGGCAAAGCGGAGTTCGATTTGAAGATGATTGCCGAAATGCGCGCGCTGGCGGACGCACTGCCGGACAAAACTCCTTAAAACCAGCGGCGGCGTAAACCAGGCGGGTGGCAGAGGCTTTTCGTTGGACAGTCTCAGAAATAAGCTATGAAAAACAACGGTAAGGGCGTGTGTCCAACTTCTCACTAAGCTATTGATTTGATTATATTGATATGCCCTGTCCCTGGGCACCATTCAAACGCCCCGCATCGCGGGGCATTTGAATGCCAAGCGGGCCCGCGCGGCAGGCAAAAACACAAACTTGGAAGTCTTGGCTCAGTCTCTATCAGCCGCCGAATGACGGACCGTCATTATTCCATCGCCGTGGCGCGCATGGCGTCGGCGATGGTGCCTTGCAGCTGGCGTTCGGAAACAGGCTTGAACAAAATCGCGAAGGGGTGGTCCTGGCTGATCCGTTCGATGGTGGCCTGCTCGCGGGAGCCGGTGATAAAGATCACCTTGGAACCTAGATGGTGGTGAATTTCCAAAGCGGCATCCACCCCGTCCCGCACGCCGCGCAGCCGCACATCCATCAGGATCACGGCGGGGTGGTGTTCTTTGGCCAAAGCGACCGCGCCGTCCGCCGTATCGGCGGTCGCGCAAACAACAAGCCCCATATCCTCGACCTGGCTGGAAAGGCCGATGGCAATCAGGAATTCATCTTCCACGATCAGAACGGATTTCTGCAAGGACGTCATGCGATCACCGTTGAGGCGATGTGGACCTCGCTGGTTGTGCCGTTGCCGCTGCTGACCGTCATGGTTGCTTTCAGTTGTTTGATCAACCCATCCATCAACATTGTCCCCAAGCCGCCCCGGCGATCTTTTTGCGGTTTGTTGACGGGATCATAACCTAATCCATTGTCGGAAACGACCAAAAGGATCCTTTCATCGTCCAATCGGCTGAGGCTCACTTCGACCTTGCCTTTGCCGTCGGGAAAAGCGTGTTTGAGAGAATTTGTCACCAGCTCCGTCACCAAAAGTCCCAGTGGAATGGCAAAATCCAGCCCGACATCCAAGGGGATCGCCTTGACCGACAATTCGATGTCGCGCCGCGCCGTTCCCTCGAGAATATTGGCGGATAGTTCGCGCAGGAAGGGCGCCACGTCGAACGTCTTGAGATTTTGCGAACTCATCAGCTGCATGTGCACCAGACCCAAGGCATAAAGACGGTCACGCAGGCTTTTCAATCCTGCCTTGGCGGTTTCATCGTCCAACTGCCGGCTCTGCAACATCACAATACTGTCGATCATCTGCAGATTGTTCTTCACGCGATGATAAACTTCCCGCAGCAACAGATCGCGCTGCACCACCGCGTCCTTCAATTGCTGGTTGGAGATGACGAGTTGCGCGGTGCGCTCTTCGACCCGCTTTTCAAGTTCCACATTGGAGTGGCGGATTTTCGTTTCGCTTTGTCGCAGCAATTCTTCGGTGCGGCTATGTTCCTCGACTTTGAAGGCAAGCTGATGGTTGAGCTCTTTGAGCTGGCTGGTCGAGGGGATTGCCACCAATTTGGGAATCAGCGGCCATAGGATCACTGCTGTGGCGATGGACAGGCCCGCGGTGATCAGCTTGATAATCGCTTCCACGCCATAGGCCGGTGACCACAGGGTCAGGATGGACATCAGATGCGTCGTGCCGCAGGCCAGGATGAAGGCCACGAACAGATGGATAATCCAGCCATATTCCAGGTCCTTGCGCTTGGCGGCGAAGGAGGCCAGCGCCAAGGGGATGGAAAAATAGGCCAGGCCGATGATCGCGTCCGAGGCGGCATGCAGAGCGATCATGCCCGGCGCCCAAAGCAGGCAAAAGCCGTGCGGTGTCAGACCAGAGGGGTTGAAAAGCCAGTCCAATATCGGCATGCGCATCCCCTAGACCGAATGTCCTTGCCGGGATTCTCCAGAAAGTCGCTGGGCGACGCAAGCAGCAGGGCGAGCAGGTGGTGTCCAAAAGCCGCCAGAGGCAAGTTCCGCCGCTAACGCCTTGGCAGGGATGGGCTTTCATCCATGCTGACAGCGTCACCACCGTCCCCGGCCGGTCTTAGCGGATTTGTCTGAGCATAGATGACCGGAAGGAGCGGCGCCGTAACGGTCGATGCGGTGCCCGCGGCACAGCCGACCGACAGTCTTCTATCGCATTCCTGCAGCCATTGAGGGCGTGTGTGAAGTATAGCAATCCTTTTTTGCTTCGCTGCTGTCATGCTTAATGGATGCTTAAATTGCCAGCGTTTCAGACCGGGAAACCGGCCTTTTGGCGCCCTGGAAGAAACTGCTCTTAAGCCCATTCTCATCATTTCTGTTTACGCTGGCTGCGTTCCTGGCGCGGGTTTCTTTTTTGATAAAGCGATTTCAGTCCATCAGCATGCTTTTGTCCGTGATCACCGGCGTGCTGGTGGTTGTGCTGATTGCTGTCTTTGCCGTCATGGCAAGGGACGCCTTTTTGCGACAGGGCGAGGCGACGCGGATCGCTTATGTCGTTAATACCGAGCGCGCCTTGCTTGCCGCCAGGGCCGATATTCGTATCGAGGGCGGGTTTGTGGCGCCAGCGATCGATACCGAAAATGCGGTAAGCGCGGAAATGCGCCGGCGCATTGTCCAAGCACACGCCCGGACAAAAGCCTCCATGCGGCTGCTGATCCAAAGGCTGGAAAATTCGCCGTCCAAAGGTTCCGCCACCCTCGCCGAAATCGTCCAGCGCAACGATCTTTATGAGAGGATGTTGCATCAAACGCTGCGGACCCTCCAGGTTCCGAAGGCGCAGCGCCCATCGCATATGGCGGCCTACCGGCAGACCGCGCAGACCAAATTGCTGGCCGCGATGAATGCCGAGGCCGACATTGTCGCCACCCGTATCACCAATGGCGACGCTTTCATCAACGAGATGCTCAAGATAAGCGATGCCGCCTGGCGCGTGCGCACCCATGCCGGTTCTGACCGGCAGAACGTCTCCAACGCGCTTTCCGGCGCGGCGCGTCCGTCTGCCGCCCAATTGCTGGGCCTTGCCAATCTCATGGGGCGGGTCGAGTCCCAGTGGGACACCGTGGAATCGGATGCGAAATTGCAGCCCTTGCCGCGCAAGCTCAAAGCCGCGATCGCCAACGCCCGGCAAACTTACTTCAAGAAATTTCTTCCGGTGCGCGACCAGATGCTGGCGGACCGGATCAGTGGGCGAAACGGGCCGATGTCGGCGCAGGAATGGTTCGTTTTTTCCAACCCGGCCCTGCAAAGTTTGCAGGACGTTTCCTCAACAGCCTTGGATCTGGCTGAAGGTCATGCTTCGAATCAGGCCAAAGCCGCGAAGCGCCATCTCTATTTGGCGATCGCCTTGATGTTTCTGTCCATCGGACTGGCCGTCTCCGCGGCCAGTTATGTCATCTGGCGCGTCATCCGGCCGCTTCGCGTGATCACGAACACCATGGGCGTGGTGGCCGAGGGCGATACCCAATCCAAAATCCCGTTTCAGAGCCGTCCCGATGAAATCGGTCAGTTCGCGCGTGCGCTGCGCATGTTCCGCGACGGCGCGCTGGAGCGTCAGCGCCTGGCAGCGGAGTTGCTGGCCAATCAGAGCGCCAAGGAAACCGCCGAGGCTTCCAACCGCGTCAAGTCCGAATTCCTGGCCAATATGAGCCACGAAATCCGCACGCCGATGAATGGCATTCTCGGCATGGCGGGTCTACTGCAGGACACGGTTTTGGACGACGAACAACGCCGTTTTCTCAAGGTTGTGCAGGAATCGGGTGAGTCGCTGTTGGCCATTCTCAACGATATTCTGGACATCTCCAAGCTGGAAGCCGGCAAGCTTGAGATCGAGATTATCGATTTCGATCTGGTTGCCGCGGTGGAGAATGCCGCCGCTTTGATGGCGTCCAAGGCCCAGGAAAAGGGCATCGACTTGGCGATGTATATCGCGCCCGAAGCGCGGGGCGCCTATCGCGGCGATCCCACCCGGCTGCGTCAGATTTTGTTGAACTTGCTGGGCAATGCCATCAAATTCACCGAAAAGGGCGCGGTTGCGATCCAAGTGGTCGTCAAGCTGGGCGATCGGCCGGATGCGAGCGAAAGGGTGCCGTTGCATTTTGAGGTGACTGACACCGGCATCGGCATGGCCGAAGACGTGCGCGAACGCATGTTCCAAAAATTCAGCCAGGCGGACAGTTCGGTGACGCGCCGTTTTGGCGGCACAGGTTTGGGCTTGGCGATTTGCAAGCAGTTGGTGGAACGGATGGGCGGGGAGATCGGGGTTTCCAGCCGCTTGGGCGTGGGCTCCACCTTCTGGTTCACCGTTCCGTTCGAAAAAGCGCCTGGCAGTGTCGTCGACCGCGAGGAACTGCCGGCTACATTTAAAGATCTGCGGGTGCTGGTGGCGGACGATATCCAGATCAATCTGGAAATCATGCGGCGACAGCTGGAATATTTCGGCATGGCGGTTGTCACCGCAGATGACGGCTTCGCCGCTATGGCGGAAATGGAGCGGGCCTGGAACCGCAATCAGCCTTACGACGTGGTGTTTTTGGACTTGATGATGCCCGGCCTTGCCGGCGATGCGCTGGCCGCGCGCGTCCGCAGCCACCCCAATCTGGCCGACAGCAAGCTGATCATCGTGTCTTCGGGTGGGCGTGCATCGATCAAGAACCGCGCTGCGTTGCGGTTGGAAGCGGTTTTGGAAAAGCCGCTACGGCACCAGGATTTGCTGGATGCGCTGGTCAATATTCATACCGGGCAGGGCGCGAAGCAGGAAACCAAAATTTCCGTTGCGGCTGTCCCGGCGTCTTCCGAAAAATTGGAAGACACGGCGGGCGGATTGCGCATTCTTTTAGCGGAAGATAATAAAGTCAATCAGATGTACGCCACGCTGCTGCTCAGCAAGGCCGGACATCACGTCACCGCGGTCGAAAATGGTCTTTTGGCGGTGGAGGCGGTTACGCGCGGTCAATTCGATCTGGTTTTGATGGACATTCAGATGCCGAAAATGGACGGCGTCGAAGCCACGGGCCGGATCCGGGCTCTACCGGCCCCCAAAAATTCGATTCCGATCTATGCCATGACTGCCAACGCCATGATGGGCTTGCGCGAGGAATATCTGGCCGCGGGCATGGACGATTATATCTCCAAGCCTTTCCAGCCCGCGCCGGTGTTGGCCAAGCTGCAAAAGCTTGCCGCGAAGGTCAGAGCAAGCCTGCCGGCGCCTGAAGCGGCTGCCATGGTCCCAAATTCCGCTACGCCCATCGACGTCGCCAAGCTGGAGGATCTGCGTTCGGTCCTGCCACCGGACAATCTGCGCGATCTGATCATGCTTTACCTGCATTCCGTTGAAGGCCATCTGGAGCAGATCGACACCTGTCATGCGGCGGATGACCTTGCCGGCATCGCCAAGCAGGCGCATATCCTCATCAGCATTTCCGGCAATGTCGGGGCTGCTGAGGCCAGCAATCTGGCGCGCGAATTGGAACAGACTTCGCTTGGCGGCACGCCAAACAGCATGGTTTCGGATCTCATCAAGGCGTTGCGCGCTTCCGTGAGCCGGTCGTCCCAGGCGCTGCAAGATTGGTCGCGCGCAAATCTGCATGTCCAAGACAAGCAATTGTCCGCCTGAGCGCCCGCGTTTCTCTACACATTGACATGGAAGGGAGCCCAGGGGGCGGTGTCGGGGGCGGTCCAGGAGAGACCGTCAAAGGCGCGCACTTGCAGATCGTCGCCGAGGGTTCCGGTGACGAAGCTGGTGGTGCCCAGTTGGGCGGCGGTGATCTCCACCACCGTGCCCGGCGCCTGGGTGACGCCATCCACCACCCAGTTGCCGCTGGAAGCGGCGCGGGTGGAATCCCACAGCTGATACTTGGTCATGCTGTCCCCGTCGGCATCATTGACGGTGATCAGGCTGGACAAAGACAGGGTCTGGCCGGGGGAACTGTTCTGGGTGGAGGTGCTCAGGCTGGGAGCGGTATAGGGGGTGACCGTGACGTTAAAGGGCGCCCAGGGGGCGCTGTCCGCTTCGCTCCAGCTGATGCCGTCAAAGGCGCGGATCTCCAACCGATCGCTGAGCTGGCCGGTGACAAAGA
>DATEMS010000006.1:0-8030 GCA_035275465.1 Rhizomicrobium sp. | reverse complement strand
CAGGCGATGGACGATCTGCATCACGGCCATCTGCACGGCCGCGGTATCCTGCTGCCGGCGCACGCGCGCTAACCGCGTTCGCAAGACAAAGAAAAACGCCGCCGGCTCATCACCGGCGGCGTTTTTATGCGTGGCCGGACCACCCGGCATCGCGGCGGCTCCCAGAGCCGCCGCGATCGTTTTCCTACCGGAAGATGCGCTTTTCGTTTGCCTTGGCCCAGGTCTTGGCTTCTGGCGAAGCCGTCCAGCGGATCGCATTGAGCATCAGTTTGCGCCAGGAGGGGTTGTCCCAAGCCCGTGCGTCATGGCCATGCTGGATATAGACCACCGGCGAACGCTCCGCGACCTTCACCCATCCACTGAGGTTGCTCCCGGGGGGATGGCCTTGCGTCAAGGGACGATCAGGGAAAGCTGTATCCACGGGTTTGAAGTTGGTGCGCAGCAGCGGATGCACGGAGTCTTCAAACATCGGACACAGATAGGTTTCGTCCACGATGTCGAAGTCCTCGACACCCTGGGTCACGGGGTGGTTCTTGTCCACCACCGTTATATGCTGAGGCGTTCCTCCCAACGCGCCTGAAGCCTGATAGTCGCGGCCTCGCACGTTTTTGATCGGCTTGCCCCAGTCGGCAACGCCCCCCATCACCTCGGAATAGGCATTGGAGCCGTTGAGACCGGCAGCCCAGGTGTGCGCCCACGATGCTAGCGCGTGATGGAAGAAGACAAAGCCCTTGTTGCCCGCCTGCAGCAGCGCCTTGAGATTGGCCTGGGTCTGGGCGGAAGGCGGCGTGTCCACATTGGCGACAGTGCCGTCGGGATTCAGGCTGAACTTACGGCCGGCAAACGCATCATAGAACAGCAAGACGTCATAGGGCTCGGCCAGGCGCGGATCGTAAAAGGCTTCCGCCGCTGGGTGCTCGACATGGGTCCATGTGATGCTGGTCCCCATGGAGTCCAAAGCGAGAAAAAGCTTCTCGCGATCAAAGGCATGGTGCTTGCTGACAAACAACACTTTGAGCGGACCGGTGCCGCCCTGCCTGTCGCGCCTGGCCGGGGCGGGCGCCGCGCGGGCCGGTTCGGGCGCCGGCTGAGCTTGCGCCACCAGCGATACGCTGGCCGCCGCACCGGCTATCGCACCGAACATGCTGCGGCGCGAGAGCTTGAGTTTCTTGCCGTCTTGGTCTTTTTTATCCGTCATCTACTTCCCCTGATTTCGGGACCCGTTGGTCCTGCTGGATAGAAGCGTAGATCATCCCCGCATAGGCTGCAATGGATTGCGGCCTAGGTGACGGCGCGACGGTAGCAGCTTTCCCGCGCGCAACATCTTTGTCGTGGTGGAGATTGCCCGGATTATCTGGTAGCCGCGGAATTACAGTTTTCCACGGTAGATTTGCCTGACTGGGAGGCGTGGAGAGCGATTACAAAGCCGATATTAGGGATCATGCGCATTTCGGAAACGCGACGCTAGGATGCTGCGTTGCACTATGTGAGAGCGCCCAGGAATCCGGCTCCGAGACCTGTTATGTCCCGCCCATGGCGCGCTGTTGCGCCGGCGGCTTATCGCCATGCACCACAGCAGCGCAGGCCGCCAGCTTGCTCAGCAGCAGCGCCGGCTGGATTGGCTTGGCGATGTAGTCGTCCATGCCGACGCCGAGATATTCTTCCTTCGCCCCGCTCATGGCATGGGCGGTCATGGCGATGATGCGGATGCCGCATTGTGGCTTGGGAAGGGCCCGGATCGCCCGCGTCGCCGCAGGACCGTCCATTTCGGGCATCTGCACGTCCATCAGAACCACATCGAAGGTGGCGTTCCGCACCGCTTCCACAGCCTCAAGCCCGTTCTCCACGATGGTGACAGTGCAGCCTGCCTTGCGCAGGAAAAGCGAGGCGAATTGCTGGTTGACCTTGTTGTCCTCGGCTAACAACACCCTCAGCCCGCTGCAATCCGGCGGGGCCGCTGGTGCGCGTATGGGCGCTTCGGCGGCCGGTACGGGTGCCTGGCCACGGAAGATGCCGGTCAGGGTATCGCGCAGTTCGGCGTGGCGGATGGGCTTTTCCAGCAGAGCGTCGATTTGCAGCCCGGACGGGGTGTGCCGCCCAGCCGAGGACGCGATCACCACCCGGGTGCGTGCCAACAGAGGGTGTGTGCGAATGCGCCGCGCCAACTCGTCGCCGGACATGCCGGGCATCATATAGTCGATCACCGCCAGGTCGAAAGGCTGGCCGCCATGCTCGGCACGTTCCAGCATCGCCATTGCGACAAAACCATCCTTGGCAGTTTCAACAGCGAAGCCGAAGGATTCCAGATAGCGGCGCATGATCTCGACATTGATCGGGATATCGTCCACCACAAGCGCCTTCAGGCCCAGGAGGCTCGGGGGCGCAACCTGGCGTTCCCGCTGGCGGCGTTCGATCCTTGTGAAGGGAATGGTGAACCAGAAGGTCGAGCCCTCACCCGGTTTGCTACGCACGCCGATCTCGCCGCCCATGCGCTCCACAAGCTGCCTGCAGATAGCGAGCCCCAGGCCCGTACCGCCGAATTTGCGGGTGATGGAGGAGTCAGCCTGGACGAACTTCTGGAACATGCGCGAAGCGGCGGCTTCATCCATGCCGATCCCGGTGTCGGTAACTTCGAAGTGGATGGCGTTGCCTTGCGACCGCACTGTGACCTCGAGCGCCACGGCACCTGCTTCCGTGAACTTCACCGCATTGCCCAGCAGATTGAGCAGGACTTGGCGCAGCCGGGTAGGATCGCCGCGATAAAGTCCGTGCGAGGTGGGTTCGATGAACAGCGCCAGGTCAATACCCTTTTCCCGCGCCTTGGGCAGCATCAAGTCGGCAGCGCCTTCCACGGTGGTGCCTAAGTCGAACTCGATGCTCTCAATCTCAAGCTTGCCGGCTTCGAGCTTGGAGATATCCAATATGTCGTTGAGCACCATCAGCAGGGCTTCGCCCGATTCCTGAATAACCCGCAAATAGCGGCGCTGTTCGTCGGTCTCAAGCGTGTCTCCCAAAAGATGCGCCATGCCCAGCACGCCGTTCATGGGCGTGCGGATTTCGTGACTCATATTGGCAAGGAATTCGGACTTGACCCGGCTGGAGGCTTCCGCGGTTTCCTTGGCCAGCTGGATTGCCATCATCTCGGAAGCCAGGCGCTGCCGCTCCAAGGCGCCATCGCGGAAGAGGCGCAGCGCCTGCGCGAAACGGCCGATCTCGTCGCGGCGGTCTTCATAGGGAATATCCAGTTCCAGATGGCCGCCCACCACACTTTCCATCCGGCGCGTGATCAGGGTGAGAGGGCGCACCACACGCCAGACGATGATGACGGTGGTGACCGACGCCAGGCAGAACGACAACAGCATCAGCGCAAGAGCGACATAGAGATTGCGTTCGGCCTGCGCCGCTTGGTTCGAAGCACTACCCTCCGCCAGGTCGAGCGCCACGCGCGACACCGCTATGATGTCGTTCAGCGCCGGCGTGGAACGGTCGAACCATTGCTTGTAGGTTTGGTCCGGCGGCAATCCCTTCAGCCAGCGGTCGATTGTCGCCCGCCGTCGTGCCGCATGCCCCTTGAAATAGGACCGGTCTGCCCTGCTGATCGCTTGGCGCAGGCGCGCCGGCAGGTTATGGAGTTCGATATCGGCCTTGACCCCCTCCCAATGGGCGTTCATCCGCCCGGCATATTCCGCGAGCGGGCCGTATGTCTCCAGCGTGGGTTTGGCGCCGCCAAAGATCGCCACGGACACCCGCAGCCGGTCGGCGCTGCCATCCTCGCGCGCCTGCCATGTCAGATCGCTGATTTTCATCATCTCATTGACGAAAGCGTCCGAATTGGTGACGCGCGAACTTACGGTCTCGCCTTGGGTGGTGATAGCCGCCAGAAGCGGCCGGGAAGCTTGGCGGCGGCGGCTCAAGAGGTCGGTCGGGCGCTGCGCCCGGGGCAGCTGTAGGGCGCGTACGATCTTTGGCATGAACGTGTCATAAGCCGCCGCCAATTTGGTGATCTTGGCCACCTTGTTCGCCTCGCCGTCCGCTCTGCGACTCAGTTGCACTGTGATGGCATGGATTTCGTTCCGCAGCCGGCGCTGGTTTTCCAGCAAGGCGTCCGCTTTGGCTTGCGAGAAAATCTCTTCCGAATCGTAGTTGGCGGTGATGACGGAGGACGCGTCGCGTACGATAGCGCGCACCGATAGAAGCTGGCGCGCCATGTCGACATTTTCGGCAACGCTCTGTGCGGCCTTGCGTTCGTCATAAGCGCGTTTGGCCAAAACGGCGAAGACGGAAACCAGCAGCACCACCAGAACGCAGGTGATGGCCGACAACAGCACGCTGATTGACTGGGTGAGTTTCATGGCGTCCGGCGCAAAGGGCGGCGGTCGCAAAGTTAGGCTCTAAGGTTTGCGATCTGCTTAAGAAAAGGGCCGAGGGGCTATGCGCGTTAAGTATTTTTTCAGGATTCCCCGCCCGAAAGGCTGGAAAGTCCGCTATTTCTGGTCCCAGTGGGCGGCCTAGGTAAAACCCCTAAGCGCGCCTGACAGAAAGTCATTTGGGTCCGACATGCCCGTGTAAGAGGTCAGGCGCTGACTTGCGCGCTGGCGCGTTTGGCATCCAGCCACGCCGCCAGCGCAGCGCAGGACTGAGCAACAGACTGGCCCAGTTCATCCAACAGCGGCGCCAAGCCGTCCGGATTGCCCGCCTGGCAAAAATGCTCCAGATTGCGGGCCAGCGCGCTGGTCTGCAGGGCACCGAGATTGCCCGCCGAGCTGACCAGCATATGCGCCTGGCGGGCTATGCCGGGCAGATCACCCGCCTTGGCATAGGCAGAAATTTCTCCCATTTGACCTTCGGCGTCATGACGATACAGCGTGACGAGATCGGCCAGACTGTCCAGCGGCAGGGCAGTGCCCAGATCTTCCAGATTCGTAGTGTCCAACAGCGGCAGCTTGGCCGGCAACAACGCGTGCTGGAAAGGCTTGGTGATATGGTCATTCATGCCGGCCACCTGGTATTGGCACCGCCAGACCGCCAAGGGAAACCGGCGCCATGACCGCAAAGCCGGTGATCGCCGAAAGCAACGTTCCAATGGACCGAAACTTTTTCACGACATCATTCCCAAAACACCCCGGACACACTTGTTTTGGGAAACCTTATCGTGGCAGTCGTATAGATAGATTTAAGCGATAGGCGCGCTGCAGAGTTCCGGCTTAACGGTTGCCCCCAGGAAAGCTGGGCTTTCCTGCTCAAACCTTAGCACGCGCAACGTTCGTCCCATCAGGGCAGAACCAAAATGGCTCAACTTCTAACAGATATTTACCAAAACCAGCGCAAGCCCGAGATCTACAATTCTGGTCCGTGGAGCATCGTCCAGAAGTAACCTGGTCCCGACTTGACCAACAAGTGCTCGGGGCGCGCCCCGCAGCTAAACCTCCAAGGCCGCCACCTCGTAATCGACCAGGTCAGGAATGAGGAATTCCACGACGTTGCCATTCTGGGTGACCGGCAGGGTCTTGTTGGCCCACAACAGCCGCGCCGATTTGACCGGCTTGGCGTCCGCCAGAACCAGCCGCACTTTCTGATCCCCCACCGGATAGGAAGCCCGGCGCGCGCCGGACTTGAAATTCGGATAGGTGTAATTAATCAGATGCACCGCATAGCCCGGCTCCGTCACCCAGCCGAAGGTTTCGACCAGCCCGTTCCCCGTGACTTGCAGCGGCCCCTCGTCCCGCATCAGCCAACGAACCGCGTTTGTCACCAGGTCGCCCAGATCGGCGGCGCTGGTGCGCGCATAGGCGGCCTCGATGTCGCCCGCCAGATACACCAGCCTCGAACGGGTGCTTTCGCGGAACACCGCCAGGGACTCATCGGTATGCGGCTTGGGGCTGAACACAGCCTCTGGTGGATAGGACGGATAGGCCGCCACATTCGTCAGATAGACGGGTCCGTCATGACGGATCGGCACCCGGCAACTGGAACCCTGTATCCAATTGGTGCCCTTGAAACTGGCTGTGATCGGATGGCTGGTGGCCGGTGCTTCCAGCCGTTGCCAGAAATGCGGTGGCGCCTGGCGGGCCGAGCCCATGCCAAAACGCTCGCCCGCTTTGTGCATGCCATACAGATCGGCAAAGCCGAAATCGGGACGGGGATTGCCATTCTCATCGTACAGCGCGGTTTCAAAGCTGGTCAGCAGCGAACCGCCGCGCGCCACGAATGCCTTCACTTGAGCGATCTGCCTGTCGCTCATCAAAGCGACATTGGGCACAACGAGCACGGAATACTGCGCCAGCGTTTCCGGTTCCAGCTCGGTATCCACCACCACATCAAACGGAATGCGCGCTTCGGTGAGGATTTCGTACATCCCTTCCAGCGACTGAAGCGCATCGGTGCCGGGCACGTCCTTGTAGAGGCGGTTGGAGCGTTGCGACACAAGCAGCGCGACGCTGGCGATAGACCGCACATTGTGGAAATGCTTGTCGTTGGCCGCCTGCCAGGACAAGAATTCCGCGCCCATCTGCTGCCAGCGGCGGTCTTCGTGCCAGCCTTCATGCATGCCCAGCCAATGATACCAAAGGGTGGCACCCGATGCGGCGGTTTGCGCCAAGCGCACTTTTACTTCCGGCTGGTTGCCCGTGACGTGGCGCCACCACAATTCGTTGGACCGTTCATAAGAGCCGGTGACGTTGGTCACCGTGCGCCCCTTCATCAAGGCGCGTGCCAGCCGCACTTGCTGGCTGACGTCCCAGGCCCGGTCGCCCACCCCGCCACGGCCCTGATTGTCGGCAGTGAAGAGGGAGGCATTAGCCAGCATCGAGGACAGATCGACATCGCCGCCCTTGAAACGGCCGCCCAGATTGCCCGAAAAGATCATATCGGCGCGGTGATCGGCGACGATCTTGGCATACATCGCCCACAGCTCCTCGGTGCGTTTTTGGTAGGCGCGCTTATAGTCCTCGCTGTGCGGGTCACCGATCTTCTTACAATTTTCGCAATAGCAGACCGGAACGTTCAGGCCGGGCCAGCCATTGGTGTAAATGCCGTCTATTTCATAGTTGGTGATGACTTCCTTGATAATCTTGGGAGTCTGGTCGCTGTAATAACTGCTGAACTGGCACGTCGTCCCATAGTTCGTAACCGTCGCAGGGTCTCTGCTGGCATAAGCGCCCCGGTTGCCCACCTGGCCATCCTTGCCGCGCTGGAACCAATCGGGATGCTTGTCCACCAAGTCGAGCGAAGCCATATCCGGGCTCATGCGGCCCATGACGCGGACACCGTTTGCCTTGGCGACCTTCACGCAGTCGCCAAAAAGATCACGGCTGCCCAACCAGCGGCTGCGCGGGAAGTCCGCTATCTTGGTGGGATAGAAAGCGACCATGCCGGTGACACTGACATAGGCCACCTGGGCCTTGGTCCGCACCAACCAATCGTTGAAAGCCTTGGCATCGAAATCCGCTGGATCCTTTTCGTTGAAATTGATCTGGACAATCCGCTTGACGCGGCGATGCCAAACATCCGGACCGGCCTTGCCTGGATCAAAACCCGCAGCCTCCGACTTGTCCGCAACCAAGGCTGTCGCGATGCTGGCAGCGCCCATGGCGAACTCCCGCCTAGTGGTATCCATTTGTGCTCTCTTCTGTTCCCACGCCAGGCTTGCGCCCGCCGCCCGCTCACGATCGGAGCAGCTACCAGCGATAGCGTACCCCAAGGCCGAACAGCCGGCCAATGCGATCGTAGATTTGTGAAGAGGCGGCGAGGGCTTTTAGGGTCGCATTGTCAGCGATAAACGGCGGATCTTGGTTTAAAGCGTTGTTGATCTTGCCGTAAAGCTCCAAACGATCCGTCAGATCGTATTGCGCCGAGAGGTCGAAATAGGTCTTGCCGCTATAGTGATAGATGTTGATGTCGGTCGGCCGGTAGGTGGTCGGTCCATACAAGCCCGGCCCAATGTAATACATCACCATACGCGCGGTCAGCGGACCTTCGTTATAGGTGAAAGTGGTGGTGGAACGCCAATGGGGCAGCGAATTGCCGCCGGT
>DATEMS010000005.1:0-56982 GCA_035275465.1 Rhizomicrobium sp. | reverse complement strand
CTTCTTCACCATCGGCCGCCCGGTGGCGGGCTTCATCTGCCTGCTGTTGCAGGTGACGCTGATCGGCTGGATTCCCGCCACGATCTGGGCGGTCTATGCGCTCAGCCAGTACAAGACCGACCGCAAGATTGAACGCGCGCTCAGGCAGCGTGCCTGATTTTGCGCGAGGCTTCTGACCTCGACGGCACAGCGCCGGATGCGATCTGACGCCCGGTTTTCCGCCTTTGCATTGCGCCTGCCATGACAGCGCGTCCCCGTTGTACCGGAGCCATATCTCCCTTGCTTGGGGCGATAACCTACGGGCGGCTCCGGGCCTTCCGAAACCATCGCGGATCGGCTTTTTTCCCCGCCGTGCTCGCCCCTTCGGTGCTTGCGCGCGGCTCCTCGCGGACGGGCTGACGCCCTCCAAAAAAGCCGCCCGCTCCGCATGGTTCCTTGACGACTTACGGCGCCGTCAACATAGATGGCGCGGTGCCGCTCAGCACCGGGGCATCGCTGGTCGAGGCGGTGTTCGATCCGGTCAATCCATTGGCCGGGTTCGGTCCGGCCCCGGGATCGCTCTCCTTCAGTCTGGGATCCATTCTGCTGCACCAAAACGATTCCCGGCCGGATCTGTTTTATGCCGCGACGGGCGACATTGTTGCGCCTTGGCGCGAATCGGAAAACGTCAAACCGTCGGAAAGGGTCAGCCCGCTGGCCTGGGAAATCACCAAAACCGCAAAGGTGCGTGCTGCGCGCGACATCATCGACCTTTTCTATTTCGGCCAAAATCTGCAGCCCACCGACATCACCGCAATCATCGCCGGCCGCGACCTTTACTATACTGGCGCCTCGCGGGGTCTGCGCGGCGAGGACGGAATCCCGCGCTTGGGCGTGATGCAAAATCCGTTCGGATTGAGCCTGGCGGGGCCGGGCTTTTTCGATGTGGAAGCCGGACGAAATATGGGACCGTTCGTGACGGCGGCGACGAACAGCAGTCTCGCCGGAGGGCCTGGCAGTCCTCCGACCTTTGACCCGGTCGGAACCGGTATCATGACATTTGGCAATGCCGTGACGGTGGGCAACCGGCGCATGTTCAGCAGCCAAGATCCTACCAAGGCCGACCCATTCGCCACCGGCGCCAACAACAAGCTGGCCCGCCGGGGCGCCGATATCGTGGCGCTGTTCGGGGTGGGCGGCGGCGTCGATTATGCGGCCGTGGTCCAGAATTATGTCGATCCCGTCCATGCGACCTCGCCGCGCAGCTACCTGCCCGCGCTGGCAAATTATCTGCAGACATTGGGCTATCCCCGATTGTCCGAGGCCGATGCCTGGACCGCCTTTGAGACCTTGCCGGCGGGATTGCAGCAGATTTTCGCCGGCAAGGTTTTCCTGAGCGAAATCAAACTCCCCGGCCAGCCGGATGGCTGCTGCTACAAGGATTATTCCGTCGCCTATTCCATGATCAATACGCTGTTCCCGGTCTCGCGGGGATATACCGATAACGGTTTGACGGCCGAGGCAAGGCCTGTGCTGCGCCACACCGGCAATCTCGATCTGCTCCATGCCGTGATAAAGACGCAGCAAGGCGCCAGCATGCCGGTCGTCAATGCGGACGGAACAACCTCCGCGGTTGTGGTTGGCGGCAACATCACGGTGCTGGGCCCGGGCGGAAGCATCAATATCGGCACCACGGCGCGGGAGATCAGAGACATCACCCTCACGCCGGCGCCCCCGCAAAAGGATCCCTATCCAGGAAATAAACTGTCCAACAGCTCGCTTGGCATCTTGACGCTCAGGGGCGGCGCGATCAGCACCTTTACCGACGTCAGCGTGCTGGTGAACCAGAGCCGCGTCCTGACGGCGCAGGGCGGGGATGTCCTGATGTGGTCCTCCAACGGCGATCTGGACGCCGGCCGGGGCGCGAAGACCTCGGTGGATTTCAAGCCGCTTTCCGTGAATTTCGACTCCGCCAATCTGCAGACGATCAATTTGAACGGACTGGTTTCCGGCGCCGGCATCGGCACGATTCGCTCAACCCCGGACGCGCCGGCGGCATCCGCCACCCTTATCGCGCCGCGCGGGACGATCAATGCCGGCGATGCTGGACTTCGTTCAACCGGCAATCTCGACATTCTTGCCTTCCTGGTCCTGAACGCCGCCAACATCGCGGTGTCGGGCAATGTGTCGGGCGTGCCGGAAGTCAACGCCGTCAATCTTTCCGCCCTGGAAAGCGCCAGCGCCGCCGGCGGCCAAGCCGCCCAGATCGCCGATGCATCGGTGGCAGCAGCGGCAAGTCGCGGCACGCAATCGGTGATCCGATCCATTCCGGCGCTCTTTACCGTGGAAATTTTGGGTTTCGGCGATTGCGATCCGGAAGGCGGCAGAAGCTGCTCCGTGAACTGACACGGTGCGTGCGTGATCAGCCGTTTTAGCGGCCCGCTATAGCATTCCGACGTTCATAAAATGGTCAACGTTTCGTCACGTGACTTGATCGCGTTCTGCGGCGACGCGATCCAAAAGTCTTTATACGAATCCCAACATTCCGTCATGAAAGAGAAAACAACCTTCGCTGAAATGCGCAGGTATTGAGCATTTGATTTGAATGCCGCGCGTTGCGGCGGTTCATGCGGGTAGGGATTCCATGACGATATTGCAGGAAGCTGAAACCCTTAATTTGCCCCGCGCGGAATTCAGTTCGTCTGCTGACAAGAAAAAACTCTTAGTCAAGCCCCCGATTGATTCGAAGCGTCTTTTGGACATTTTTGGCGCATCGCTTTGCCTGATGCTGTGCGCGCCGGTCATGTTGATCATAGTCATTTGCTTGTCCTTTACCGGAAGTCCCGTTTTCTCGCAGCGCCGGGTCGGACGCGGGGGTGAGCTTTTCGTTTGTTACAAGTTTCGCTCGATGGTTAAGGACGCGGATCGTGTGCTGGCCGAATACCTGCAGCGCAATCCGCAAGCCAAGGAGGAGTGGTCGCGCGTCCACAAGTTGACCGACGACCCCAGGGTGACCCTTGTTGGCCGCTTTTTACGCAAATCGAGCCTCGACGAATTACCGCAGCTTTTCAATGTTCTAAGGGGCGATATGAGCCTGGTGGGCCCGCGGCCGATCGTGCCTGCCGAGGTGCCCCGTTATGCGAGCAGAATTCGCGCTTACAACAGATGCCGTCCAGGCATTACCGGGCTGTGGCAGGTAAGCGGCCGTAATCTGACCTCATATAGAAGACGGGTCGCACTCGACGCTGTCTATGCGCGCAAATCTTCTGTCCGGCTTGATCTGTTCATTCTTTTCAAAACGATCCGGGTTGTGGCTGTCGGCAGAGGTGCTTGGTAGGCGGCATTGCGTCAGTTATGTGACTGAGTCGGCCATTGTCAAAAATGCGACGCAAAATATTTACATACTGGCCGGCGCAACCGGGAACTGGATTTTGAACATATGGCTCGCGCCAAAAAGGCTTGGCTCGGTCTTGGGCTGGCAATTCTGTGTAGCCCGATGATGGGCTGCAGGCATGCTCCGCCCCCGCTTCCGGGCGCGAGTGCCGGCCCCTACCGGCTCGACACGGGCGATGTCGTACGGGTTATTGTCTACAATCAGCAGAGCCTCTCCACAGACTATGCGGTGGGCGATGACGGTGCGATTTCCTTTCCCATGGTGGGTGCCGTTAAGGCCCGGGCGCAGACCGTGGAAGAGCTGCAGAGCGAGCTTTATAACAAGTTGAATGATGGGGTTCTGGTCAAGCCCGGGGTCAGCGTTCAGCTTGCCCAGGCCCGGCCTATATTCGTGATCGGAGAAGTGGCAAAGCCCGGCCAGTATCCCTATCTTGCCAGGTTAAATGTACTCGGAGCTGTGGCGGTCGCCGGCGGATTTACCGTTCGGGCGGATCAGCGCAAAGTCTCGGTGATGCGGTCGGTACAAGACCGGCCCGCGGAATGGACTGCTGAGCCGCTTGGCCTTTTGCAACCCGGCGATGTCGTCATCGTCCACGAACAATTCTTTTAGTCGCGCGCGGAAAAAGCCTTGAGCCGGTCTCATCGCTGTGCACCGCTTCGCCGGACAGGGCTTTCCGGTTTGGCCTGGCTTCTGGCGGTGGCGGTTAGCGCGCAATCCCCTGTTGCCGCGCAGGCATTCTCCCGCACCGGCGTACCTTCTGTTCTGCCGGTTTATCGCATGTCGCGTCCGCCCTATGACGCCCCCAAGCTCGAACTCGGCAGCTTTATGTTGGCGCCATCGGTTGAGCAAAGTCTCACCGGTGCCGACAATATCTTCGCATCGGACAGGGTACGGGTCGGCGATGTTGTCAGCACGACCAGCGAAGACCTGAAAATTCAGTCTCAATGGTCGCGTCACAGTTTGAATGGGCATGTCCATTTCTCGCAGGAATTCTACAAGGACCATGCCAGCGAAGGCGCGAATATGTTCGGCGCAGAAGGCGGCGGCCGATTTGACATTTCAAACAATGCCACTCTCGCGTTGGAGGTGGGCTTTGTGCAGCAGCCGCAAAAGCGAAACAGCCCCCAAGCCGATATCGCGTCGCGAGATCGCCCGATATACAACACTTTGAGCGGCGCAATAGGCTATAATCAGGATTGGAATCTGCTGCGCAATCAGATACGGGTCGAGGTTACAAAAACCGCCTATATCGCGGATGCGCAGGCCGGCCGCAGCGCTACCGAGTTGCGCTATCACGATCGCCTCAGCTTCGCCGCCAATGCCTATGTCTGGCCATTCGTGCAGGCTACCTATGCGACGCGAAATTGGCTGCGCGACGGCGGCACGCGGAATTTTGACACCGTTACCGCGATGGCCGGTTTTCGAACGGAAATCACGGATCTCGTGGACGCCGAATTTGGCGCCGGCATACTGCGTCAGAACTATCGGCATGAGAAATTCGATACCTTGGTAAGGCCGGCATTCAGCGGGCAGGTGATCTGGAATGTTCTGCCCTTGACGACTCTGTCCGCATCCGCCGACCGAACCGTGACCGGAATTGAGAGTTTTTGCGATCGGTCGTTGCGCTTGGCATGCGACACCCTGGCCGGCAACTCGATACCCCAACTGTTGGATGTCCTGAACAGCTATTCGGGTTGCGGGGATGGTCATTGTGGCGACATTCCTCAGTATTACGCCGAGGAACTAAGAGCTTTCACCAATGCGGTCCAGTATCGAAGCCAATTCAATCTGCCGCCTCCGGATCCGGCGAAATTCCTAAAGAGTGTGCCGGCAAGCCTGCTCGGCCAGTTTCCGGGACTATCGGCCAACGGCGTGGCCGATCCTGCGCAAGCAGTGCGTTTTGGCGAGGAACTCCGCCAGGCGCTGCTGCGCTACGGCCGGGGAAGCACGATTGGCCTTAGCGATCAGCGGGGTACGCTTGAAGTGATTTCGTTTGAGCTCGGCATCCAGCATGAATTCTGGCACAATCTTCTGGGTGAGGTACGCTTTCGCTATGAGGAAGACAAGTTCGATCCGGCGGGTCTAATCGACAAAAATTATTTCCTGAATGCGAATGGGCGTATTCTTATCAACCGCAATCTGGCGCTCGATATTTCCTACACCTACAATGCTCGGGACGCGAACCAGGACATACGGCTTTACAATTCGGGATCCTATAGCGGGAATGCCGTCTCCCTGACTCTCAAGGCTGCGATGTGAAGTGCCGCTTACCGGCTCAGCCGGGACGGCTGTCGCTGATCAGATAAATAGGAGTCCGGTCCACCGGGATCGAAACTGGCCCGGTTTGCCGTGGGAGCGTCCTGGCGTTTCCCATCAAATCGATTTGCTTGATAGGGCCGGTGGACCGGAGCTGATACGCGCCAGGCGTCTCAGTCGACCAAGCCACGCGAATCTCAGTTCCGCCCCGGGAAAACAAATAGACCCGTATCCGGGGATCGCTCGGCTCGCGCCGCACGAAACGCGCTCCGGTCAGTTGCTGGATCAAGACGGCATAAGCGGCATAAGCCGGTGTCGGAACGTAGCGGCCCATGGGATCTGATTCAGACCGAACCAGGCCGAGGCCGGAAAACTGCTGGTAATCCTTCAAAAGATACCAATAGATGCGATCGACTTTGGCGGCCAAAAGTAGGGTAGACATTCGGACCAAGTATCGCGCGGCATTGTCCCGATTGTTGCGCATGTCGGGAAAGTCGCTGAATTCAGTGGCCCATATCGGCTTTGGCTTGCCGTAGCGCTGCATCGCTTGGCGGAGATCATCGATCTTTTCTTCGACGCCTTCCGGGACTTTGCGGTAAGGGTGAATGACGATGGCGTCCATGGCGTCCAGCGCGCCGTTTTTGAACAAACTTTGAAAATAGCCCAGCGGAATTGGCACGCCGGCGCCGCCGAGAACCGTGAGCGATGGATTGGCCGCCTTCAGCGTCGCATAGGTTTCCTTCAGCATAGAGGTATAATAAGCGGCGCGGTCTGCGCGGCATGGGCCCTGGCAAAAATCGCCGTTATACTCGTTCCAGACCTCGACCGCGGAAAGCTGCTTGCCATAGCGCCGCGCAACGGCCGCCGCATAGGCGGCGTATCCCGCGCGGCCTTCTTGGGCGTAAGGCGTTTTGTCGTTGTCATAAAGCGGATTCGAAAAGGCGAGAATGATCAAGGGGTCGATGCCGTGTGCCGCCAGTTCGCCCATATAGCCTGTGAGCCGCGGGGGGAATTTGTATTGTCCCCTCTGCCTCTCAACTTTGCGCCAGGGCTGTTCGTCCCGAATGCGTCCGATGCCCGCCATTTCGATAAGAGGAATAATGTCGGTGGACCAATCCTTGGCAAAATGCGTGACCACGCCAAAGGGATTATCGCGCAAGGATTTATCGGCGGGCGGCAAAATTGCTAGCGCCGTACGCGCCGATCCGGCGGCCGTGCCGCCTCGTTCCAAGGCCGCATCAAGGGTAAAGTATCCCAGTCCTTGGATACGGGGGGCTATGACTGCCCGGTTGTTGGAAATTTGCGTGTTGCCCGACGCAACCTCTTTGCCGAAAAAATCGCGGATGCTCCACCGCACGGTGTCGGCCTCTGCCCGCAAAGTAAAGGAAATTGGCGCACCGGCAGTGACAATGTTTCCCAATGCGGCGGATGTCAGCTCGGCGCCCGAAGCCATGGCTGGCCAGCCCATCAACCAAGCAAGGCATGCGATGGTTGCGCGGTTCATAATTGCTTTTGGCTGATTTTGCGCAGCTCATGCTCGGAGAGGACGGATTGATAGACCTCCAGCAGCCTGGAGACATGCACGTCTGCTGTCAGCGGGTCGGCCCAGTATCGCGCATAGGCCTCCTGACCCATTCGTTGGGCAACACCGTCATCCATCAGGTCCGTCATCCGTGCCTTCAAGGCGGCAAGATCGGCGGGATCGATCAGATAGCCGTTTATTCCCTCCCGTATGAAATCGGCCGCGCCTGTCTTGCTGCTGGCGATGACCGGAATTCCGCGCGCCAGGGCTTCCAGGACAACTATTCCGCAGGTTTCATACCAGTTTGAGGGAAAGACCAGGGCGCGAGCCCGCTTCATGATGCTGCCGACCGTGTTCGCGTCAACCCAACCCGTGCAGCTTATCGTGCCTTCATGGGAGCGGATTTCCTCCAGCAACGGGCCGGTGCCGACGAACGTCACTGGCAAACCTGTCTGACGGGCGGCGTTTGCGAGCTGACGCACGCCTTTTTCCGCCGTCAGGCGGCCAACAAAAACAAATTCGCGATTGCGCGCCACCGCAACCGGTTCCTCGCGCGCCGCCTCAACGGGATAGAGCACGGTATAGCGGCGATGCTGGCCGGGTATGAATTTATCGATCACGGTTTTTGCGAAGGGGGTGACGTTCAGGACACTGAGGGAATCGCCGACCTGCTTCAGTGCTTTGCCGGTGGCGAATTGCCGGGCAACCCGAACCGCTTTGTGCAAGGAATTGCGGCTGTCGCATCGCGCCGCAATACAGGCGCCGGACATGGGAATTTCATTGCAAGGTACGCCGTCCGAAAAGTGATAATAGGCGCCATTGGGGCAGGATAAAAAATAATCGTGCAAGGAAACGATAGAAGGCAAAGCCAGGGTGGAAGGAACTGCGAGAATGCTGGGACTGAGAGATTTCGTCCATTGATGAAAATGGACAATCGTATCGTTGGCGGGAAGGGCGGTCAGAATCTTGGTGAGGGATGCTTTGGCGCTGCTGTTCCAAATCCCCTGCGCCGCGGCCGCGAATGGGTTTGATCGCTTCCAGACGCTTTCGATATTCAGGCAATGCACTTTGATGTTGGGATGGTTCAGTTCGGGGGCTATCGGCGCGGTTGCGCAGACATAGCTGACCGACAGGCCGACCGCCGCCAGGCCTTGGGCGCTGGAGATAGCGACTTTCGGAGCGCCGCCATCCACATATCCCGTGTCGCTGACGATTACGACGTGCATCGAATAGTATCCTCAGCTCGCCTGGACATACAATTTACTTACCCGGCATGATACGATATCGGCGAGCAGATGCGTGTTACGTGTAGGAAACGATGCCCCCCCCAGTATTGCGCGAATATGACAGTTTCACGAAGATGCGCGACCGCGAGCAGCCGCGCGTCTCGGAAAACGGTCCGGAAGTTTCCATCGTCACAGTTGTTCTTAACGCGGCCGGTACCCTAGAACGGACGATTTCCAGCGTTCAGGCGCAGAGTTTCTCCTCGATCGAGCATGTCCTTGTCGACGGCGGTTCCACAGACGGCTGTCTGGAAATTATTCGGCGCTCCGTGCGGCCACGGGATTTCTGGATCAGTGAAAAGGACCGCGGCATCAGCGATGCCTTTAACAAGGGCGTGGCGCTGACACGTGGACGGCTGGTGCTGATCCTGAATGCCGACGATTGGATGTCGCCCGACCAGATCGAATTGTCCGTTCAAGCCTTAAACCGATCCGGAGCGGATTTCGTTTTCGGCGATTTGATTTTCTATGATGGCCCGCATCCCAAATTCCGCTATGTCGGCGATCCGGGCTATGCGGGGGTGATACGCCGCCGCTGGCCTGCCGTTGGTCATCCGACACTGCTTGCGACACGGGATTGCTTTGAGAGAATTGGATTGTTCGATCCTATTTACCGCAATGCGATGGACTATGACTGGCTGCTCCGGCTGCACAATGCCGGTGCCCGAGGGGTATACTGTCCCGACGCGGTGGGGCACATGACCCATGACGGCGTATCCAACCTGCAATTTCGCCGGACCATCGAGGAAATCAAGCAGATCGTCATCGCCCATGGACGCAACCCGCTTCTTGCGGAAGCCGAAGCGCGCTTGCGCTATTTCAAAACAACGGTCGCCCAGCCGATCAAGCGCAGCGGCGGGCCGCTCTACCGGTTCGTGCGGCGGTCTATCAATTCCTCCTACCGGCCGTTCTCAGTAGGGCGTTAGCCCCGTGCTTTTTCGCCGGCAACGCCGATCGAAGCAGCGGCCAGTTGTGATGAATCGGAATAGGCCGCATTCGCGGTCTTGCCGCGGTACAGGCTTTCGATGGCATCCACCATCCCCGCAATAGTGAAGCGGGACGCGCGGGTTGCCGAAGCTTGCGCCATCGCCCGCCGCAGTTCGGGATCTGACACAAGCTGCCGAAGCGCCGCCGCCATAAGGGCGGGCGACCCGTGGGGTACGATCAATCCATTTTCCCCAGGCATAATACTCTCCTCAGAACCGCCCACCGGCGTGCTGACAATTGGCAGGCCCGCATGAAGCGCTTCGATCAGGACATAGGCAAAGCCTTCATACAGGGAAGACAATGCGAAAATATCCATGGCCGCTGTGAACTCCCGCGCGTTCACCGCTCCCAGCCAGGACACACGATCGGCAAGCCCGGCGTCTCGTACGCGATTTTCCAGAAGGCGGCGTTTCGATCCATCACCGATCATCAGAAGGTGCAGTTGCGGCAATTCCGGCAATAGCGGGAGCGCCGCGTCGATCAGATATTGCGGCGCCTTTTGATCTTCCATCCGTCCGATGAAGCCAACCACGACCGCATCGGCAGGCAAGCCAAGCGCGGCACGGCTCTCCTGGCGGCCTGCAAGAGGCGCCGCAGCGCTGCCATTGGCGATGACGGTCAGCTTGTGCGGGGAAATTCCCAGCCCCGCGCCGTGTTTCTGTTCTACCTGTGAGGAGCAAATGATGGCGGCGGTCAGCGGCGCCAATAGGAGTTCGATGGCATGATAGAGAAGCCGTTTGGCGGACGGCACCGCAGGGGAGAGCGTTATGAAGGCATGCGGCGTATAGAGGACGGTTTTCGCCAATCCGGCAAGCTTCAGCAATCGCGCATAGCCGCCGCCCTTGGAACTCTGTCCGTGGACGATATCGAATGGGCCGTGTTCTGCCACATATTTCCGGATACGCAGAAAGGCCGGGATGTCCGCTGGTCCTATGCTCCTGGGCATCGCAATCGCATGGCACCGCATGGAGCTCTGCCGCTGGATGGTGGCAAGAAAGTGCGGATCCAGCCGTAAAGGCGAATACAGCACATGCACCTCGTGACCGCGGTTTGCCAGTTCACAGCCGGCCTCAACAACATGCCGGCCCACCCCCGCATCCAACGGTTCGGAGATAAAGCAGATCTTTAAGGGCTTTGGGGGCGTCTTCAATGTGGCGAATGCCGTCGACGCCATGTTCTCGGGGATTCTATGAGGAGGCGGGTGCCGCCGGGTAATCCAGTTGCTGGACAGCTCAGTCACGTCCCCCACCCGGGCTCGTTCGCCCAAAGCTTGCGCCGATTTTTAGAGCGACCGGTGATGCCCCGCCGTCTAACAGGAAAAATGTATCTTCTGAATGTGACATCCAGCGGACAGCGGCCCGGGCATAGAGGTGCGCGCGCAATCTGCTAGTTGCGAAATACCTCGATGAATTGGGTCCCGAACTTTGTCACCAGACCGTCTCTGTCGAACAGGCCGGCATTTGGCGCCTTCGGGTCGTACAGCATCTCAAACCAAAAGGCGGCAGCCCAATTCGGATCGCGCGACAGGACTTGGGCCTGGAATGTCGTCATGTAATTTCCGGCCGGATGCGTCCATGTCCAGCGGTGCGCCGCTCTGGCGCCCCATTCCGTGGCGGCTAGCGGATTGGAAATGCCGGCTTCGCGTATGTTCGCGATGGCGGACCGCCAAAGCTGCCAATCCAACTTGCCTGTTTCCGGGACCGCCTTTCCGCTCAAATAGGGATGCACGTCCAGCCAGATGGTCGGGTCCCCCTTGCCGATGCAGCCATACTTGTCGAACATGGCAATGAACCAGTCATCGATATGCGCGCCAACTGTTGCGCCAATGGCGATGGGGATACTTTTGTCGATCTTGCGGATTTCGGTCACGACAGCGTTGGATAGCAGGCAATAATCCATCAATTGCTGGGATTGGCTGGTATAGCCGCCATTCCATGTGCCATTGAGCTCGTTCCAGATCGAAATGCCTCCCAGCGCAGGTACCCGGCGGACGACCTCCACGGCATAGGCGGCAAATTCCGCTCGAAGGGCCGGCGTATTGGGAAATAGCTTCGTCCCGGAGTTCACCGCTTGGCCGCAATGCCGGTTGTTGAATCCCAGGGTTACGAAGTTTTTCATGCCTGCCGCGGCGACCCGCTCATGCAGCGTCGCCAACGCGTCGGGAATCTCGATACCGCGCGACGGATTGGACACCAGGTCGCAGTACCGGTCCACGCGATGCCAGCCAAGCATGTCTCTTACAAAGGAACCCGGCGGCAGTATGGCTTCGATCTGTTCCTCAGTCGGTATTCGCTTGCCGTTGCTGACCTGGACGTCAACGCCCATTATTTGCGAATGGGCGGGCAACACCGCAAGGCTCAGCATGATTGAAATCAATCCGTGTCGCCACATCGCGCTGATCCGTTAAGTGTGCGACGGGGTTCGCGGACGCGAACCCCGTTACCAAATCTGGCCAGTGGCCAGCTTTCGCAAGTTACGGATTGTAGGCCGGCTTGGTCGCCAGGAAAGCCGCCATGACGGGGCTGCCGGCCAGCATTTTGAAACCCATGAAGGTAATCTCATGCTGGTCGTCAATCGCAGTGACCGTGCCCATCTTGAAGGGTTTTAGCGTCGGCACCGCGTCATCGACATTGGCATGGACGGCGGCGTTCACATCAATAAAGGCCGGAGATGCACTGGCGGCGTCCAGATAGAAGGCCGCCCCGTTTACGCCATAAGGGGTGGCCCCGTCCGGAATGCAGCTGCCCACCAGTTCGCCAAAGCTGTTGGGCTTGGTCACGCGGCAACCGAAGGCGGGCTGGCCGGTCGAAGCCAAGACCATGGTGCCGAAATCCACCAGATTCGTGCCGTCGAACAGGAATGGGTGGTTTGCCTTGATGCTGCCCGGTGCGATGAGCTCAAGATTCCCTACGACCCGCCCGTCGTCCAGGACCCGCAGCGGAATCACCTTATAGCCCGGCGCTTCGAAGATTTTCACGGTCGCATCGGCGGTGTTGTAGACAAAGCCGATATCGACGGACCTGTTCTTGCCCGCCACGGTCCTTTTCACCGTCGCCGATCCGGCGATAAATCCGGTATTGCTGGCGGCCAGGGCGCGGCTCTTGATGACAGTGCCCAGCGCCCCTTGGATATCCGTCCAGCCCGTGTCGGTGGTCAGCGCGTATACGGCACGCCCCTTGTTGGCGGCGTCGGTTGCGATGCCCGCCACGTATTTCGCATTCCGGCTGATCGCCAACGCTTGGCTGGTAGGCCCGCCAAGGGTGCCCAGATCGATTTTGGCCTGGGGCGCATAGGTCTGGGTGGCGGAATCGAGCTGCCAAAGAATGGCATGGTTTGTGAAGCTGGTCGCGCTCAGGTCCCAGCCAACGGCGAAGGCGCCATTGGTGGGATCGACGGCAAGGCCCACAATGTTGCCGGGGCTTTGATCCGGATTGGTCAAATGCGCGATCATCTTGCTGTCATTGACCCAGCCGCCGCCTGCGCCGCCGGCCCCGCCAAAGGTCGCCAGACCGAAACCGATGCCGACGCCCGCCTCGCCCGTGTCGCTGTCGGTTGCGCACCGGGTGCCCGAAGAAACGGGGCAGGGCGCGAAGACAATGCCGCCCGCCATGAAGAACAGTCCGACACCATTCTGACCGAAGCCGGCCGTTTTCAGCTTGAGAGTGCCGTTGGTGTCGGAATCGTAGAAATTTAGAGTCGGCTGGCCCGCAAGTCCCTGATAGATCACCCAGCCATTGTCGACACCTACGGCGAATTTGCCGTTAACCACCTTTTTCACGGGGGTCTCGGGCGCCAGAAATACGACATCGGCAAATACCTGACCGGACATTCCGGTCACCAGAAGCGCTGCGAGTGCAACCGCGGCTGCACGATGTTTTCCTATTTTCCTCGTCACCTTACGCGCCAGCATGATCAACTCCTCGATTCGTGGATTGCCCTCATCTGATTATGGTTTACCTGCCTTTTGTTAAGCTGTTGCGTCGCAAACGTGACATGGCGGCGTTGTACAAACCGAAATATTTTTTGGGAGATTTCTTTGGGCATCTTCTTCGAAGTGCCGGTTCATCCAGATTGTGACTGAGACACGAACTTTTTGTGACCGTTATGTTGCGCTGAACGTCCGTGTTATCCTTTGAACAGGCAGAAATCGACCAAACGCCATGACGCTCCAGATAGAATCTCTCAATCCCATGCCACCTGATAATTTCCCCGCGGATGGGCGAGATGACAATCTATCGGTGTCGCAAATACTGAGCGCGCTTTGGCGGCGCCGGGTCGTGTTTTTGTCGGTGATTTTTGCGATCGCCGCGCTGGGTTTCGTCATCCTGAAACTGCTGACGCCGACTTACACCTCGACGGCGGTTCTGGTTCTGTCTGCCCGCCAGGACGGGGTGGTCGATATGCGGCAGCCCTATATGAATATGAACCCTTCCGATCCGGTCATTCGCAGCGAAGTCGATGCGTTACAGTCCCGCACTCTGATCAACCGGGTGATCGATCGCGAACATCTCCTGGCCGATCCTGAGTTTAACCAGTATGTGCGGGCATTCCATCCCAATCCGATCGTCTGCATTCCCGCCCGAATTCTGCCGGGTTTCATGAAGGTGAAACTTGGCTGCAAAAAGCCCGATGCGAGCCTGCTGTCACCCGCCCAGGTGAAATACAATGTCGCATCGCGATTCTTGAAGGCTTATTCGGTCGTTTCCGACACGAAGACTTACAGCGTCAAACTCAGCGTCACGTCCGCCGATCCGCAAAAGGCCAGCCGCCTCCTCAACAGCCTGGCCGACGAATACATGAAATCTCAGGTCGATGAGCGGATCGGACAGGCCGCACAGGCGGCAATGTCCATGAATCCGAAGCTCGCTCAGCTCAGGAAGGATGTCACGCAGGCCGATCGCGCGGTTCAGAAATTCCAGGAGGCTCATCATATTGTCGACCTGCCGGGATCCGAAGGGCAGAGCAACACATTGGCCGTGCAGGAAGTGCAAAATCTCGCGGCCCAGCTTTCGTCCGCGCGGACAATTCGGGCGCAGTTGGAAGCGGCACAGCAGGAGGTCGGAAAGCTCGCCGTCAATCCGGCGCAAATCCTGTCCGCTCCCGCGGTGGCCGCGGCGCCCGTGGTCGAGAATTTGCGCGTTCAGGAAGCCACGGCTACCGCGCAACTGGCCTCTCTGGAAGGGACTTACGGCGCACGCAATCCGGTTGTTGCCTCGGCGAAAAATCAGGTCGCCCAGTTGCGTCAGCGCTTGTCGGAAGAAGCCCAACGGGCCGTGCTGCAGCTCAGCGCACAGATGCGCCAGGCACAAGCAAGCGAGCGCCAACTGCAAGCCCGCTTGAACGAACTCACTTCGACGCGAACCGTGGAGAGCAGAACTCTGTCAGAATTGCGCCAGCTCGTCTCCGCGCAGACGGCTGCCAGGACAGTCTATGATGCATTCGTTCAAGGCATGTATCGCGCCGCGGCGCAGAACGGCGTGCCAACCGCCCGGGGTCGCGTGGTCCAGTATGCGGATACCGTGGATTGGCCGACTTTTCCGAATATGACCGTGATGATGGCCCTGGTGTTGCTATTTGCCACGATGACTGCGACGGGTATCGTCTATGCGCTTGAAGCGGCGGATCAGTCATTCCACAACGCCAACCAAATCGAGGCTGCTACCGGGCTTGTCGTCCTGGGAATAACGCTACTGGATCGCAGTCCTTCAAATCGCCTGGCGGTGCGCGAGGGAGGTACGGTTTCGCGCCGGATGATAACGGAATCGTCATCCGCCTTGTCTGAATCGGTCCGCCTTACGCGTACGGCAATTGCGTTCGCGCGCGGCGACAGGCCATCAAAGACCGTGATGATAACATCGGCGGTTCCCGGAGAGGGGAAAACCACCTTTGCTTTGATGCTGGCGCGCCAAAGTGCTTCTACGGGAAGCCGGGCCATTGTGATCGAGGCCGAGATGCGGCAACCGAAATTCGGCCGTGACCTGAGCCCATTGCCTCCAAAGGGGCTCGCCGACTATCTGATGGGGAACGCGACCCTCGAACAGGTCGTGGGCATAGACGATGTGAGCGGAATGCATTTTATCGCAGCGGGCAGGCCAAACCATTGTTCGAGCGAATTGCTGGCATCCAAGCGCATGGAACTATTGCTGTCGGAGTTGCGAAATCACTACGATCTTATCGTTCTGGATACGCCGCCGGCGGCAATCGTTGCCGATGCCCTGCAGCTTGGTGGAATCGTTGATTCGGCCATATTGGTGGTAAAGTGGGCGTCGACCCCTCGCTACTTGATGCTGGATGCCATAAAGAAGTTGCGGGCCGTCAGGGCGCCGCTTACTGGCGTGGTGATGGCGCAAGTCGACGCCCGCCAATACAAGCATTATGGGCAGGGTATCCTGCCTTATGAATATGCCAGGTCCTACTATACCGGGGCGTGAGACGGATACGGGTTCCCGGAAGGGGAAAAATCCTTCGCGGGCATCGGGTCTCGGCGCGCCGCGAAACCTTGCCTGCGTTCTGAAGCTTGCAGCGCCAGCAACCCTCCCATCGAAATCCATAGCGCCAGCACGCTCAAATTCGGATTCGAAACCAGGTGAATTGCCAACAGGCCCAGCAGACCTAGTTTGAACGGCCGCACGGACGCTGCCGCAACGGCGGGCGGAAGACCGGGCTCCAGCGTCGCTTTCCAGCGGAACCTGGCATAGACAAAAGTACCGAACAGAAGAATGCCGACCACACCGGTATTGGAAATGAGGGTCAGAAGAAGGCTGTTGCCCTTGTGGCTTCCCAACCCGATTCCGATGCCATAGGTCTGCGCAAATACCTGCAAGGCGAGATAATCGGCATAACTGCGCTGCTGGAAGGAATTGCTGCCGGATTTGTTGAATAGCGTGGTTTTCAGAATGAATTCGATCGCCTGCCAGTTATCGGCGACGACCACTGCCCCACCCAGGAGCCCGACAAATATAAACGCTATGACGACAAGATACAGGGACGAAATTTTGCGTTTCGCGCGTTGGAAGACTTTTTCCCGCTTCGCGGCATCGAACAGAGCGACGGCGGCAAAGAGGAACAATCCCATATAAGCGGAGGTTGCGGTGGACATCACCAGGCAGAATATGCAGGCCGCAATCATTGCCAGGGAGGGGCCGGTCGGATGTAGCCTGTTGCGTGCCCAGGCGTAGAGAAGAAAGCCTGAGAAATTATAGCCAAGCACTGACGGTTCCTCGAAAGGACCATTGATGCGAAATAGGCCGACCATGGACTGGCTATCGGCGCGTGAGTATCCCGCATTGGAGTAAAAAAAGTCGGTCGGAAAGTAAAATCCGCCATAGAGAGCCACGAACTGCCAAACACAGACCGCGGCCGCGAACAGCAGACCGCACATGATTGCTCGGTCCCAGGCTGTGACCAGTTGAAGCGGCTTCTGCCGTGCGCCGGCATGCGCCATGGAATAGACGAGACAGGCGTTCAAAATCAGATAGGTCAGCTGCGTGAAATTTTCACGCGCCAACTGAAAGGGGCGCGTCAGGCCGGATTTGTAACCGGCGGTACCCGGCAAGGTTTCTATACTGCCCTGGAAAAAGCAAAGAGCGATAAACAGAACAGCAAATGTCGTGGCGATGAACCAAAACAGCGGCCGCATTTGCGAAATAACGAAGCCATTCAATGTGAGCCGTTCTGTTATGACTTGAAGGGCGGTTCTGCCGATGAGAAGAAGTGAAAGATAATAGCCAGGCTGTAATCCGAACTTTCCGACGTTAACCACCGCGGCGGGCGACATCATGGTGAAGACCACCAGGCCCGCCAGGCAGAAACGCCACGGCAGCATCGCGAGAATAAGCCCCAGCGGAATAAGGACGGTGCCGGTTATGGGGATGCTCACCGCGTCACCAATTCAGTGCGGCTTGGCTGATCCGGTTCAATTCCGCGTTGTGCGGGCGGTAGAAATCCTGAAGGAGTTTGCGAGCCTCCGCGTCGGACGAGCCATAGCCGCCCACATTCTGGGGCTCGAAGTTGATTCGGTCGGTCTGGGGAAGCTCAAGAAAGTCGAGAACCTTGGCCATGGTGGCCTGCGGATTGGCAAACATGGTTTCGCTCTGAAGCACAAGAATGTCGCGCGGCGAAAACACTGTTTGCCAGTGCGAAACCGCCTCATGGTAAATGCCGCGCCGGACATAGGCCGGCCGTGGTTCCTCCCGGGCGGGCTTGGTGTCCCCCGCTGTTTCCCGCCCAAGTCCTTTTTCAAGATGCTGGAGTTCGGCCTCCAGGGCATCCATCAGCGCGCGGGTTTCACGGCCCATGCGGCGGGCATGCCAGTAGGCGGATATGGCCCGTTCGACCGGGTTGCGAAGCAGCAAGATGAATTTTCTTGTTTCGACGTCGCGCGCTATGCGCACCGGAACATTTGCGCCGAATACATAACTCGCCGTCGCTTCAAAGGTGAGGTGCTTTTTCCCCCTGCGATTGTCGAGCCGGTCGATCGCTGCGCGAGAAGGAAAATTGCACCCATACCACTTCAATCCCCGCTCATAGTGTCGATCGAAGAAAAACGGCTCTTTGAATATCGGCCGGACGATTTGAGGGTGCTGTTTCAGATAGGCAAAGAGCGAGCTGGTGCCGGATTTTTGAGCGCCGATTACCATGAAGTGAGGCATTTGCCGTGGCGCGCTCATCATGCGGCGTGCCTCAAAAAGTGTTTTGCGACCTTTGGTGGATAGAAATTCTCGCAAGGACGACATGCCGATCTCTCAAAAGCACTCCGGAGCATTATCACGATCAACGCGATCGTCTCCAGTGTATGTCTCGCGCTGATCGTCGCGGTGCTTGTCATAAATTTGTTACATGCTCCATCCGGCAATCGCGACGGCTTGGGGCGATCAGGGTGGCGCCGTAAAGGTCATTTGCATGCCCATCGGATGCTCACGCTTGAACATCCGTTGCTTTAGCGCGACGGTGCTTGTGAAGATCATGGAAGCTATAACCAAATTCCTTGATACCTTTTTCAAAAAGCGCTGCCGCATCAAGCGCATCGTGAGACATTCCGAGATTGGCTTTGCGGCGGGACGCCGGCAATGATTTCTCGGTCAGCTCGCGTGCAATCCGTTCCCGGAATCTAGTGACCAAACTCCGATAGTGTTCCGGATGGGGCTGTTTGATCGCCCGGTCGCCATTGCCCCACAGTTGCGACCATTGCGCGAAATATTTTTCATTTTCGTTTCTTAGGGACAGTTGAGGCATGCCACCCGACGCCAAACCGACAAAATCCAAAATGCGCTTCATCTCGGTCTGCGGCTGGGCCACGAAATCCTCGTAGCTCGTCCATATTACGCGAGGAAGCTTGGCCGAGTCGGCCTTCGCGATTTGATAGCAATGCCTCCAGTGAGAAAGCAGACTGAAGAGATTGCCTTCCGTCCACTTACTGGTGGCGAGTGACACAGCGACCGGATGTCGCGTCACGATGACAAAATAGCTTGGCTCAACGAGCTGTGCCAGCAGCCGCGTTCGCAGCAAATTGCTAGGCGTTTTTTCCATGAGGACGGGCTTCGTCAGATCCCAGTTTTGATGCCACTCCGACAGCAGTTTTCGCGCGTTGGAGGGGGTGTTCAATGGCGATGCTTCGGTAAGGTGGGCATGCGGATCAAAACCGAAGCGACCGGCTCCGCCATAGACGGTTTCCAATGGCATGACGGTCTGGAGATATTGCCCTTCATCCTCGATGGCGCCGGTATTGCGGAAACCGCCGATCTGCGGATGCTCGATCAGGCAGCGGGTGATCAGGGATGTGCCGCTGCGATGCAAGCCGCAAATGAAAACATAACGATGTGTTCCGCCAAGCATCAGGCTAGATTCTTGCCGGGCTGAAGATGACCCAATATAGCGAACCCTCTCTGAATCGCGGGTCTGGCAAAGACAAGCAATGCCACGCCATAGGCAATCCCCCCGGAAATCAGGGCGAAAACCAGAATCAGTATAGGCGCGATCTTGCCGTCAAACTCGGCCATTGATGCGCTGATCGTGACGGCCATGATGAGGGCCGCCGCCGCTATGGGGACGAGGGCGCGATACTGGCGCGCTGCGGGAATGCCAGTCAGGCGCGCCAGAACAATGGGCATGAAAGGAAGCGTGATATAGCCGCGCAGAACGAAGGCGACAGCGGCGGCAGTTAACCCCCAGCGCGCGGCCAAAAACAACACCGCGACACTTGTGATCGCCGCCAGCACGGTGGTTCTCAGCGCGATATCAGGTCGCCCTAGGCCGCCAACGATGGATTGCCAGATCAGGCCGCAGGATCCGATGACGCCATAGACCGAAAGTATCTGGACGAGGAGCACACTTGCCAGCCATTGTTCCCCGAAAAACATGGGGATCACGATCGGGGCCGTTATGGCAAGCGCCACATAGACCGGCACGGCGATCATCGCAACAAGCTGCGTCGCGTCCAGGATTGCTTTGACCAGCCGATCTGGTGTCTCGCGTATTCTTGCAATCATGGGCACCATGACGTTGGTCGCGGGAATGACGAGCAGCTGATACAAGATCTCCACAATCCGCAGTCCGAGGCTGAAGGCGCCCAAGGCGGCCGGTCCGAAAAGGTAACCGACAATCAGACGGGGGCTTTGGTTGGCGGTAAAGGCCGCGATCCGCAGTAACAGCGTATACTGGCCATAGGACCATAACCCGTGCAAATGGGAGCGCGAGAATTCCAGGGCGGGAAAAAATTCTGACTTGCGCCAGATTGTGACGGTCACGATGGTGTTCTGAACGAGCAGATTTGCCACCAAGCTCCATATGCCGAAGCCGGTGAACGCCAATGCCAGGCCAACCGCTCCGCCCAACAGCGTGCCGAAGGTAGATGCGGCCGCAAGAGCGCGAAAATTGAGCTCACGTTTGAATAAGGCGGCGGGGACCGCCTGAAGTCCCGTCAACAGGAATAGCGGACTGAGCGCGCGCAATATCGGGGCCAAAGCCGGTTGATCGAAAATTTTCGCTATCTCATCGGCGCAAACATACTGCCCACCGGTTGCGAGAAGCCCGAAACCCGCGAGCAGCCAGAATAGGCTCGAGGTATGTGCCGGCTCGATGGTTTTTTCTTGGATCAAAGCCTGGCTGAATGTCTCTCCCAGAAGCATCTGACCGAGGAGCGCGATGGTTGCCGCAAGGGTGACCAAACCGTAACTGTGAGGCCCCAGCAGCTTGGCTAGCAAAAGAACCACGACAAAGGAGATGCCCTGGGTCGCAACGCGTTCCAGCGTGCTCCAGAACAATCCATGCGCCGCTTGTTTGGATGTGGCCATAAGCTCGCCTATAGGGTCGCCGCGATGACGCGGTTTGACAGCACGCCAATATGCGCTGCCGGATACCCGTATCCGCCCGGGACTAGCTCTACAAACGCCGGTGCATTTTGTTTCGGATGGAAACGGCGGGGTACGAAAGCATCGATCATGTATTGGGCGGGTTGTGCATTTGGCGGGTCGCGGGAGTTTGACACCAAACTGTGATGGTTTGATTGGATGCCGGCGTCTTTCTGTCCGCGATCCAGAGTTTTTTTACGTTTGCGCGCTAGCGTGTGGACATGCTGTCGCCCAGGGCGCCTGACCCCTTCCTCGAACAGATGTTCGCCCGCATGTCGCCGGGCGCCAAATTCACCTTTACGCCGGGGCAAATTGACGAAATCAAAAAAGCGTTCGCGGCGCGCAGCATGACCAGCCATGCGCTGGACTATCGCTATAGCATCAGTTTTCTTGGGAAATCCTACTATTTCGTCTTTTTGGCGGGGCGCGAGCGCCGGACAGTTCCACGATGCTCCTGGGCTGTCACAAAACTGTCTCGAATGATAGCAATCGGCGCGGCCTCTATGGCTTGCTGCTGTCTGGTTGCCTTGATCCTGTAGGAACAGCGGTCTTCATACGCTCGTCATCTTTGAAATCTAATCCGGGCCTGTTCCGGTCTTTATCGGTTGGCGATAGACCCAGATTTGAGGAATCTTTCGCTCTCTCTGAGTTTTGCCGGAGCAGGGAAATCGCGCCGGCGGGTTCCAAATCTGGTTGCTGCCGCCTCGGTCGGTCCCTTTTTTGGACGGCATCTGAGAGAGCGTCGTGTTGGATAAAATTCGCTGGGATACCGAACGGGGGATACCGGATCATCGGGCCCCAATCGCTGCTGTTCTGCGCGTTAGCATAGTGATCTGCTGCTACAACAGCCGGTCCCGTTTGCGAAAAACGCTGGAATGCTTGTCACGTCAGTGCGACGTCGGATTTTCCGATTGGGAAATCGTGCTGGTTGACAATGCGAGTACGGATGACACGTCCCGGGTTGCTCAAGATCTGTGGCGTGAATTTGGCGCGCCTTGCGAAATGCGGGTGGTGAAGGAACCCAAGGCGGGCCTGATCCATGCCCGTTTCGCCGGGATCGCGGCCGCCCGATTTGAGATACTCAGTTTTGTTGACGACGACAATTGGATATGTCCGGCCTGGTGCGCGACTATTCTGCGGCTGATGGCCGCCGATCCGCATCTGGGCGTGATCGGAAGCCGCAACGAAGCAGCATTCGATAGCGGTCAATCGGTGCCATTATGGTTCGCCCCTGTGCAACATGGCTATGCGGTCGGCCGCCAGGCACCCGCTTCTGGTCCGCCGCCGCAACGAATGCCGCGCTTCTTCGGCGCCGGCTTGACCGTTCGCCGAAAGGGTATGCGCGATATTTTGGAGGCCGGCTTCGTTCCGGTTCTGACCGGCCGTTCGGGCGACAGACTGATGGCCGGGGACGACAGCGAGCTTTGTTATGCGCTGGGGATTCGCGGCTGGAAATTCTGGTATGAGGAAAGCCTGCTGCTGCATCACTATATGCCGCCGGGCCGGTTGACGCACGCCTATGCGCTGCGCTTGTGGTTCGGTCTTGGTTATGCGGCGGCGATCGAGGATATTTACACCGAAACGCTGCCTCCGGTTTCTCTGCGGGAACGGATCAAGCATTGGCCTGTGATGCGATGGTTTGCCGCGCTGCGCGGCTGGCTTCATCACGAAGCTGCCAGTTTCCTGTCGCCAGGCGGCAGTTTGAAATCTCAGCAGCGGGCGATCCGCGCCAAATATTTTCGGGGCAGAATCGCCGGGCTGATCGACAAGCCGCGGTATGTTCGGGCGGTCACGGCGCAAATAGCGCGGATGAAGGCGGCCGGCCCGCTCGCGCCGATCGAGGATCAAGCAGTATGAAGAATGTGATTATTTTGGGTGCTGGACGCAGTGGCACCAGCCTGTCGGCCGGCGCCTTGTCCGAGGCCGGATATTTTATGGGCGACGATCTGCTCGAGGCTCGCTCGACCAACCCGAAAGGCTTTTTTGAGGATCGCCATATCAACTGGCTGAACGAGCGAATCCTGTTTACCCAGATGCCGCTCTGGCGCCGTATGCCCTATGTCGGCCGGCTGCCCTCTGCCGTACCGGGGCCAAATCACATGTGGCTCGCTCGGGTTCCGCTGGACGCCAAGTTGAACAAATCCAAGGACGTTCTGGACGACATTCAGGCTTTGGTGGTTCGCGAACCATTCTGTTTCAAGGATCCGAGATTTTCCTACACCTTGCCGGCCTGGCGGCCCTATTTGCAGAACACGGTTTTCCTCTGCGTGTTCCGCGATCCCGCTGTCATGATCACCAGCACCCAAAAATCCCTGGCGACGGCTCCTTATCTCGCCAATCTGAAATTGACGGCCACGCATCTGAATCGAACCTGGGAACTGATTTACGGTCACATTCTGGAGCGTCATCGCCGCGAAGGCCGCTGGCTGTTCATGCATTACGAGCAATTTTTCGATTCCACCGCGCTGGAGCGCCTCTCGGAATTTGCCGAAGCGCCGGTATCGGGCGGCTTTGCGGAACGGTCGCTCCAGCGATCGCCACCGGCAGATTGTGTTTCGGCGGCGAACCGGGCGATCTATAGAGAGCTCTGTGAGGCCGCTTCTTACGCTCCAAAGGCGTAAAGAATTCGTGCCGATGCGAGGCGCCAACGCACCGGGTTCATTCTGGCGGACTGGGTGTGCCCCGGCTCAGCATCAAACTGTCATCTGGGCGCGATACTCCATGACGTTTGGCAATGGGGGCTTGGCGTGGACGGCCAGTTGAACGACAAAGACATTAAGCAGCTCGCCGGGGAGCATTCCACCAGATTGGATTTCTGGGCGGCTTTCCTCAACTGGATTGGCGCGCGCGCCATGGCGGAACTCGGTGTGTGGGAGGGTGACTATGCCCGCGCCATGCTGGAGAGATGCCCTGCCATCGAGCGCTATTTCCTGATCGATCCCTGGCGGCAGCTTCCCAGCTGGAATAAGCCATTCAATCTCAGCGACAGCCATTTCGCGGGAGTCTTTGCGAAGGCCAAGGCGGCGGTTGCCAATGCTGGCGAAAAGGCGGTCTTTCTCCGTGGCACGACCACCGAAGTGATCGACGAGATTGCGGATGGAAGTCTCGATTTCGCCTATATCGATGGCGACCACACCTTGCGCGGCGTATCCATTGACCTGATCTGCGTCTGGAGCAAGCTGCGCGTTGGCGGTTGGTTGGGCGGGGACGATCTCACGCGCAGCATCTGGCAACATGGCGGCAGATACGAACCTTCTCTGGTATTTCCCTTCGCGATTCATTTCGCCGAGGCGATGGGGGCGTCAATCTATGTGTTACCGCGCTCGCAGTTCGTGATGGCGAAACAGCCGGGGCGAGATTTCCGCCTTGTCGATCTGGCGGGCGGCTATGGCGACACATCGCTCAATGCGCATCTTGGGCTGCTGACGATCCTGCGGAACCGGTTGCGGCGGCGCTAGGGAGGCAGAGCAATTTTCCGAAAAAATCGATTCCGATTTTTTCGGATTGCGCTTTAGGCGCTGGCCTGAACGGTGGGAATGCGTGCGTCCCGCCATGTCCTGATCGCCTCGGACGATTGGGCGGCAGACCGGCGCAGGCCGTCCAGCAGCGTATCGAGCCCATCCGGATTGCCAGCCTTGCAGAAATGTTCCAGGTTGCGGGCCAGCGCGCTGGTCTGCATGCAGCCGAGATTGCCCGATGAACTGACGAGCATATGGGCTTGGCGGGCAAGGCCGGCGAGATCTCCAGCTATGGCGCAGGCCGAAATTTCTTCCAGATGGCCTTCGGTGTCATGCAGATAAAGCGAGATGAGTGCAGCCATATTGTCCAGCGGCAGCGCCGCGCTCAATTCTTCCAGATTCGCCGTGTCCAGAACCGCCAGAACCGCTTGCTCGGGGCGTGTCCGGGTGCAGGGTATGGGCGCAAGCCCCTTGGCCAGCTGATCGAGCTTGGCCAGCAGCAAGGCGGGCTGGAAGGGCTTGGAGATATAGTCGTTCATGCCCGCCGCCATATATTCCTCGCTGGCGCCGCGCATGGCATGGGCGGTCATGGCAAAAATCGGTACCGCATTTTTGGGCGCGGGCAATGCGCGTATCAGGCGGGTGGCTTCAACGCCACCCAGCCCCGGCATCTGAATATCCATCAGCACCAAGTCGAAATCGGCGCTCCGCACTGCGGCCACCGCCTGATGGCCATCCTCGGCGATGGTGACGTGGAAGCCCGCCTTGTTCAGAACAACGATGGCATATTGTTGGTTGATCTTGTTGTCTTCGGCCAGAAGGATGCGCAGCCGCGCCTTGGCCGGATTGGCGAGCGTGACTTTGTTGGCCGCCGCGGGCGCAATCGCCGGGGGGGTCTGGGGCATTTCGCCGGGAACGCCATAGATATTGACCAGCGTGTCGCGCAGTTCCTGGTAGCGCACCGGTTTTTCCAGCACCGTTTCCAGATTCAGGGCTTCCGACTGCCGGATGAAATCGCGGCCCACGGATGAAATGATGATCAGGCGCGTATCCGAGAGGAATGCATGTTTGCGAATACGATCCGTGACCTGATCGCCGGGGAGCCCTGGCATCATTTGGTCGAGCAGTACAATGTCATAGGGCTGCTTTTGGTGCCAAGCGCGTTCCAGTTCCTCCATGGCGCCATAGCCATCCTGGACGGCTTTGGCATGCATCCCGAAACGCCTGAGCTGACGGCTCAGGATTTCCTGATTGATCTCGATATCGTCCACCACCAGGGCACGTAGATTTTTGAAGTGGCCGGTCAGGGCTTCGCGGTCGGTCAGGTCGGCGCTGGAGCGTTCCAGCGGGAGGTCGAACCAGAAGGTCGAGCCCTTGCCCACTTGGTTTTCGACACCGATCTCGCCACCCATGCGCTCCACCAACTGCTTGCAGATGGCCAAGCCCAGTCCGGTGCCGCCGAAGCGCCGTGTCACCGAAGAATCGGCTTGCGAGAATTTCTGGAACAGGCGTTCGCGCACCTCCTCAGCCATGCCGATCCCAGTATCGGTGACCTCGAAATGCAGCGGCACCTTGCCGTCCGCGTTCGCCGTCCCCAGTTTGACGGCAACCTGAAGCGCCACGCCGCCTTTTTCCGTGAATTTGATGCCGTTGCTGAGCAGATTGAGCAGAATTTGGCGCAGTCTGGTGGGATCGCCGCGATAGATTCCGCGCGCGTCAGGCTCCACATCCGTGACCAAATCGATGCTCTTCTCACGCGCTTTCGAGGCCATGAGGGCCGCGGCGCTCTCCACGGTCGCCATCAGGTCGAAATCGGTATACTCAATTTCCAGCTTGCCGGCTTCCAGCTTTGCGACATCAAGAATATCGTTGAGGATGGCCAGCAGGCTTTCACCCGATTCCTGCACAATCATCGCGAAGCGTTGCTGTTCTGGGTCGAGGGGGGTGTCCAGCAGAAGTCCGGTCATGCCCAATATGCCGTTCATCGGGGTGCGGATCTCATGGCTCATATTGGCGAGGAATTCGGACTTGGCTTTGCTGGAGGCCTCGGCGCTGTCCTTGGCGACACGGTTTTCCAGCACTTCAATCTTGAGGCGTTCGCGCTCCGCCGCGCTGTCGCGGAACATCTGCAAGGCGCGGGCGAACTGGCCGATTTCATCGGCGCGGTGTTCATAGGGAATGGGCGCCGTCCTGTCGCCGCCGGCGATGGAGGTCAGGGTGTGGGTGATACCCCTGAGCGGTCGAATGACCCGCCCCATGACAAGAAATCCGGTGAGAGAGGAAAGCCCGATCGACAGCAGCAGCAGGCCGATTGCGACATATAGGTTTTCCTGGGCGTCCTGGGCTTGGGCGACGGCATGGGCTTCGGTCAGATCCAGGGCCACGCTCGATATGATCCGAATACTGTCCAGACCGGGATTCCAACGCTCGATCCCTTCCTCAATACTAAAGGGCAAGGGCTGGCCTTCTATCCAGGCCCCGATCAGGTCGTTGCGCGTACGCAGGGCTTGACCGAAATAAACTCTGTTGGCTTTGTCGATAGCGGCCCGAAGCTTTGCGGGAAGCATGGATCGTTCGGTCTCTGTTTCGATTTCCGACCAATACGCTTTGACCTTCCCCATATTCTCGGCAAGTATGGCCAAGCTGAACATTGTCGGCTTGGCGCCCTCTTGGAGCGCCACAACCACATCGTGACGATCGGTGCCCGCATTGGCGCGCATCTGCCAAGCGGCGTTGTTTATTCGCATCAGCTGGTTGATGTAGGAATCGGCGCCGGCAATGCGGTTGGAAAAATGGCCGGTTTCTTCGTTGATCGCGTCCACCAAAGCATTGGCCGCTTTTGTTCTATGCGCCATCAGGTTGGGAGGACGCTTGGCCAGCGGCAACTGCACCGCCCGCAAGTTCCTCTGGAACACCGCGTCATAATGGTCGGCTCGCCGTACGATTTCCGCCAGGCCGCGTGACTTTCCCGAAGGGCTATCGCCCAATTGCCGGATCAAGTTGGCGAGCGATTGGCGCAGTTCGGCATGCATGCCGGTGATCAATCGCAGTCTCGCCGGGCTCACCGGTTCCGGTTTCCAGGAATCCGGATCGATATAGCCGCCCTCGGCGCGAAGTCCGCCGCGCGACGCCTGTACGCTTCGCGCGATTTCAACCACCGCGGCGATGCGTTCGGCTTGCTGCTTGCGATACAAGGCGTCCTTCGCGAAAAACGCGAAGACCGACACCAGGACCACGACCAGAAAGCCGGTGACCGCCGAAAGCAGTATTCGGATCGAGTGCGAGTTCTTCACGAAAGCGGTTCCAAGGCCCATCCCTGCCGCGGAACAGTATCGCGGCAGTGGTGTGTATAGATTTAAGGAAAAGGGCCCGTCCGCTTCCGCCTTACCAAGAGATGAATAGAAAGCTTGGCCAATAGGTTAATAGAAGGTTTCGTTTCGGCGGCGGCGAGGATGCGGGTGGATTGGATATGCGGATGCGGCGCCCATCACCTTTGCCCAGCGCCGCGCGGCATGCGCGCCTTGGAACGGCCCTTATGCTTGACGGCATGCGGTGCGAAAATTACGAATTGTGCAAAAGAATAATGCAAAAAGGGTGGGCGCCGATGAATCGCAGAAACTTCCTGACCAGCGCTGCTGGTGTTGCAGGTGCAGGATCTCTGGCTGGTTTAGGCTCGCTCGCCTTTTCCTATGGCGCCCACGCCGCGGGCCTGCCGTCATCGAAGATTACCCGCATTCGCTACTATCGAACGCCCACGGACGCGGCTGGACGGCCGAATGTGCGTCAGCCCCTTTTCAATCAAAGCACCTATGTCGTTCTTGTTGAAACCGATAGCGGGTTGGTGGGAGTCGGTGAAGGCGGTGCCCAAAATGTGATGGAGCAGCTTGCCGGGCAGCTTATTGGAGAGGACCCTTTTCGTACTGAGCGTCTTTGGCAGAATATGCACCGGGCTTACTTTTATCCGGCCGGCCGCGAGAAGACGCACGCCATCGGCGCATTGGATTGCGCGCTCTGGGATCTGAAAGCCAAGGCATTGGGTGTGCCGCTGTACCAGTTGCTCGGCGGAAAGGCGCGAAATCATGTCGAGTGCTATGCCACCGGCTACAACATTCCCGGGCAGCCTAACGCCTCGCACCGGGAACGGGCACGGGCGTGCATAGAAGCCGGGTTCCACACCTATCGCATCCACGATCCGGGCCCAGGCCCGGTGTTCGACCGCTTTGAACAGCTCAACCGGATTTTTGACATATGCAAGGAAGCGCGCGAAGGCTGCGGCCGGGACGGGGGCTGGGCGATCGATTTCCACGGCGAACTCGATCAGAACGATGGGATCGAGTTGGCCACCCGTATCGAACCGTTGCGGCCTTATTTCGCCGAGGACATCGTCCGTTCGGACAATCTGGCCACCTACCGCCTTGTTCGCTCCAAGACAAAAGTTCCCATCGCTGTCGGCGAGGTGTTGGGGAACAAATGGGACTGGCAGATGCTTATCGAAGAAGACCTTATGGACTATGGGCGCGTCACGATTCCGAATGTCGGCGGGGTTTCCGAGTTCATGAAAATTGCTGCCATGTGCGAAACCCATACTATCGGGCTTATTCCGCATTTCACGGGTCCTATAGCGACGGCAACGCTGGTGCATTGCGTTGCGGCCACATCGGTTCCGGCGCTTATGGAGATGAATGGCGGCGGACGGCGCGTTTGGCCCTATCTCAAACAGGGTTATGACTTCAAGGACGGCAAGCTCCTTATCAACGACCGGCCGGGAAATGGCTGCGAGGTGGACACGACACAGCTCCATATGATGGCGGAGTATACCGAACGCCACGGCCCGTCCTCACTGCGCGAGCGGACGGACGGTTCCTACACGAATTGGTAGTGCACAGGGCCGTGCTGTCGGGCCCGGCCGTCCGAATCGAAGGGGCGGCGGGGGCGCTGGTTGAGGCGGGGTTGTGCCCATCGGGGCGCCGCTCAATTCGCCGGAACCGCTTATAATACATCGAAATTCTCGCCATTTTGGCGCGCGCAGTTTGACTGGGGCGGTGTTGACGCAGGTCGAAGCACCATGTTAAAACTCAGACAAGGCGCGGAAATCAGCGTTCGACAAATCACCAGCCTCAGGGGGCCATATGAACCGTTTTTCCAGCCAGTTGCGCGCGAGCGCGTCCGTCACTGCGCTTGCCGTTGCCGTTTTCACCGTGCCGGCAAATGCGCAGCCAGCTACGCAGGATAACGCCGAGTCCATTGTCGTCTCGGCATCGCGCATTAGCATAGAAGGCTTTGAGGCGCCCACCCCCGTCACCATGATCGGGCTGGAGAAGTTGGAACGCGACGCAAAGATCGATATCAGCGCCTCGATTCGCGAACTGCCGCAGGTTGGCGCCGGTCCGTCCATGAATACGGGTTCCAACGGGAATAATGCGTCGCAGGGTAATGCCGGTATTGAGGCTGTTGCCTTGCGCAATCTCTCACCAGGTCGCACCCTGGTCCTGTTCGATGGCCAGCGCGTGGTGAGCTCGGTCAACCACCAGGACGATGGTGGCGCGGTCGATCTCAGTACTATTCCCACGTCCCTGGTGAAACGGGTCGATGTGGTGACGGGCGGCGCCTCCGCGGCCTGGGGGTCGGACGCCGTCGCCGGTGTGGTAAACTTGGTACTGGACAAGGAATTTACCGGCTGGAAGTTCAATGCCCTGGCGGGGACTGGCACCGAGCTTGAACATCGTCAGATCAAGGTTGAGGCGTCTTGGGGGACCGAATTCGCCGGCGGCAAGGGCCATCTGATACTTAGCGGAAACCACACCTGGAGTCCGGATTCGCTTTTCATGGGGCAGGCCCGTTGGTGGCGCGGTAGCAAATTGATCCCCAATCCGGCTTTTCTCGCCGGCAACACCAGCGCGCCGCGGGCCATGATCCAGGATCACACCGGCAGCGCGGTATTGACCCAGGGCGGGTTGATCATTGAAAATTCGGCCGGTGCGGCTGGCTCGGGTTTGGCCGCCAATGGCTTGAAGGGCCAGATGTTTGTGGGGCCGGGTGTGACGGTGGCTCCGTTCAATTTTGGCACGGTCTTTGACGGCAGCTGCTACAATGGCTGCAGCAACAATGAGCGCACGGGCTTCGGGGCGTGGGATTTCTTGGCAGTGCCCTATCATTCCAGCACTTTTTTCGCTTACGCCAGCTTTGAAGTGCTGCCGGATATCAAAGCCTCCGTCCAACTCAACTATGGTCTGTTGGCCGAAAAGAATACCGGAGCGATCCGGCTGGGTCCTGGCGGCGCCAGTGGTTCGACCTTCTTTGCTGACAATGCTTTTCTGCCGGCCAGCATTTCTTCTCGGTTTGGTACTTTGACCTATGCTAGCGGTCAGGCCAATGGCGGCAAACCGGCTCAGACACTGAAGATCGGCATAGACGGCACCAACAATCGCCTTGTCAACGTTCCGATTTCCGGCGCCCCAGGGGCGCTTTATACCTATAACAATCTTTGCTCCTCCGTCAGCCAGCCTTGCAACAATCTCAACCGGGCCTTGATGCGCGGTGTCTTCACCTTGGAGGGCACGCTGGGCGATGACTGGAAGTGGAACGCCTATATCCAATCGAGCAGTGTGCGGACGCGTCAGCGTCTCAACAACAATCCCATCAAAACACGATACGACAATGCAGCGGATGCGGTGGTTGTAACCTCGGCCAATGTGGGCACGTCCGGGCTCCCGATCGGTTCCATCCAGTGCCGCGTCCTGCTGAATCCCGCTCTTGCTGGGGGCCCAGATGCTGCAGGCTGCCAGCCGATGAATTTGTTCGGTTTTAGCAATGTCTCTTTAGCGGCGTACAGTTGGGTCAACCCGGGCCAGGATCCCAAATCGGGCATTCTGGACAATGAAACGATCTATATGAACCAGACCGTGATGTCCGCCTCTATCCAGGGCGTTTTGCCCTGGGGTTTGCCGGCGGGCAATATCGCGATAGCGACCGGCGCGGAATACCGGCTTGAACAAGGCCGGCGACGCAACCCCGATCCCGGGCGCAATGGCGCTTGGCAGGCGGGCAACTTCACCAGCTTTGCCGGTCAGTACAATGTGGAAGAAGGCTTCTTGGAAGCGACCGTTCCGGTGCTGAAAGACAATTACGTCAATTCCTTGGAGTTGAACGCGGCCGGCCGTTTCACCCATTATTCCATCAGCGGCGATGTCCAAACCTGGAAATTGGGTGCCATCAGCCAGGTCAATGACGATGTGAGATTGCGGACAAGCTGGTCGTTGGATATTCGCGCGCCTCTAGTATTTGACTTTTTCTCGACAAACAGCATCGCTCAGCAAAACGATTGCCCACGGCTCGACGGCTCTAACCCGAAGTTTACCTGCCAAGTTATCACTGGCGGCAATATCAACCTTCAGCCCGAAAAGGCTATTACCGTATCGGCCGGTTTTGTTCTCACACCGCGCTGGATTGAAGGCCTGACCGTGTCGGTGGATTGGTACTCCATCTCGCTGCACGGTTTGATTTTTTCTCCTAGCTTTAATGATATTGTCAACCGTTGCTTCGCGGGCGAGCAGGTTTTCTGTGCTCAGATCGACAATTTAAATGGCAATACTTATTCCTCGATCAGAGTTCAGCGAGTGAATGCCGAAGCCCAAACCACTTCGGGTTATGACTTCGACGTGCGTTACGGCATGGATTTGTTCAGCGGCAGACTGGACTTGGGTTTCAGCGGCAACTACACGGACGATTACAGCCGTACGCTGGCTGGCATAACCTTCCAGGGGGCTGGAGCGTATGGCGGATTTTTCAACTCCGGCGCGCCCAAGTTCCGCGGCAATTTCACTAGCACCTATTCCGAAGGCCCCTGGTCGTTCACTGCTCAGACGCGCCTGTACGGATCGGCGGTTATGGAAAAGGGCAATGAGGGTAATCCGGCTATCCCAGCCTTTGCCTATAACTTGACCAATGGCGTCGTTACTTCCTTCTCGGGCCGTGTCGCCCCCTCCGATGTGGTGGGCGGTCTGGCGGTGCCGTTTAGCGCTTTCCTGGACGTTCGGGCATCCTATGATATCGACGACAATTTCCAGGTCTATGGGGCGGTCGATAACTTCTTCAACAATCCTCCGCCGATCACCACCACGGGTGGCGGGACCAGGGAACAATTGTTTGACCGGATCGGGCGCACGGTTCGTATTGGTGTGCGGTTCAGGAGCAACTGACGTCATTCGGTGTTGGTTCAAGCCGATGATGTCCGTCTCTGCCGAAACTATTGCTGTTTGAGGTACATCTACGGGTCAACCGCGCGCGATCATACTGCATGGTCGCGCGCGGTTTCCTTAGCGTTTCACGCACCCTGTGGGCGTGCATGATACGAGCCCCATTGAAGCTCACGCAATCTCCACCGTGACCTTGCCCAATGGGCCGAAATCGCCTTCCACCCGGTCGCCAACCGCAATCGCCATCGGTTTGATGCACGTGCCGGTGATGACAACCTGATCCTTCCGCAGCGGATAGCCGAACCGCGAAAGCTCATTGGCAAGCCATGTGAGCGCCAGGCGCGGATCGCCCAAGGCATTTGCGCCCCAGCCGGTTTCGGCCACCGCGTCGTTCTTCAGGCCGCGGACTTCGTGCCGCGCCAAGTCGAGGCTGCGCCAGCTTTGCGGCGCGGCGGCGCCCAGGACGAAATAATGCGCGCAGGCATTGTCGGCGATAAGCTGCAAAGCGCCGACCCGCTCGAAATGCCGGTAGCGCGAGTCCGGCAGTTCGATGGCGGGATGCAGCGCCGACACGCAAGACAGGACCTCGGCTTGGGCATAGGGCTGCGTGCGCGGCGGCAGGTCTTGCCCCATACGGAAGGCAAACTCCATCTCCGCCACCTTCATCAGCGTGTTGCCGAGCACAAAGCGGGCGCCGTCCGCAAGGGCGCGCTCGGCCAGAAGCCGGCCGGCCAGCGGTCCGTCCACGCAGATATGGGCCTGGCCGGCGGCGCTGGTGGCGGCGATCTTCCAGCCCATCAGCGGCGCCGCGCTATAGTCCTCGATTGCGGATTGCACCCGATACGCTGCGGCCCGGTCGGTGGGCTGCAGGTCCGGCGGCAGGGCGTCCAAGCGGGTGCCGTTTTGCCAATGCCGATAGAGAAGAGCGCAGGCGGCGCGTTGCGTTTGCGGGTCCATGCCAACACTTTCGGGGATGTATAGAGCAGCTAGCCTAGAGTGAATTGTTTTCTGATTGAATTAAACCCCGCTTGTCATCCCGGCCAAGCGATGGTCGATAGGTCTTGAGCGGCAGCGAAAGACGCGTATCGACGCATCGCGCCGAGCCGGGATCCATCTTGCAGGCGGCACGATGAATCCCGGATAGCCGCTATGCGGCTTCCGGGATGACAAGTTCGGGTAATTTTTATCACAACCGACTCTAGCCAATCTCGCCTGGGCTGCAAATGCGCCGGTAGGCCGTCAATGCACGCTGTTTCCCGGCCACAGCACCACGCGCAGGGTCTGCATTACGATCCGCAAATCCAGAAGGACGCTGAAATTCTTCACATAGTATAGATCGTAGCTCAGCTTGGAGCGCGCATCGTCCACCGACGCGCCGTAAGGATAGTTGATCTGCGCCCAGCCGGTAAGGCCGGCTTTGACCGCATGCCGTTCGTGGTACAGCGGCAATTGCTTGGCCAATTGTTCGACGAATTGCGGCCGTTCGGGACGGGGCCCGACCAGCGACATGTCGCCTTTCAGGACATTGATCAACTGGGGCAGTTCGTCGATCCGGCTGCGGCGCAGAAAAGCGCCCACCGGGGTGATGCGGCTGTCGCGCGCCGCCGCCCACACCGCGCCCTTGGCCTCGGCGTCGATGCGCATGCTGCGCAATTTGAGGATCTGGAACTTGCGGCCGCCGCGGGTGACGCGCTCCTGCTTGTAGAAAGGGGAATGACGATCGCCCATCCAGACCGCCAACATCGCGGTCAGCAGCACCGGCGAAAAGGGGATCAGAATAGCCAGGCTGACCAGAATGTCGAACATACGCTTGAGTCCGGCGCCCCAGGCGCTGACGCTGAAGCCGTCGGAATAGAGCATCCAGGCCAGATCCAAGCGCTTGATGTCGATGCGGCCCACTTCCTTTTCCAGGAAGGTCATATATTGGAACACCGGATAGCCGGCGGCGCGGCAGGTGATCAGCGATTCCAGCACCATGCCGCGGCGTTCGTCGGGCGCCACCACGATCTGATCGGCGTTGGTTTTCTCCGCGATCTCCAGCAGATTGCTGGACGCTTCGACGATCCGGTTCACCGGATCGCTGGCCAAGCGCGGATCGATGGGGCCGAAACCATCCTCATGCACAAAGGTCAGGTCATATTGCAGATAGCGGCCCTGGCTGCGCAGAATCCAGACCAGGTCCCAGGCGCGTTCGCCCGCGCCGACGATCAAGACCCGGGTGCGAAACAGGGAATGACGCCGCAGGGAGGAAAAAGTCAGGCGCGCAGCGGCCGTGCTGCCGCCAAAGCAGAGGACGGCGGCAATGCAGAGCGAGGGCGACAGGGGCCAGCGGGTCGCAAAGGTTACGGCAAACACCATCGCGGTGGCCAGCGCGACCACCATCGGTATCCGTCTCAACGCTTTGGCGGTGTCCGCGATGCTCTCTCTGCGATAAAGACCCAGCGCATACAGACAGGCCAAATTCGCGGCGGCGAACATGGCTGCGATCACCCAGTCCTGGGGCGTGATCACGCCCTGCGAGGCGAGCCATACCGCTGTGGGCCAGCAAAAACCCACCAGCAAGACGTCCATCACAAAAAGAGCCAGCGCCGCCGTCATGATTTTTCTTCCGTGCGCTGCAAAAGGGGCGCGCGACCGGCTTTGTCATCCTTGTCTTTGCTTTTCGAAAACACGCCGACCGAACCCAATTTTTTTGCTGCCCGGCAATTCCCATTGCCGTGAAAAATGCGGGGCGGCTGTGATGCGGCCGTCCCGTGGGCCTCATAGTCCGTCACAGGGGTAAAAATCAGGTAAAGGATTGTTTTACCATGCTATTTTTGGCGATTTGGCGCGCGGCGCGGCTCAAAGATAAGGCATCAGCAGCCGCGCGGCGGCGTTGCGCAGCCGGAGCCAGACCGGCTCGGCGGTGAGCATGTCCGGGGTCAACGCTTTGCCGCCGGCGATACGCGTGTCGATCAGGGCATCGATCTGAGCGGTTATGTCGCGCCCGATCAGTTCCAGGTCGAATTCGAAATTCAGCCGGAAGCTGCGCGCGTCCCAGTTGGAGCTGCCGATCAGCGACCATTCGCCGTCCACGGTGCACAGTTTGGCATGATCGAAAGGCGGCGGCATGGTGATGATCGCAGCCCGGATATAGCGGAAAAAACGCAAATGTCCGCGCATCGCCCAATCCATCACGCGCTGATCGCTGCGGGTTGGGATGACGATTTCCACCGAGACCCCGCGCAACCCCGCCTGGTGAATCGCAAATTGCAGGCGGGGATCGGGCAGGAAATAGGGGGTGACGATGCGGATGCGCTTTTGCGCCAAGGTGATGGCGGCGCCGAGCAGCATTTCCAGCTTGTAAATGTCGGCATCCGGACCGCAGCGTATCCCGCGGGCGAAGACCGTTCCCTGGGCTTCCAGTTTTGGCCACCAATCTTCATCGTTCAATATTTCGCCGGTGGTGAAGGCCCAGTCGCGCGCGAAGGCGTCCATCACGGTGCGCACGGCCGGGCCGGCGACGCGGAAATGCACATCCTTGACCCGGCCTTTGACGGCCCGCGCGCAATTCTCGTCCCCGATATTGATTCCGCCCAAAAAACCGACGCGGCCGTCCACCACCAGCAGCTTGCGGTGATTGCGCATGTTGAGAAAGGGCATGCGCCAGGGAAGCCAGGTGTGCAGGAAACGGGCCGCCGTCACGCCTTCGCGCCGCATGCGGTGGTAGATCCGCGGACACAGATAGCCGACGCCTATGCTGTCCAAAAGCACGCGTACTTTCACGCCCCGGCGCGCGGCGGCGATCAGCGCGTCGGCGAATTCCTGCCCCGCGGAATCGTTGCGGAAGATGTAGGAGCTGAGCGCGATGCTGCGCTGGGCCCCCTGAATGGCCGCCAGCATTTCGGGATAGGTCTGGTCGCCGTCTTCCAGGATCGTCAAGGCGTTTCCGCCGGATAACGGGCTTTGGGTGATGTCCCGGCTGACCGCGCTCAACTGCATGATGTGGGGCGCGGCGTCCAGTGTCGCCGGCTCGCAATCGCGCGATTGGGTCGCGTCCAGCCGGGTCAGCCTTAACGCCCGCCGGGTCACCCGGTTAATGCCGAACAAATAGTAAAGCAGCGATCCCAAGAGCGGCGACAGCCATACCGCGCCGATCCAGCCCAAGGCGCGGGGCACGTCGCTTTTCTTCAAAAGCACGTCCATGGTTACCACGGCCGCCAAAAAGACGGAAAAGACCGTCACCAGGGTTGCGATGGCGGGCGAGGGCCATGGAAAAGGAAACGGAAACATTGGACGGCAGCCGGTTTTTTCTTATGCTGCCGGAACTATAGGCGATTTGGCCCGAAACCAGTTCCCCATTTGTCAGTTTAATTCATAGCGACCCGATAGACCCGTCATGGCCCCCATATTTTCAAGCCAATCCGGTGATAGCCGTTTGCGGGTGGTGAGCTGGAATCTGCTGCGCCGGGTGGGGGCGGGCGCCGAGGATGTCGCCAAGCTGGTGAAAAGCCACCATCCCGATCTGTTGCTGCTGCAGGAATGCACCGAAGACATCACCACATTGCCTTCGCTGGTGGGCGGGCATTTCTTTCGTCATCCCATGCAGGCGCGCATCTATGGCCTTGCCGCCTGGAGCCCGCATCCCTTTCCGCAATCCACGGCGCTCAAGCTGCCTTATTCGATCCTGCCGGGACGGGTGCCGCAGCGCTTGGCACAGATCATTGCCTTTCACGGCATCACCATCGTCAATGTGCATCTGAGCCACGGCCAATTCCTCAACCGTTTCCAGTTGCGCCACATCATGGAGCAGTTGGCGGGTCCGGCCGCCATCATCGGCGATTTCAATGCCGTGGGGCCGGTGGGGTTTCAGGGCTTTTCCGATATCGGGCCGCGCGCGCGTACCCATCGCGCCGGCAATATCCTGGCGCTGCGGTTGGACCGCTGTATCGCGCGCGGCTTGATCTGTGACGCGTCCGAAGTGCTGGACAAGGGACCGTCCGATCATCACCCGATGGTGCTGGACATGAAGGTGGACCCTGCCTTCCATAGTCCCACCCTGGAAGACAGCAGTTTCCTGGCGCTCAGCTAGAGCGCCAGAGCGGCTGCGGTTTTTTCTAGATTTTCTGCCGTGCTAGCCAGCATCTCCGCCAGCGGGCGTTCTTCCTGGTTGATGCAATGGGCCGCTTTCAAGCCAATGGTCTTGACCTGATCCGGCGTGGCGGAAAGCTTGCCGCACAAGGCGATTACCGGCGTCCCGCCCGTCCGCCCGCACAAGCCTTGAATGAGTTTGCCTTGCGCGCTTTGGCCATCCAGATGGCCTTCGCCGGTGATGATCAGGTCGGCCTCACGCGCCGCGGCGTCGAAGCCCGTTTTATCCAGCACGATCTCGATGCCGCGTCTAAGCTCGGCGCCCATGAAAGCGACGGCGCCATAGCCCAGCCCGCCTGCCGCGCCCGCGCCGGGCAAGTCCGCTACGTCGCGCCCCAGTTGCGCTTTAACAAGCGCGGCGAGGTGCTTCAATCCGTCATCCAATTGCGCCAGCACCTCGTCGCTGCCGCCTTTTTGGCGGCCATAGATCCAGGCGGCGCCGCGCGGTCCATAAAGCGGATTGGTGACGTCGCACAGCACCTCCATGCTTTCAAAGGACAGCGGCGCTGGCGCCAGCCGAACGATCTCGCAAAGATGCCCGCCGCTGGGCGGCACCGCCTTGCCGTTCTTGTCCAGAAAGCCCCAGCCCAAGGCCGCCGCCGCGCCAATGCCGGCATCGTTGGTGGCGCTGCCGCCGATGGCCAGAATGGCACGCCGGGCGCCGCGCGCCTTGGCGTCGGCCAGCAATTGTCCGGTGCCGTAAGTGGAAGTCTTTCGCGGATCGCGTTCCGTCAAACTGAGGCGCTGCAGGCCGCTGGCCTCCGCCATCTCCACCACGCAGGTCTGCCGGTCCGCCGACAGGCCGTAACGTCCCTGGATCGGCCGCCCCAGGGGATCGGCGACCTCGGCCTGGATCCAGCTCAAACCCAAAGGCGCGCGCAGCACATCCAGCAAGCCTTCGCCGCCGTCCGACAAAGGCATTTGGGTAATCTGTGCCTGGGGATGGCTTTGCTTCAGGCCCGCCGCGATGGCGCGGCAAACCGCGTCGGCCGGCAAGGCATCCTTGAAGGAATCGCACGCAACCAGGATATGCATCAGGCCAATATGCCGCGCGGTTCGGTCGCCCATGGGGGCAGGGTGAAAGCTTTTGTCAGCAAGGCAATACCGGGATCCAAGACGCCATTAGGGACAATGGCGCTGCGGGTATAGCCGGTTGTGACGAGAATTTTCAACGCGGGATTTTGGGCGCGGGCCCCAATCCGTGCTTTGATCCTCGGATGAAGCTCCGCATCGCCTTAATTCTGGCCGCTACGGTCTTGCTGGGAGCGCAAAGCGAGGCGGACCGCTCTTTCCAGGAATGTCCCGAATGTCCGCAGATGCTGGGCATCCCGGCCGGAAAATTCCTGATGGGCAGTCCGGCGCGCGAGCCGGGGCGTTTTGATTCCGAAGGCCCGCAGCACATGGTGCAGGTGCGTGCTTTCGCGCTGGGAAAATATCCCGTCACCAGCGCGGAATTTCTCGCTTTCCTGAATGCCACCGGCCATCAGCCGCAGCCCTGCAATCCGCTTTTGGGATTGGGCTGGCGGCAACTGCACCCTGGCCAAGCGGCCGCGCCCACGGATGTCGAGCCGCCGCGCTGGCCGGCGGTCTGTCTGGATTGGAAGGACGCTGAGGCCTTTATTGCCTGGATCAATGCGCGGGCCCGCGCCGCCCGTCCCAGCCTGGGCAACCGCAATCCTTACCGCCTGCCCAGTGAGGCGGAATGGGAATATGCCGCGCGCGCCGGCACGCACACCGCGCGCTGGTGGGGCGCCGAGATCGGCAGCGGCAATGCCAACTGCAATGGCTGCGGCAGCCGCTGGGACAATAAGCTGTTGGCGCCGGTGGACGCGTTCGCGCCCAATCCGTTCGGCTTGGTGGGCATGCTGGGCAATGTGTGGGAATGGACGGCGGATTGCTGGCATCCCAGTTATGTCGGCGCGCCCGCCGATGGCCGCGCCTGGACCGATAATTTTTGCACCAAGCATGTGGTGCGCGGCGGCTCCTGGAACAATGTTCCCATTTTTGTCCGCAGCGCGGCGCGGGCGGGCGCGTCCGAGAATGGCGCCGATCAGGACCATGATTATTCCACCCTGACCGGCTTTCGCGTGGCGCGGGATTTGCCTTAGCCGTCTGTACCATACCGCGATCCGAAGTTACGTAGGTCGCTCTTGGATGTCCGCTTTGCGCCAAGTGCGGACATTGAGTTCGGCATTTTAGTTGCGGTTCAGCCCGCCATACGAGGGTGTGCGCTTTCCTGGAGTGCGGGACTAATTCATTCCCTCAGTTCCATGATGATCTTCTCGATCCTCCCAGTGAAGGTATTGTGCCAGGGATCATAGTCATCGGTCACGGGTGAGAAGGCGTCTACGCCAACATCGGCGGTTTCGCCAGCCAGCGAATAGATTGCGCCCATGGTCTTTTCGATGCGACTCTCACCGACCTTCTTGCCGTTCACAGTCAGCGTGCCCTTGGCACCCTTGTGCAGTCCGCCCCCGTCATAGGCGAAATCGAAACCAATATGGATCTTTCCGGTCGGCAATTTCTCCTTGCCCTCGACGACATACTTCTCCCGCGACAGCCAGTTGTAGGTGTATTTCGGCTTGCCGTCCTTGACGTAGAGGCTCCAGCCCCCACCCTGTCCAGCCTGCGAGACAATCACGCCTTCCGCACCCTCTTTCGGAATCTCCACTTCGGCGTCGATGGAATAGGATACCGCCTTGGTGTTGATGAAGCAGTTCTCGGTCATGCCAGTCATGCCGGGATAGAGGGTGAGTGTCTTGCGCCCGAACATCAGGTCCGGTCGGCCAGCAGATACCGGATTCAATCGCGCAAAACCACGATCATCCAACGGAAAGACATTGTTCTTGACCGCTTCTGCAAAAAACAGCTCCTTCATCTCCTCCAGCTTCTCCGGCATCTTTGTGGCAAGGTCCGTCGCCAGGCCGAAATCTTCGTCCATGTGGTAAAGCTCCCACCGATCCTCGGAGAAAAGCTTTTCCACTTCGGGATGCCATGGTTCACGGTGAACGACGGCGGCGAGCCAGCCTTCATGATAGATGCTGCGATTGCCGGATACTTCGTTGTATTGCGTGCGGTGGCGGCCTGCCGCGTTCGCATTGTCGGTTGAATAGAGCAGACTCACGCCCGCCATGGGCGTCTGGGCGACGCCGTTGACGACTCTGGGCTCCGGCACGCCCACAGCATCCAGGACGGTGAGAACGATGTCGTTGACATGATGGTACTGGTGGCGCAGTTCGCCCCGCGCCCGAAAGCCATTGGGCCAATGTACCGCCATGCCAGCCATATTGCCGCCGCCATGCGCCATCTGGATACACCAAGTGGCCGGTGTGGACCCCGCGACCGCCCAAGCCACGGAATAGTTCGGATACGACTTCGGCCCGCCATAATCATCAAGACGCCCGAGAAGATAGGGGACGTCTTCCGGCGCGGCGTTCAGCGGCGACCATTCCATGAAAACGCCATTGATATCGCCGATGGAGGAGCCGCCGTTGTCGCCAGTGATGTAGAAGATCAGGGTATTGTCGAGCTCGCCCACATCCTCGATGGCCTGGACCAGCCGACCGACCTCATAGTCGGCGCTTTCGACGAGTGTAGCATAGACTTCCATCTGGCGCCCATAGACCTTCTTTGCGTCATCCGACAGCGTGTTCCAGCGTTTGATGTATTCGGGATTTTCCGCCAGCTTTGTATTGGGCTTGACAATGCCCAGTTCCTTCTGGCGCTTGAGTATCTTCTCGCGCAACGCATCCCAGCCGTCATCGAAAGCACCCTTGTAGAGTCCTTTCTCTAGCCAAGCTTTGGGCGGTGTGTGCGGCGGATGTCCTCCGCTGGAGGAATAGTACATCAGGAACGGCCTGTCGGGTGTCAGAGACCGGGTAGCCTTCATCCAGGCAATCGCCTTGTCGGTAATGTCGGTATTGAAGTGATAATTGGGATCGCTGGGGGTTGGCAGATGGGTCATGCCGTCAATCAAGTTGGGATTGAGAGATGACTGCTCGCCCGCTAGATAGCCGTAGAACTTGTCCCAGCCACTTCGCGCCGGCCAGCGGTCGAATGGACCGCTCGCACTGCACTCATACGGCGGTACTTCGTGGCATTTTCCGAAATAGGAGGTGACATAGCCCCAACGATGCAGGATTTCGCCGACCGTGGCGCAGCTGTCGGGCCGCACGCCCGTGTCGCCGGGGTAACCCGTGCTGGTATCCACCACCGTTGCCATACTGCATTGATGGCTGTTGCGTCCCGTGAGCAGAGCGCCGCGCGTGGGTGAGCAAAGCGCGTTGACATGAAAATTGGTATAGATCAGTCCATTCTTCGCCAACCGGTCGAAGGTCGGCATTTTGATGGGACCGCCCATGCCTTCCGGGTCGGCATAGCAGAGTTGGTCCATCAGGACGATCACTACATTGGGGGCGCCCTTGGGCGGCTTTACCTCGAAACGCGGCGGCAATGGCACTTTGCGGTAGTCGGGCTCGGTGATGGGAGCGATTTTGGGCGGCTGGATCGGCAGCACATCGCCTAGACCGTAGAGCGGATTGTTCCCGGCCCGACCGCCGTTTCCTGCGCCGTTTCCACCTGCCATCGCTTAACTCCTTCTGGTTGACGCATCGCTTCCACTGCTGCAGGCATGTAATCCGTCGCAACAGTCATGGAACTAAAACGGAACGCCGAGAAAGGTCTGGAACCGGATTTGTCGTGCGCGTGCCCGATGCCAGAAAGGCTCACTTACTCGTGTCCTAACCCGCCGGCTTCCGCATTTATCTGCGCAACGCGTCAGTTCGGCAGGAAGTCAGACAAGAAAACACGGCTCCAGCAATTGGATTTTGGTCCAAGAGTATTTTGGTTCGCGCACCCTGTTCCGTGGCTTACAGCAGAGGCTTTAGGTGTACGTATCTTGTGGTGCTGCCGGCGGCTCGCCACCGCAACGCAGTGTCAACGTGTGTACGCTCAGGCTCATGACGCAGGACCCCATGACTAGAATATTCGCATGGGTTCCGGATCGGAATGTCCGCTTTGGGTCAAAAGCGGACTATCATGGTCAGCGCAGCACTGCTTTCGGGTCCAAACTGATTGTCAGAGTTTGGGTTTTCTCATAACGCGCGCCCGGAATCTGAATGGGCGATGCCAGCAGGGCCGCGTCGCGCGCCGACAGCGCCATGTCGCGGAACGCCCGGTCCAGATAAAAGCGTTCCTGATCCACGATAGCCACATCGTCGATCACGCCGCCTTTGAGCAGGCGTATCCGCACCAGGACCGGCATGTCGCGCGCGCCGGGTATGGACAAGTCCGGCAGCCAGCGGCGCAGAATTTGGGCGCGGATGAAATCCTTCAGTGCATAGTTGCCGTCGCCTTCATCGCCGCCCGCGCCGCTGGGTCTGGCGCTGGTGTCGGCATTGGGCGGCTTGCTGTCCGTGCTTTTCAGTTGCGCCAGGGCGCGCAGCTTGGCGGAAAGTTCATCCTGCGGCTGGGTGATCGCGGCGGGGTTTGTGCCCGCGGGACGCGGCGCGCTTTGCAGGCGCGGCGGCGCGATCCGAAGCCGGGCGGCGGGCAGGGCGCCATCGCCGATGCTGGCGCCGATCACCAGATCCACCGGCAGGGCATGGAATTGGGTTGGGGTCAGGACCGGCCGCTGACCCAGATACCAAAGGGACGCCAGCAGCAGAAGGCCGTGCAGCAGGACCGACAGCAGGACGCCGGGCCCCTGCTGTTTTCTCAACCGTTCCGTCCATGGTTGCATGGGCTTACCCTATTAATTAACGCGCCTCTGCGCTATTGGAGCGCCATGAAGATCAAGCTGCATCAGGGCGATTTGCCGGCCGGGCTGGACTTGGGGCCCCTGGTCGCCATCGACACCGAAACCCTAGGCCTCAATCCCCAACGCGACCGGCTCTGTCTGGCGCAATTGTCCGCCGGGGACGGGGTCTGCCATATGGTGCAGTTCGCCGCCGGCCAGTATGGCGCGCCCCATCTCAAACGCCTTCTGGCCGATCCCAAGGTCACCAAGCTGTTCCATTTCGCCCGCTTCGATATCGCCATGTTCCGGCACTATCTGGAGGTCGAGTGCAAGCCGGTCTATTGCACCAAGATCGCCTCCAAGCTGGTTCGGACGTACACGGACAAGCATGGCTTGAAAGATCTGGTGCGCGAATTGCTGAATGTCGATCTGTCCAAGGAGCAGCAATCTTCGGACTGGGGCGCCAAGGAATTGAGCGAGCGGCAACTGTCCTATGCCGCCAATGACGTCGCCTATCTGCATCAACTCAAGACCGCGCTGGACGCCATGCTGGCGCGCGAGGGGCGCACTGGGCTGGCCCAGGCCTGTTTTGATTTCCTGCCCGCCCGCGCGGGGCTAGACCTTGCCGGCTGGGAAGAGCTGGATATTTTCGCTCATTAAACGGGCAAAGCGCCCTGCCTTGCGGTTGCCTCCATTTCGCGCGAAACTTGGCACGAAATTCGCGTAACGCCGCGCTAACCTGTGGGGCAAAAGGCGGATTTCGCCGGAATAATGTTTCTAACTAAGGGTTTAAATGGGACCTTCTCAGGCCACGCGCGCGCCCGTAAGGGGGGATATAACCGCTGCCGACCTGGCGGCTGCCCGCCGGGTGCTGACCACGGCCAGCCAAGCGCTGAGCGCTTTGGCGGATAGTCTGGACGGCGATTTCACCCGGGCGGTGGGATTGATGCTGGCCGCGCAGGACCATCAGAAGCCCGGCCGGGTGCCCGGCCGGGTGATCGTCAGCGGCATGGGCAAGTCCGGCCATGTCGCCCGCAAGATTGCCGCCACCCTGTCTTCCACCGGCACGCCGGCCTATTTCGTCCATCCCGCCGAAGCCAGTCATGGCGATATGGGCGCAATCACCCGCCAGGACCTGTTGCTGCTTTTGTCTTGGGGCGGGGAGACGGCGGAATTGTCGGATCTCATCACCTATGCCAAGCGCCACCGCATTCCCATTGTTGCGATCGGCGCCCATCCCGACTCCACCTTGATCAAGGCCGCCGATGTCAAGCTGGTCTTGCCGCAGGCGCCGGAAGCCTGCCCGATGGGGCTGGCGCCCACCACCTCCACCACCATGATGTTGTCTTTGGGCGATGCGCTGGCCGTGGCGCTGATGGAGCGCAAGGGGTTTTCGCCGGACCAGTATCGCGACTTTCATCCCGGTGGTTCCTTGGGCCGCGCCCTGATCCGGGTGTCCGATCTGATGCACCAGGGCGACGGCGTGCCGCTGGCGCGCGAGACGGCCGGCATGCGCGACGTCCTTTTGACCATGGCCTCGGGGCGGCTTGGCTGTGTCGGCATTGTGGATGCGGCGGGCGGGCTGATCGGCATTGTCACCGACGGCGATATCCGCCGTCATGCCGAAGGTATCGAGAACCGCAAAGCGGCTGAGGTGATGACGGCAGGTCCCAAGATCGCCCGGCCCGATCAGTTGGCCGCCGAAGCCTTGGCGCTGATGACGGACATGCAGATCACGCAATTGTTCGTGCTGGCCGAAGGCTCGCCCGCGCCGTTGGGCGTGATCCACATCCATGACTGTCTGCGCGCGGGCTTGGCATGACGGGGAGCTTGTGAACAGGGCGCCCCGCATGCCCGGTTACGATTGGTCGGCGCGCGTGCGCACCACCACCGGCGATGCGCTGCGTTATTCCCGCTTTGTGATCTTGATGAAGCGCATCCTGTCGCTGGGCGCCTTCCTGATCATCGCCGCGGTGCTTGCCTTCTTCTTTGTTCAGCGCATGCCGCACAAGCTGCAAATGTCGTATGAGCGGTTGGGCCGGATCGAAAATGATCTTACCATGGTCAAGCCCCGGCTTGCCGGCGCCGACGCCAAGGGCAACCCGTTTGTCATCACCGCTGACTCCGCGGTGCAGGACGCCCACAATGTCAAAAAGGCAAGCCTGAAAAATCTGGAAGCCGATCTCAGTTTGGAAAATCAAAACTGGATCAATGCGCGGGCCAAGAGCGGCATGGTGGACATGGGAACCGGGCAGTTGGAACTCGGCGGCGGGATCGATGTCTTCACCGCCACCGGCTATGAGCTGCATTCGCGCAGTGCTTCCGCCAATCTCAAGCAAAGCATCATTCACGGTCACGAGACGGTGACCGGGCAGGGGCCGCAAGGCACGCTGCGGGCGGACGGATTTCATGCCGACCGCGCCACCAACATTCTCACCCTGAGCGGGCATGTGCAAATGACGATATTGGGAGCAAAAAAATGAAGCAGGCCCTGATCCTTATTGCCGCGCTGCTGTTGCCGGCCGCCGCCGTTCAGGCGGCGCCCGCCGCCAAACCGGTTTCCCATGACAGCAGCGCGCCCATCAGCATCTCCTCGGACAGTTTTCAAGCCGATCTCAATGCCAAGTCGGGCACCTATACCGGCAATGTGGTGATCGTTCAGGGCGACATGAAGCTGCGCGCCAATATGGTGAAGCTCACCACCGTCAACGGCAAGGCCGACAAGGTGACCGCCAGCGGCAATGTGGTGGTGGATTCAGCCAAGTCCGGCACCGCCACCGGCGACAATGGCGTCTATTCCGTCGTCCCGCGCACCGTGGTGATGACCGGCAATGTCGTGCTGAAAAAGGGCAAGGATGTGATGCGCGGCACGCAACTGACGGTGAATCTGGTGACCGGTCAGGCGATGTTGGGCGGCGGCGTCAAAAGCCAGAGTCCGGGCAGCGGCCGGGTGCAGGCCATATTCTCGCCCAATTCCAATTGATTTTCATGGTTCCTTAAACACAAACAGGCATGGTTCTTGCCAGCGACACGAGCGCACTTAAAAAATGACTGAAAAAAGCCCGGAAAAACAGCAGAATGACGGCGAACCCGCCGAAGAAGGCCTGCGCCTGGTCGAAGGCGGCAAGGGGCTGGTGGTCTCGCGGATCGGCAAAAGCTTCAACAAGCGCCCGGTGGTGCGTTCCGTCAGTCTGTCGTTAAAGCGCGGCGAAGCGGTGGGCCTTTTGGGGCCCAATGGCGCGGGCAAGACAACCTGCTTTTATATGATCACCGGCCTGATCCCCACCGACACCGGCTCGATCGCGGTGGACGGGCATGATGTGACCAAGCTTCCCATGTACCGCCGTGCCCGCATGGGCATCGGTTATCTGCCGCAGGAAGCCTCGATCTTCCGCGGCCTCACCGCCGAGCAGAATATCCGCGCATGCGCCGAATTGCTGGAGCCCGATAGCGCAAGGCTGGAGGCGATGGTGGAAGCGCTGCTGGCGGAATTCGGCATCACCCATATCCGCAACACGCCGTCCGTGGCGCTGTCGGGCGGCGAACGCCGCCGCGTCGAGATCGCGCGCTGTCTGGCGACGCATCCCTCTTATATCCTGCTGGACGAACCCTTTGCCGGCATCGATCCCATCGCGGTGGGCGAAATCCGCGATCTGGTCAAACACCTCAAGGATCGCGGCATCGGCGTTTTGATTACCGATCACAATGTCCGCGATGCGCTGGATGTGATCGACCGCGCTTATATCCTTCATGACGGCCGCGTCTTGAAGGAAGGCACCCCCACCGAGATCGTCAGCGACCGCGATGTGCGCCGCGTCTATCTCGGCGAGAAATTCTCGCTGTAGGTATCATGGCGGGGGTCGGTCCAAGATTAGAGCTGCGCCAGAGCCAGTCTCTGGTCATGACCCCGCAATTGCAGCAGGCCATCAAGCTGCTGCAATTGTCGAACGTCGAGCTGGCCGATTATTGCGAAGCCGAGCTGGAAAAGAACCCCTTGTTGGAGCGTGACGACCGTGAGGCCGCCCCGCTCACCGACGCCGGCGATGGCGCCCCCGCCGAAAGCGGCGCCCAGGAGCGCGCCGATGTGGCGCTGAGCCGCGATGATTTCTCCAAAACCTCAGAGATGGATGAGGCGGCGCACGACAATATGTATGACGGCGAGCCGCGCAAACAGGCCGAAGGTCCGCAGTCCGGCTCCCTGACCGACTGGACCACGGTGAAGTCCGGCAATGCCTATGACGGCGAGGACGGCCTGGAATCGTCGGTTGCCGCCGATGCGTCGCTGAAAGATCATCTGGAAAGCCAGCTGTCCATCGCAGCCCTTTTGCCGGAAGACCGCATGATCCTTCTGGCGTTGATCGATGCGGTGGACGAAACCGGCTATTTGCGGACCGAGCTGGCCGATGTCGCCGATCGGTTGGGCTGCGAGATCGAAGATGTGGAAGCCGTGCTGGGCGTGCTGCAAGGTTTTGATCCCGTCGGCGTGGCCGCCCGCGATCTGGCCGAATGTCTGGCGCTTCAGCTCAAGGCCAAGGACCGCCTGGATCCCGCCATGCAGGCCTTGCTCACCCGCCTGGATCTGGTGGCGCGCCGCGACATGCCGCAACTGACCCAATTGTGCGGCGTGGATGCGGAAGATATTTCCGACATGATCGCGGAGATCCGTCAGCTCAATCCCAAGCCGGGTCTGGCTTTCGGGTCCGAGCCGGTGACCCCGGTGGTGCCCGATGTGTTCGTCCGGGTTGGTCCGGACGGCGGCTGGCTGGTCGAGCTCAACAGCGATACCCTGCCGCGCCTTTTGGTCAACAACCAATATTACGGCACCGTTTCCAAAGGCGCGCGCGACAAGGACAGCAAGAATTATCTCGCCGATTGCCTCAACAACGCCAATTGGCTGGTCAAAAGCCTGGATCAGCGCGCCCGCACCATCCTGAAGGTCGCCAGCGAGATCGTGCGCCACCAGGACGCTTTTCTTACCCATGGCGTGCGCCATTTGCGCCCTCTCAATCTGCGCATTATCGCGGACGCCATTTCGATGCACGAATCCACAGTCAGCCGCGTCACCTCCAACAAATATATCGCCACCCCGCGCGGGTTGTTCGAGCTGAAATATTTCTTCACCGCCTCCATCCAATCCGTGGACGGCGCCGAATCGCATTCGGCCGAAGCGGTGCGCGACCGTATCCGCGAAATGATCGAGAATGAGGAACCGCGCGAGATTCTTTCCGACGACCGCATCGTGTCCTTGTTGACCGCGGACGGTGTGAACATCGCGCGCCGCACCGTCGCCAAGTACCGCGAAGCCCTGCGTATTCCCTCTTCGGTGGAGCGCCGCCGCCTCAAGGCCGGCGCCGCCCAGGCTGGACGCTAAGCTCTCTGATCCGTCAAGATTGACTTTGCCGGGGCTCCGGCCTATGAACCCGCCGCTTTCGGGCAGACCCCTGGACGGGGCCGAAGCTTTTCGCGACACGTCACGGGATACTGGATGAACATCGCCGATCTGCTCGCGCCCGATGCCGTTCTTCTGGGCTTGAAGGCGCAATCCAAAAAGCAACTATTGCAGGACTTGGCGGCGCGCGCCCATGGCCTGACGCGCCTGTCGGAACGCCGTATTTTCGAAACCCTGGTGGAACGCGAACGCCTGGGCACCACCGGCGTCGGCGCCGGCATCGCCATCCCGCATGGCCGCATGACCGAAGCCAAGGCCATTACCGGTGTGTTTGCGCGGCTAGAAAACGGCATTGACTATGAAGCGGTGGACAGCCAGCCGGTGGATCTGGTGTTCATGCTGCTGGCCCCCGAAAATGCCGGCGCCGATCACTTGAAGGCGCTGGCGCGGGTGTCGCGCCTGCTGCGCGACAAGGCGATTTGCGAAAAGCTGCGTGCCGCGAAATCGGCCGAGGCGCTGTATGCGATCCTGACCGGGGATAAGAACGGCGCCGCAACTACTTCAGCAGCATAACCTTTTTCACAAGTATCGGCGTGATCGGGGCCTGTCCCGGCATCGGGCCATTGTCGCCGGTGGGGACATTGCCGATCGCCTCCACCACCTCCATGCCCGACACCACTTGACCGAAGACCGCATAGCCGGTGGTGTTGGCGGTGTCGCCGGGAGCCTGGTCGAGCGGGGTGTTGTCGGCCAGGTTGATGAAGAACTCCGCCGTAGCGCTGTCGGGCGCTTGTGCCCGCGCCATCGCCACCGCGCCCTTGAGATTGCTGAGGCCGTTGCTCGCTTCCAGCGGCACCGGCCCCGGATGGATGCCGCGCGGTTTGCCATTGGCATCCCAGCTGCCCATCTGAATCACAAAGCCTTTGGCGACGCGATAAAAGGCGGTGTTGTCGTAATGCTTTTCCCGGACATAGCGCAGGATATTGGCGACGCTTTTGGGCGCGCGCGCCGCATCCAGCTGGATGGTGATGTCGCCCATAGAGGTGGCGATCAAGATGCGGGGCCCGCTCATGGGCGGATTGAGGCGCGGCGGCGGGACGGCTTCCGCCACGGGCGCAGGCGCCACGGCCGGCGGATCGGCGGCCGGTTGCTGCGCCTGTTCTTGCGCGAAAGCAGGCAGGACGGCCAGAAGGGTAAAGGCGGCGAGGGCGAAGCGGATTTTCAGCATGGTGCCAATTTAGACGGATCGAGCTGCGCAGAAAAGCCGCGGGAAATTAATCCCGCGGCTTTTCTGTGTTCATGTGAACTTAGTGCAGGCTGACGGGGGTCAGCCGGTTCTGCAGCGCCGCGCCATAGGCGGATGCATAACCGTCGGTGAAGCCCAGCACACTGCCGTCTTCGGCATGCAGCACATAAAGCTTCATGCCGTCCGGAAGATCGATGTTGGCGGGAAGCAGGCCAAGACGGTGCGCCTCATCGCTGCCCGTGGGCTTGATGTAGGTCAAGCGGGACGTCACGACAATTTGCCGGTCGTCGAAATCGTCGCTTTCAAATCTGTCCGTCATGATCGGCCTCCAGTCTTGATTTCTACCACCCGCAGGCTGGGCTGGACGCGGCTGCGGGCCAAATCGATCTTCAGCAATCCATTTTCCAACGCGGCAGTGGCAACTTCGATGCCGTCGGCCAGGACGAAGCTGCGCAAAAATTGTCGCGCCGCAATGCCGCGATGAAGGAACGTTTTGTCGTTGGGCTCACGCTGCTTGCCGCGGACCACCAACTGGCGGTCCTCTTCGGTGACGCTGAGTTCGTCTTGCGAAAAGCCGGCCACCGCCAGCGTGATGCGGATGCCGCTATCGTTCTTGTCGCCGCTGCCGCTGGGCAATTCCTCGATATCGTAAGGCGGATAGGAATCCCCAGCCGTGCGGTGGGTGCGCTCCAAAAGCCTTTCCAGATGCTCGAAGCCCAGCAAATACGGGCTTCCAAAACTTGTGTACTTGTTCATCCAGCCCTCCTTTGAGCGGCTGTCTTTGAGCGGCTATCCGGCGCCTCGCAATGGCCGCCGTTAACAAGAGATGGGGTTCAGGAACCGCCATTCAAGATGTGATGACATCTTTGTACAATCTATAGTTGTATATCGTTGGCGGGTTGAACCTGGATCGGGGGGCAGGCAAAACCCAGTCATGCTGGTGATCCTGGATGACGGTCCGCGACGGGTCTTTTGCGACCCCCTGGAGGTCATCAGGGCCGATACGGCCGCGCAAGTCCCGGCGGCCCTGGCGCGGGTCGAGGCGGTCCTGGCCCAAGGCCGGCATGTGGCAGGCTGGCTGGCTTATGAACTGGGCCATGCCTTGGAGCCGCGGCTGACGGCGCAGCAGGCCCCCGGCCCGCTGTTGCGGCTGGGGGTGTTCGGCGCGCCGGTGGGCGAGGCGTCCCCGGCGCGCGGACGCGCTTATGCCGGGCCGTTAAGGCTGGAGTGGGATGAGGCCGCCTATGGCCGCAGATTTTCGCAGGCGAAGGATTATATCGCGGCAGGCGACATCTATCAGGCCAATCTCAGTTTCCGGGCCCGTTTTGCGTTCCTGGGCACGCCCTATGCGCTGTACGAAGGATTGCGCGTCCAAAGCGGCGCGGCGCATTGCGCTTTTGTCGAAGACGGCGCCGGCGCCATCCTAAGCCTGTCGCCGGAATTGTTCTTCGATTTGTCGGCGGACGCAAACATCACCGTGCGGCCGATGAAGGGCACCGCGCCGCGCCGCGGCGACGACCGGGGCGAACGCGCGGCGCTGGCCGCGTCGCCCAAGGACCGCGCGGAAAATCTGATGATCGTGGATCTGATCCGCAACGATCTGAGCCGCATCGCGCAGAAAGGCAGCGTGGAGGTCCGCGATCTGTTCCGCGTCGAAACCTATCCCACGCTGCACACCATGGTTTCCACCGTGACGGCGCAAAAGCGCGACGATGCGGGCATCGCCGATCTTTTGCGGGCGCTGTTTCCCTGCGGCTCGGTGACCGGTGCGCCCAAGATCCGCGCCATGGAGATCCTGCGCGAATTGGAAACCAGCCCGCGCCGGGCCTATTGCGGCGCCGTCGGTTTCTTCGCGCCGGACGGCTCGGCGCGGTTCAATGTCGCCATTCGCACGCTCACCATCGGGCGGGGCGAGGGCGAGCTGGGCATCGGCGGCGGCGTGGTCCAGGATTCGCGCGCGCCAAGTGAGTATGCCGAATGTCTGCTGAAGGCGCAGTTCTTCGAAACCGCGCGCAAGCCGCTGGAATTGATTGAAACATTGAGGTGGGAAAAAGACTTTGTCCGGCTGACGGCACATCTGGCGCGGATGGAGCAATCGGCGCGGGTATTTGGACTGGCTTTTGACCGGGCCACGGCACGGACGGCTTTGGAAAAGGCGGTGGCGGGAAAACAGGGGATGTTGCGCGTGCGCCTCACTTTGAACGAAGCGGGGGATCATGACGCCAGCGCGCATGACCTCGCGTTCAATCCGCCCCACTGGACCTATGCGATCTCGCCGCAAAGAACCGATAGCCGGGATATGCTTCTGCGCCACAAGACCAGCTGGCGCGATCTGTATGAGAGCGAAGTGAAACGGTTGGGCACCGATGAGGTTGTTTTTGTCAACGAACGCGGCCAGGTGACCGAAGGCGCGCGCAGCAACATCTTTGTCCGGCGGGATGGCGTGCTTTTCACGCCGCCGTTGGCGGCCGGTGTGCTGGATGGCTGCTTGCGCGCGGAATTGATCGCCAATGGCCAGGCGCGCGAAGCGGTATTGATGCCGGATGACTTGATTGGCGAAGTCTATTTCGGCAATTCGCTGCGCGGCTTGATCCCGGCCAAGCCTGCCTAAGCTTTCGCGGCCAGCGCCGCGAGCAGGGCCACGCTTTGCGGCAGCAGCCAGCCGTCCACTTCCATCAGCCGTCCTGCCGCCACATCCGCCTCGGCGGCGACGGCCAGGTTTTTTTGCAGGGAGGCTCGAAGGCGCGCCGCAAGCTGGGGCGCCTGCGGCGCATTCTGGACCGCGGCGCCCAGCCTCGCCGCCTGGGTGCGATCCACCAGATGCGCCAGTACATCGTCATACGGCGTGGGCGCATAATGTTTCACGATCAGGTCGGTGAAGCGGTACAGCCCCGCCGCCACCGCCGCGCCCGCCGCCGCCATGCCCGCCAAAATGGTTCTGCGCTTCACGCCGCTATCCTTTTCAGATGATCGGCCAGCCGCAAGGTCAGCGCGATCAGATTGAGGGTAGGATTGGACGCGCCATAGGTGGGAAACACGGCGCTGCCCGCCACAAACAGATTGCTGACGCCATGCACCTTGCAATCGGCGTCCACCACGCCTTGCTTGGGGTCTTGGTGCATGCGCGTGGTGCCCAAATGATGGTGGCCCCAGTCCATGTTGCGCAGCCAATCCTCTCGGCTCCGGCAGTTGATCCGCAGCATCCCAGCCTTGGACGCCAGCAACTGGCGCCCCAGCTCCACCAGCGTCTTGCGATAAAGCGCAAAATCATGGTCGGCGATACGCATCTGAAGCATGAGCCGCGGCAGGCCCAGCGCGTCTTTTTCGCCCGTCAGCATCAAGCGGCGGTCGGGATCGGGCGTCAATTCCATGCCGCAGCCCAGGGAATAGGCGCGGGCATTGGAGGCATCCACGCCCAGCGCGATGGCGGTGGTGATCACGGCCGCGGTGCCGGTTTCATCCAGCTCCACCGGTTGCTCCACCGTGGTGAGAGAGCCAAGCAGTTTTTGCGCCCGGGCAAAGCCCGCCCGGGGCGCGAACGCCGCGCGCATCACCGCGCCATTGTCCATCTTGCGATTGTTGCCGTAATAAGGCGCCAGCGTGCCGCCGAACGCCACCAGCGTGGCGACATGGCGGGGTATGGGATTGTCGCCGAAGAAGCGGCCGACCAAGTCATGCTGATTGCCCACGCCGGATTTCATCACATCGTTGGAGGCCAGCAGCAGCCGCGCATTTTCCATGCCGCCCGCCGCCATCACCACATAGCGCGGTTTCACGGTGAAGCGGTTGCCGGCCCCGCCATTGGCATTGAGCGTGGCGGCCTCCAAACGGTCCACCTGCTGGCCATTTTGCGTCAGCCGGATGGCGGTGACATTGGCGTTCAGCAAGGGCTTGATGTTGGGCGCGCGCTTGAGATCGGGTTCGTAAAGCGCGCCGAAACGCGTGGGCAGCACATCGTTGCGTGTCTTGGAAAACTGGAACCAGCTGGTGTACAGCCCGCCGTCACCCAAAGGCAGCAGCGGCCCTTGCGCCGCCGCCAGGCGACCGGCTTGGTCATAGCTCCAGGGTCCCGCTTCCACCAAAACCTGCGCGCGCGGATAATAAGGCGCCAGGGCCGCGCGGGTGAACGGCCAGCCGGAATGGGGCACCCAATCGCGTTTCTCGAAATCGCTTTCGTCCAAGGGCCGGCACCAGCCGCCCCAATGATTGGTGCCGCCGCCCAGAAAGCGCAATCGTCCCGCATCCAGTTCGGCATAATGATCGCCGCGATGGCCGCCGCCATACAGTTTTTGCACCGCCGGATCGAAATTGGCGCCGCCCGATTCCAGCAGCAGAATATCGAGCTTGGTGCCCGCCAAGGCCAAGGCCAGCGAAATGCCGGCCGGACCGCCGCCGATCACCGCCAGGTCCGGGGTCAGCACGCTGTCAGCGATAAGGGTGCGGGCGTCGAGAAACGCGCTCAAGGAGGAATCCTAAATGTCTTCGCTATGGCCGACATTGAAGCCGCCATCCACCGCGATGGCCTGGCCCAGCCCGGAGGTCGCACCCGTCACCACCACATGTTTGCCGGAAAAGCGCATGCCCCGTCATAAACGGGGGATGCGCCCATTTCAACGATGACCCGCGCATAGGGAATGCTGCCTAAACAGCCGCGGGATGCTAAAGCCGTTGCATGGATTTTCCGCTGCACGTCGCCATCCTGGTCTTTCCCGACGCCGAAGTGCTCGACTTTGCCGGGCCGTTCGAGGTGTTTTCGGTCGCGTCCCGGCTGGTCCGCGGTGAACAGGGCCTTGCGCCTTTCGAGGTTTTTCTGGTGAGCAAGGACGGCGGCGAGGTCGCGGCGCGGCATGGCTTGCGGGTCACGCCACGCCACAGCTTTGCCACCGTGCCGCGTGCCGATCTTTTGATCGTGCCGGGCGGGGCGGTGACCGAAGCGCTGGCGGATGATGCGGTGCTGGAATGGATCGGGCAGGCGCATCGCCATACGCAGATCACCGCGTCGGTCTGCACCGGTGCCTTCTTCCTGGCCAAGCTGGGATTGCTGGACGGCCTGGCCGCCACCACCCATTGGGAAGACATGGAAGATTTGAAAGCCGCCGCGCCCTTAACCGAGCTGCGCAGCGGCGTGCCCTATGTGGAGCAGGGCAGGATTATCACCTCAGGCGGCATCTCGGCGGGGATCGAGATGAGTCTTTATCTGGTGGCGCGGCTGGCGGGCGCGGATCTGGCGCGGCGAACGGCGCGGCAGATGGAATATCGGTGGGACGGCCCGTAAGCGGCGGACCAGAAACTGACAAACATCAGCATCGCGGTGGTCATCACGGCGGCGCGCGGCCCCAGTCCATCTGCAAAGTCCATCCGCAAATCGTGACGATCAGGCCGGCCAGCAATGGGCGCGTCTGTTAAAGACGCGCCCATTCTGTTTCTTGGCCCTTACTGCTGGGTGGCAGCCGAACCCTGGGCAGACACGGAGCCTTGGGCGCCTGTCTGATTCAGTTGCTGCGCGGCTGCGGACTCCACGGCATTCGCCCGGTTCTGGGCCCGGCGCGAAGCATTGCCGGCGGCGTTCAGGGTCGAATCCGCGCCATTGTTGGCGGCCGTCACCGCATCGGACGACGAGACGCTGCCGCCCGCGGAGGCGCTTTGCCCCGCCGCATTGGCGTCGGCATTGCCGCCGGCTTCGATACTTGCTGTGTTGTTGGCGGTGCTGGCGGCGTTGTCCGTAGCGGAATCGACTCGCGATGTCGTGCTGCCGACCGCGCTGTTCGCCCGGTTTTCAGCCCTGGTTGTGGTGCGGTTCAGCGCGCCGGTGGCGCGGCTGGTGGAAGGAGTCGCCGCCGTCGCGCCGCCCATGGTGCCTGCCGTCGCCCGGTTGCCGCTCAATCCACCGCCAAAGCCGCCATGGCCCGTGGCGCCGATGCCGCCACCGATACCGCCGACAGTCCCGCCCACGGCACCGCCGGCCGCGCCACCGCCACCCAAAAGCTGAGCGAAAGACGGGGTGGCAAAAGCGACCGCGCCGCAAAGCAGCGCCGCCGTGAAAGTTTTGTTCAGAATAGTTGTCATTTTGGATCTCCTGCTGACGTCAGTTTGCGTAACCGACGGGCAAGGCAATCGTTCAAGCGCGGCCAAAGGACGACATCACTGGGGCAATTTGAGGATGGAGGATTGACTTTTTGTTTGTTGCGAGGGAACGAAAATGCGGCGGGAGCGTTGGTGCGGTTCGGTCGCCTGCGCGCCTCGCACGGCCAGCGGCGGCGCTACTAGGTCGGAGCTTCAGTGCTGTATCCGGAAATGTCGGTCAGTTTGCACTGCCGCGGGCGGGCTCAAGTCGCTGTCGCGCGCCCGCCCTTGGCATTCATTTCGATCGCGCAGCGATCAAAATGAATGGTGGAGCCAAGCGGGATCGAACCGCTGACCTCCTGCATGCCATGCAGGCGCTCTCCCAGCTGAGCTATGGCCCCGTACCAATCGCGGACCGGCCTGGTATCCGATCCGTAAAAAACAAAAGCTTTATAGACTAAGGTTCGTCCTTGGCGATGCCGGGATCGATGATGCCGCTGACATCGTCTTCCTCGTCTTCCACTTCGCCCAACAGATCGTCGTCGTCCTCGTCTTCGTCGTCTTCGACTTCGATATCCTCGATGCCCTCGGCTTCGTCGGCGTCCACCACCGACATGCCCGATTCCGCTTCGGCTTCTTCTTCCTCGGCGTCTTCGTCCTCGTCCTCGCCGGTCGCCGCGATTTTCAGCGGCGCCTCGACCACGGCCTCGGCTTCTTCTTCCTCGTCCTCGGTGTCGGCGCTCTCGTCCTCATCCTCGTCGTCTTCTTCCTCGTCCTCGGTGTCGGCGGCGGCCACCGCGGTGGCGCCAACCGGCTCTACCGCGCGGCTGCGGCGCTGCTTGAACAGCGCTTCCGGCTCATAGCTGAAACCGCATTTGGGGCATTCGATCGGCCGCTTGGTGAGGTCGTAAAACCGCGCCGCGCAACTGGGGCATGCCCGTTTGGTTCCAAGATCTGCCTTGACCAAGATGATCTTCCCGTGAAGAAGGGGTTAT
>DATEMS010000004.1:0-68610 GCA_035275465.1 Rhizomicrobium sp. | reverse complement strand
CATGTAGGGATGCAGCAGATAGCCGCCGAAATACTTCTTCACGTCGAGCTGCTTGTAGAACGGCAGCACCGAGGGCAGCTTGTCCATATCGACCAGGATTTCGCGCTCCGGGTTGGAGACGATCTCTCCCGAAGCATTGCGGTAGGTCAGACCCTTGATGGTCGACCAGTCCGCGCCGCTCGCCAGTTCCTGAATGGTGAAATCATATTCGTTGCGGGCGACGAAATCGAGTTCCGGGCAGGCCTGCATGCTCTCAACCGGCTCGACCGCCACCTTGGCGCCGATGAAGCCGATCTTGGCTGTGGGATTGATGGCTCTGACCAGACCGGCGGTCTTGATGTCGGACTTGAAACTGGGCGTGGAGGTATGGATGACGATCAACTCATGCGCCTTCACATCCTCTTCAATGTCCTTGAAAGACAGGTTGTGCGGCGGAGCGTCGATCAGGCGCGAGCCCGGCACCATCGCGGCGGCCTGGGCCAGCCAGGTGGGAAACCAGAAACTCTTCACTTCCCGCTTCATCTGATAGCGCGCACCGGCGCCGCCGTCATAGCCGTCGAAGGACGGGGCTTGGAGGAAAAGGGATTTCATCATCGTCATAACCTCTTGCCCGGAAACCGCCGGGCACGTTTGGAACTTTTGCGCCTAAACCCGGGACATCGCGCCGGAAGGCTCTACCGCAAAGTGGGTCCCGCGCCAATGCACGGTTTCGCCGAACAGCGAAGCCACGAACACCGCAAAGCTTAACAGATCGCGGAGCGGCACCAGCCAATAGGGCCCGGCATAGGTGCCAAAAAGCCCATCAATCCGGGCCTTCAGATACAGCCTCGTCAGCAGGGCCAAAATCAGGATGCTCAGGCTGACAGCGCTAAAATCCAGCAGGAACGCGGTCATCAGGGCAAAAGCAAAGCCATGGGTGACAAGACTGCCCAGATGGCCGGCCGGGTTGACCAGACGGATGGTGCGGGTCCAGCGCAGCTCATGGCGGAACAGTTCCAGCGCGCTGTTCTCAGCTGCGGTATGGCCAACCCCCATGGCGGGAATGGCCAAGACATAGCCCTTGCTGCGCACCGCACGGCCCATCTCGTAATCGTCCGCCAGTTGGTCGGCGAAAGCTTTAAAGCCGCCGGCCTCTTCCAAGGTCTGACGCTTAAGAGCGATGGTGGAGCCGAAGCACGGCGCCGCCAATCCCAGCGACATGCCCAGCACCGCATTGGGCAGAAAGGCGTAAGAGGTGCCCATCGCCGCCAATGCAGACCAAAGCTTGTGGCCGGCCTTGGCCGGTTCGCCCGTGTAAAGACAGGTGACGATGCCCACGCCGGGGCGCGCCAAAGCCGCGGTGACTTGCGACAGCCAGCCCGGAGCCACGGCAATATCGCTATCCGACAAGACCAGCGTGTCATGCCGCGCAAAAGGCAGCATATTGATCAGATTGGAGACCTTGGCATTGGCGCCATACTGCGCGGCCTTCACCACGACCATGGTATCGCGCTGCGGATATTTGGCCTGCAGAGCGCGCACCACCGCCACCGCCGGATCGGCCTCGTCGCGCACACCGAACAGAAGCTGCACCGCTCCGGCATAGTCCTGGGTGAAAAACGTCTCCAGGTTGCGCGCCAAATCCGGCTCGTCCTGATGCAGCGGCTTGAAAATGGTCACAGCAGGATTTGGGCTGCCGAGATTCTGCGGCTGGCGCATGAAGCGGCCGACCAGGATCGCCGCCAGCAGGGTATAGGCCGTGCCGATCACCGCGACAGCTCCCAGGCCCCAACCGGCATATAGAAAAAGCGACTGCATACTCACGTTCTAGAGCCCCCCGCTCTTAGATACTTATTAGACCATCGTTCTTCGAGGGGAAAAGGCCCGGCCGGTGACATTTTACGACAATTGGAAATTCTGTCGCAATTTCACCAAGTCATTGATAACAATGGTTTTAACTGAGAATTGGTAGCCTTTTTTGGCGCTGCTCTAAGACGCGCGCCGCCGGGTGTGAACGGCTTTGGATGTCGCGTGCCGTCCCTTGGCTGCCGCCACCAGGGTCAGCCAGTTGCCGATCAAGCGCACCGCATGGGACCGCCAGATTTGCAGGGGCAAGGCCGCCCGGACCAGCTCCTGATGACGTGACAGGCTGGTATCTTTGGCGATCTGCGCCAGCCTGTGTTCGGTGGCGCGGTCGAAATACCGTTCGGGAATGGCGGGACGCTGTTTTGTCTGGCCCTTCAGGAAACGTTCCAAGTCATCCAGATACGCCAGGCCCAATGTGCCCGGATCGTATTCGGGATGGCCCTGCAAAAAAACAAAACGGCTTTGACCGGCGCGCTCACGGGTGAAGATATCGACCTGGTCTTCGCTCAGCCGTGTCAGCACCCGGTAGCCCTTGGCCGCAAGATCGCCTTCGGAAATGTCGAAGCGCCGCGCATGCGGCATCGCCAGGGTCTTGGGCATGTTGAAAAACAGGGGATCATCCTCGGCCTGGTGCGCATCGAAGACCCCGGACAATTTCCGCGGCAAAGGCCGGCCGGCTATAGCGTCCAGATGCAGCACAGCAGCCTCGGCGGCGGCGGCGGAAAACAGGGTAGAGAGGGTGTTGGCCTGCGCCCAATCCACCAAATGGCCGAATTCCTTCCAAAACGGCTCCTGATGGAGAGCGGTCTTGCTCCGCTGCGCACCCGTGACAATCAGGGCATCCATCTGGGCGGCTTCCAGAAAATTGGCGTCGTCGTAGAAACCGTCCATGCGCGCGCGCGCCTGCTCGCCGCGCGGAATGGAGCGCAGGGAAAAAAGCCGCAAGCGCACATCCAGCGAACCCGAAGCTTCCTTCAACAGCCGCGCGAATTGCAGCTCGGTAGCGCGTAAGGCCCCATCCGGCATATTATTGACAAGGCCGATATGGATGGCGGCCTGGCTGCGGCTGCCGCCCAGAGCAAATTGCTCGGCCCGGTTCATGACGTCACCAGATTGCGGACACACGCCGCGGCGGGCGCGGCCATCCATGCAAAGCGTGCGAAAAATGTGTCGCGCATAAAATCTCGAAATAAAATCGGCCGGGCCGCAATCTAGGAAGGGTGGATTAACAAAGTATCCGCGCAATCTCAGACTCAAGGAGGTTGAGAGGTTAACACCGCATACTTTTTGAAAAGCGCCGAGGGACGTCGCAGCTTCAAAGGCGTTTCAAATTGAAACGCGCACGTGTCTGCATGCAGATTAGACCGGCTAAGCGCGGATCAATTCCGGCCGGATGCGCCGATGAATCCGGCGCTCGGGCAAAGGCGGCAGCCGCACCGCATAGCGGATTTCCGTTCCGATGATGCGCATCGCCTCATGCGCATAGGGAATCATGCGGGGCATGCAATAAAAGTAATGAATCATGCCGGGATGGCAGCGGCCATGCACGGGCACGCCGAAACCGCCCAATCTCTGGGCATACGCCTCACCCTCCTCGCTGAAGGGATCGAACTGGGCGGTGTGCACAAAGGCGGGCGGCAGACCGGCAAACTCCTCGGCACGCAGCGGCGACAGGCGCAAATCGGTCCGTTCGCAATCGGCCGGCACATACAATTCCAGATCGCGGCGCAAGGTCGCGCTGTCCAGAAAGTACCCCTGGGCCAGTTCTCGGCGGGCCATGGTTTCGCCATGCACATCCAGGACCGGGCACAGAAGCAGTTGAAAGGCGATCGCCACGCTGCTGGCGTCCCGCGCCAGACGGCACAGGGTGGCAGCCAGATTGCCGCCGGCACCGTCGCCCGCCACGCCCAGCCGCGCAAGATCCACGCCGAAAACCTTGGGATAACGCGTCACATGATTGAGCGCAGCGACGGCATCGGACAAGCCGAAGGGAAAGGGATGTTCCGGCGCCAACCGATAGTCCACGGCGATCACCCGGCAACCGGTCTGGTTGCACAGCCGCCGGCAAAGCCCATCGTGACTTTCCAGGTTTCCCGCAACCCATCCGCCGCCGTGGAAAAACAGGATACCGGGCAAAAAGCGCGACGGCTCGCCCAAGGGGGAATAAACGCGCAAGCTGACATGGCCGTCATGCACGTCCATCAGATGATCGCGCACCCCGCCGATCGCCTCCATGCCAGGGGGGTCCGCGATGTCAGCAAGATTGCGCAGCGCTTCGCGGCGTTCCGCGACATCCTGGTAGCGGCCGCGACTATGGCCGGCGGCAACAAGCATTTCGAGCAAAAGACGGGCATGACGGTCCAGGGGCATGGTTCTTCCTGTAGGACGCCATCATGGCCTCTGCGGTCATTCTAACGCGCGGCAGTAAAACATTGGTTGAACCGTTGCGATGCGAAAAAGACGGAAATTCCACGCATGATTTAACGCGCCGCTTACCACGTTCTTTCGCCTTCATGCTTGCTTCAGAATCCGCGCCTAGACTGAGCGGCCAATGCGAACCGAAGCTTCGCCATGACGCTTGAACTGCAGCAAATAGACCGGGTGCGCTGCCGCCCGATTGCCGAAGGCGATCTGGAAGACCTGGCCGGCCTTCTGACGTGCGGCTTTGCGCGCACCAGCAGAGATTATTGGCTGCGCGGCTTCGCCCGCTGGAAAAGCCTGCCGGTGATCGCGGACATGCCGCGTTTTGGCTATGTCCTGGACAGCGAATTCGGACCGGTGGGCGCCATCCTGCTGATCTCGTCGATGCGCGGCGGCCGGATCGTCTGCAATCTGTCCAGCTGCTTTGTACAGCCGCAATGGCAGAGCCATGTCAATCTGCTGTTCTCCACCGCAACCAAGCACAAGCATGTTACCTATCTGAATACCTCGCCCCCGCCGCACAGCTGGCGGACGCTGCAAGCCCAAGGGTTCATGCCTTACAATTTCGGCCGCAGCATCCTCTTTGCCCTGCCTGGCCGCGGCACGGTCAGCGACGCCATTCCCGGTGATCTTGCGGAGGCTGCGCTGCTGCGCGACCACCGCGCCATGGGCTGGATCAGCCTGACTGTGGAAAAGGACGGGCTGGTTTCGCCCTTTGTGTTCCGGCCCGCTTGCCTGGATAAGCCCCATATTCCTGTTCTGGACGTGATGTTCTGCCGCGGCGCGGAGGATCTCACCCGCTGCGCGCCGGCCTTGGCCAGGCATTTCCTGCCGCGCGGACGGCTGGGCTTTTTGATTGATGGTGACACCCAGGCTCTGCTATCGCACTATGCTGAAGGCAGGGAGCCGCGCTATTTCAAAGGGCCGCAGCGCCCGCGCCTGGGTGACCTTGCCTATACCGAGAAAGCCTTGTTTGGATGACCGTTCACGCCCAAGTCGCCACCCGCACCGCCGCTCAGGTGTTGGTGGACCAGTTGCGCCTTCAAGGCGTATCCCGGATTTTCTGCGTGCCGGGAGAATCCTATCTGCCGGTGCTCGACGCGCTGGTTGACAGCGGCATTGCTGTCACCGTTTGTCGCAACGAAGGCGGCGCCTCCATGATGGCGGAAGCCTGGGGCAAACAGACCGGACGCCCCGGCATCTGTTTTGTCACCCGTGGTCCCGGCGCCACCAACGCGTCCGGCGGCATTCATATCGCCCAGCAGGATGCCACCCCCATGATCCTGTTCGTGGGCCAGGTGGAGCGGGAACATCGCGGCCGCGAAGCCTTTCAAGAGATGGACTTCTGCGCCTTCTTTGGCGGCATGGCCAAATGGGTGGCCGAGGTGAACGAGCCCGACCGCATGGCGGAAATGGTCAGCCGGGCCTTTGCCACGGCCATGGCGGGACGCAACGGCCCCGTGGTCTTATCCTTGCCCCACGACATGTTGCCGTTGCTGTCGAAATCGCCCGACGCGCCGCGCGCCGAGGCCATCGAAACCGCGCCGGGCAGCGAACAGATGGCGGCGCTGGAAAAGCTTTTGGCGCAAAGCCGGCGCCCCATGATGATTTTGGGCGGCGGGCGCTGGAGCAAAAGCGCCCTGTCCCAGGTCGCAAGCTTTGCCGAACGCTTTGGCGTGCCGGTCTGCACCTCGTTCCGCCGCGCCCATCTGTTCGATCCCCTGCATCCCAACTATGCCGGCGATCTGGGTTTGGGTGCGAACGCCAAGCTGGTGGCGCGGGTCAAGGCCAGCGATCTGGTAATCGCGGCCGGTGCCCGGCTGAACGAAATCACGTCCCAAAGTTATACCCTGTTCGACATTCCCGTGCCGCAAATGACATTGGTGCATGCCTATCCCGGCGCGGAAGACATCGGCCGGGTCTATCGGCCCCATCTGGGCATTCACGCCACGCCGCAGTCCTTCGCCGCCGCGCTGGAGATGCTCAAGCCCCCGGCCGCGCCCTTGGATGTGAGGGGCGCCCATCAGGATTATCTCGATTGGTCCGGGACGCCTTTGCCGCAACCGGGCGCGGTCAATCTGTCTCAGATCATGGTGTGGCTGCGGGAGCATCTGCCCGGCGACGCCATTCTGTGCAACGGCGCGGGCAATTATTCGAGCTGGATCCATCGTTTCTACCGTTTCCGCTGTTTCAACAGCCAGATGGCGACGGTGTGCGGTTTCATGGGCTACGGCGTGCCCGCCGCGGTGGCGATGAAAAGCCTGTATCCGGAACGCAAAGTCCTGGCGCTGAATGGCGATGGCGATTTTTTGATGAATGGCCAGGAATTTGCCACCGCCGCGCAATACCGCCTGCCGATTATCGTTCTGGTGTTCGACAATGCGACTTTGGGCACCATCCGCATGCATCAGGAACGCGACTATCCGGGCCGGGTCAGCGGCACCGATCTGGTCAATCCGGATTTCGCCGCCATGGCCAGAAGTTTCGGCGGTTTCGGGGCCTGCGTGGAGAAGACCGAAGACTTCGCGCCCGCTTTTTTGGCGGCGGAAGCCAGCGGGCTGCCGTCCCTGCTGCATGTGAAGTTCGACGCCGAAGGCATCACCCCCTCCACAACCCTATCGGCCATTCGGGCCAAGGCCCTGAATTCCTGAGCGGAAAGCCGCATAAAAAGGTTCCATGACAAAAACATAAAATAGTACCTTGCAAGACAAGGTACCGTGTGTTAGACACTAGCGCATGGCCGAATCCCTGCAAATCCAACTCAAAAAGGGCGTCTTGGAGATGTGCGTCTTGGCGCTCCTCTCCCGCGGCGACAATTACGCCTATGACATTGCCAGCCGCATGGCGGAGGCCGTGGGCATGGGCGAAGGCACCATCTATCCCCTGATGCGGCGGATGCAGAATGACGGACTGGTTTCCACCTATCTGCAGGAATCCGGCTCAGGTCCGCCGCGCAAATATTACAAGCTCACAAAAAGCGGGACGCAGGCGCTGAAATCCCAAATCGCCGACTGGACGGCGTTTGAGGTGGCGGTGCGCAAAATTCTAGGAGAGGCAACATGAACCGTGCGCATTTCATGGCGCAGCTTCGCGACGGCTTGTCGGGCCTGCATCACACCGACATCAGCGACATCCTGGCCGACTATGAAAGTCATTTCGCCGACGGCGCCGCCGACGGCCGCAGCCAGGAAGAAGTGGCCGCCGCCTTGGGCGACCCGGCGCGCCTGGCGCGCGAGTTGCGCGCCGAGATCGGTTTCCGGCGTTGGGAAGAGAACCGCAATGCCGGAAATTTCGTGGGCGTGGTCTTGGCGCTGCTGGGATTGGCGACCATCGATTTTGTCATCCTGTTGCCGTTGCTTTGCATCCTGGCTGCGGTGTTTTTCGGGCTGTCGGTAGCGTGCCTTGCCTTTGTGGTGGGCGGCACCTTCCTGCTGTTCAACCTGCTCTGGGGCGGGGTGATGGGCAATGCCGCCATGCAGCTTCTCGTCGGCTTGGGCCTGATCAGCGGCGCGATCGGCGGCGGCGCGCTGTTGCTGCTGTTGATGGACATCATCGCCAAGCTCTTGATCCGCTATGCGCGGCTGCATTTCCGCCTGTTCGATTCCGCCAACAAGTCCATCTAGGGAGAAGGTCATGGTGCACAAACTGGCCGTCATTGCCATCGTCGGGCTGACCGCTTCGGCCGTCTGTATAGGTGCCGCTGCCGCAATCGGCGGCAAGGACTTCAAAGATGGAATGGGCGATTTTTCCTGGTTCGACAGCAAGCCGCGCTGCGAGGCGATTGCCGGCGCAACGGCTTCCAGCCGCGATCTGGATTGGGACGGCAGCGACGAAGTTACGCTGGCCCTTCTCGGTCAGGCCAGCTATTCGCCCGGTACGGACGACAGGCTGCATGCCAGCGGCGATCCGCAAGTTCTGGCACATTTGCGGGTCCGCGATGGCAAAATCGAGATGGATTGCCGCGGCTGGCGCAATCGCACAAGAGATGTGACGATCACCCTGCCCGGGCGTGAATTCCGCGAATTCACCATCGCCAGCGGAGGCAAGATGGTTTTGGACAAGCTCAATCAGTCCAAGGCCGAAATCATCATCGCCGGTGCCGGCAACGTCAAGGCGAATGGCCGGATCGACGATCTCGAAATGACCATTGCCGGCTCGGGCGATGCCGATTTCAACCAGCTCACCGCCCGCAAAGCGGAGTTCGGGATTGCCGGCTCCGGCACAATCAAGGCCAAGGGCAGCGTCGATGAGCTGGAGATCGGGATTGCCGGCTCCGGGCATGGCGATTTCGACGGGATGACGTCGCGCACCGCCTCGGCGGAAATTCGCGGCTCCGGCACTGTCAACGCCAAGGGCAAGATCGATAATGTCAAAATCGATATTTCCGGCTCGGGCAATGCCGACTTCGGCCAGATGGAGACGCGTACTGCCGAAGTGGAGATCAGCGGGCATGGCGATGTCCATATCGCGCCCAGCGAAAGGGCCAAGATCGAGATCAGCGGTTCGGGTGACGTCTATCTCCGCAAGGATCCCAAGACACTGGACACCCAGATGCATGGCTCGGGCCGTGTCCATAAGGCCGGGGCGGGCGGTTAGCCGGCATTGGCCAACTCGACAAATTCACCGGACGGGACTATGTCCCCCCCGCCATGGCGTCATCCGGCCCCCTGAAAATCGGCGATATCACGATCCCAGGCCGGGTTCTGACCGCGCCCATGACCGGCGTTTCCGATCTGCCTTTCCGGCGCATCGCCAGCCGTTGCGGTGCGCCCTATGTGGCGACCGAAATGGTGGCCTGCGACAGCTTCGCGCGCGGCCGTCCCGATGTGGTGCGCCGCGCCGCGGTCGGTGAAGGCTTGCCTCTGATGGTAATCCAGCTGGTGGGACGCACGCCGGAATGGATCGCCAAGGGCGCCAAGCTGGCTGAGGATGCCGGCGCCGACATTATCGACCTCAATATGGGCTGCCCCGCCAAGGAAGTGACGGGCGCTTTGTCGGGCTCGGCGCTGATGCGCGAACCCGATCTTGCGGCCCGCCTGATGGAAGCGGCGGTCAATGCCACCACGCGTCCCGTCACCCTGAAAATGCGCTTGGGCTGGGACGACGAAAATCGCAATGCGCCGCAAATCGCCGCCCTGGCCGAGCGGCTTGGGGTGAAAGCCGTCACCGTGCATGGCCGCACCCGCCAGCAATTCTATCGCGGCATGGCCGACTGGCGCGCGGTGGCGCAGGTCAAGCGCGCGGTCAGCGTGCCGGTGATCGTGAATGGCGACATTCATGACACAATGTCAGCGCGCATTGCCCTGGAACAATCGGGCGCCGATGCTGTGATGATTGGACGCGGCGCCTATGGCCGGCCCTGGATCGCATCGGCATTGGAAAAGGCGCTGAAGGATGGAACGGAAATGTTAGAGCCGGACCTTACCGCCCGTTTGGGCATTGCGCTTGAACATTTCACAGACACGCTGCGCTTCTATGGCGACGCGCTTGGCCTGAAAATATTCCGCAAACATTTGGGCTGGTATGTCGAACAGGCTTTATGTCCTGCCGATGCCGCGCTTCGGCGCGCAGCACGTTCCCGTCTGTGTCAGATTGACAACGCGCGCGGCGTAGAATCTGCTTTGGCCGCACTTTGGTCTCATTCCGCCCTTCCAATTCCCGCACCCGCACATATGTAAGGGCCCCCCGGCGCTATTGCGCCAGGGACTTTAATTTGCTTCCGGATGTCTGCGGCGATGTGCGCCGGTCGTCATTCGATCAGTGATTGTTTGGGGGTATTCGATGCCGCGTCTTACTGTACCTATTCTGGCCGCCAGCCTCATTTTGGCGGCATGTGACCGCCCGCAGCAACACCAGATGCCTCCGTCGTCCGTGGGTTTCATCACCATCAAGGAACAACCGGTGGCGTTGATGGTGGAACTGCCCGGCCGCACCAACCCGTATGCCGTGTCCGAGATTCGTCCCCAAGTCTCCGGCATCGTGCAAAGGCGGCTGTTTGTGGAAGGTTCCACCGTCCAAAAAGGCCAGGACCTTTATCAGATCGACCCGGCGCCTTATCGCGCCGCCTATGATAGTGCGCTGGCCACCTTGGCATCCACCAAGGTCAAGGCCGAACGCTATGCCCGGCTGCTGTCGGAAAACGCCATCGCCCCCCAGGATGCCGACGACGCCCGCGCCGCCTATTTGCAGGCCAAGGCCAGCGCCGATGCCGCGCGCATCAATCTGGGCTATACCCGCATCGCCTCGCCGATCACCGGACGCATCGGCGCATCCACCGTGACGGAAGGCGCGCTGGTGACGGCCCAGCAGGCCACCGCGCTTACCACAGTCTCCACCCTCGATCCCATCTATGTCGATGTGGACCAGTCCAGCGCCGAACTGGTGGCGTTGAAGCGCGCCATTCAGGCCGGCAGTGTGAATTCCGGCGGTTCTCTTACCGCCGAAGTCTCGCTGAAGCTGGATGACGGCAGCCTCTATCCGCTGAAAGGCCGGCTGCAATTTACCGATGTGACGGTGGACCCCGCCACCGGCGCGGTGAAGCTGCGCGCCATCTTCCCCAATCCGCAAAATATTCTGCTGCCCGGCCTGTATGTCCGCGCCACCATCAATCAAGGCGTGGACACGCACGGTATTTTGGTGCCGCAGAACGCGGTCGGCCACAATCCAAAGGGCGAGCCCACCGCGTTGGTGGTGGACGACAAGAATTTTTCCCGCCTGCGGGTGCTCAAAACCGGGCGCGCAGTCGGCGGCAATTGGCAGGTACTAGAAGGGCTCAAGCCGGGCGATCGCGTGATCACCGAGGGCTTGGTGAAGGTCATGCCCGATATGCCGGTTAGTCCCCAGCCTGCCGGACAGGCGCCCAAGCAAGCAGCGGCGGCACGCTGATGGGGTTGTCGCGCTTCTTCATCGACCGGCCGGTTTTCGCCTGGGTCATCGCCGTTGTCGTCATGCTGGCGGGCGGTATCGCCGCCCTCAATCTGCCGGTCGAGCAGTATCCCGTCATCGCGCCGCCCGCGGTGGTGATCAGCGCCACCTATCCCGGCGCGGACTCCGAATCCTTGCAGAACTCCGTCACCCAGGTGATCGAGCAACAGCTCACCGGCTTGGACAATCTGCTCTACTTCTCGTCGCAGTCCAACGCCGACGGCACGGTGCAGATCACCGCGACCTTCGCGCCGGGCACCAATCCCGACATTGCCCAGGTGCAAGTCCAGAACAAGGTGCAGGCCGCCGTGCCGCTCCTGCCCAGCGCCGTGCAGCAGCTGGGCGTGGTGGTGGCCAAGAATACCGCCAACTTCATTGTCGTGATCGGCATCTATGACGATACCGGCCGCTACACCAATGTGGACATTTCCGATTTCATCACTTCGAAGATGCAGGACCCGCTCAGCCGCGTGCCGGGCGTAGGCAGCACCCAGGTTTTTGGCGCGCAATATGCGATGCGCATCTGGTTGGACCCTTTCAAGCTGCACAATTTCAATTTGCAGCCGTCCGACATCCAGGCCGCCGTCCAGACTCAGAATGTTCAGGTTTCGGCCGGACAGATCGGGGCCCAACCCACCGTAAAGGACGCGGCCCTCAACGCCACGGTCACCGCCCAGTCGCGGCTGCAGACCCCGGAGCAATTCCGCAACATCATCCTCAAGACCTCGCCCAGCGGGGCGATCGTGCGGCTGGGCGATGTGGCGCGTGTCGAGCTGGGCGCGGAAACCTATGCCATCGCCAGCCTGTTCAACGGCTATCCCGCCGCCGGTATTCCCATCAACCTGGCGCCGGGCGCCAATGCGCTCAAGACCGTGGACGCGGTCAAGGCCAAGGCCGAAGAACTGAAGGCCTCGCTGCCGCCCGGCATGAAGATGGTCTATCCCGTCGACAACACCACCTTCATCCGGCTTTCCATCCACGACGTGGTGGTGACCCTGATCGAGGCGATCGCCCTGGTGGTGCTGGTGATGTATGTTTTCCTGCAGAATTGGCGCGCCACGCTGATCCCGGCCATTGCGGTGCCGGTGGTATTGCTGGGCACCTTCGGCATCTTGGCGATGTTCGGCTATTCGATCAACACCTTGACCCTGTTCGCGCTTGTCCTGGTGATCGGGTTGTTGGTGGATGACGCCATCGTGGTGGTCGAAAATGTCGAACGCATCATGCATGAGGAACGGCTTGCGCCGCGCGAGGCCACCCTCAAAAGCATGCAGGAAATCACCGGCGCGTTGATCGGCATCGGCCTGGTGCTGACCGCAGTGTTTCTGCCCATGGCCTTCTTTGGCGGTTCGACCGGCATCATCTATCGCCAATTCTCCGTCACCATCGTTTCGGCCATGTCGCTATCCATCCTGGTGGCCCTGATTCTGTCGCCATCGCTTTGCGCCACCCTGCTCAAGCCTGTCGAAGGCGAGGACCATCTGAAGCGCGGGCGCTTTTTCGACTGGTTCAACCGTAATTTCGACGCCTTCCGGATCTGGTATCACCATCGCGTCGATTGGTTCCTCAAGCGCACTTGGGGCACCATGGCGGCCTATGCGGTGATCGTGGCGCTGCTGGTGGTGTTGTTTGTCCGTCTGCCCACCGGCTTTTTGCCCGATGAAGACCAAGGCTTCATCTTCAACTTGATCACCCTGCCCGCCGGCACCACCCAGCCGGAAACCCTGAAAGTGGCGCAAGGCGTCGCCCAATATTATCTGGACACGGAAAAGAACAATGTCGATTTCGTCTTTGCCGTGGCGGGATTCTCTTTCTCGGGCTCTGGCCAGAACACCGGCATTGCCTTCACGAAATTGAAAGACTGGAGCGAACGAAAGGGCAGCAGCAACAGCTCCGTCGCCATCGCCAACCGCGCCATGGGCGCCTTCTTCCCCATGAAGGAAGCGCAAGTGTTCGCCATTGTCCCGCCCTCGGTGCAGGAACTGGGCAACGCCACGGGTTTCGACATTCAGATGGAGGACCGCGGCAATCTGGGCCATGACGGCCTGATGGCCGCCCGCAACCAGTTGCTGGGTCTGGCTGCCCAGAATCCGCTGTTGATGGGCGTGCGCCCCAATAGCCTGGACGATACCCCGCAATTGCATATCGATATCGACCAGGCCAAGGCCAGCGCGTTGGGCATTTCGCTCGCGGACATCAATTCCACCCTCAGCGCCGCCTGGGGTTCGAGCTACATCAATGATTTCATCGACCGCGGCCGCGTCAAGCGCGTCTATATGCAGGGCGATGCGCCCTATCGCATGACGCCCCAGGATCTGGACCGCTGGTATGTGCGAAGCGCGAACGGCACTATGGCGCCCTTCTCGTCTTTTGCGACCTCGCGCTGGACCATCGGGCCTGCATCTCTCACGCGCTACAACGGGCTGCCGGCCATTGAGCTGATGGGTCAGGGCGCGGCGGGCGTCTCCACCGGCACCGCGATGAAGGAAATGCGCAAGCTGTTCGAACAACTGCCCAAGGAAATCGGGTTTGAGACGACCGGCCTGTCCTATCAGGAAGAGCAAAGCGGCGCGCAGGCGCCGGCGCTGTATGCGCTCTCCATCCTGGTGATCTATCTGTGTCTGGCGGCGTTGTATGAAAGCTGGGCCATCCCGCTGTCGGTCATGATGGTGATCCCGCTGGGCGTGATCGGCGCGCTGCTGGCCACCTGGAGCCGCGGATTGTTCAACGACATTTATTTCCAGGTGGGCCTGCTGACCACCATCGGCCTGTCGGCTAAGAATGCCATTCTGATCGTGGAATTCGCGGTGGATGCGGAAAAGAAGGGCGCGTCCGCCTTCGATGCCGCCATGGAAGCGGCGCGGTTGCGCCTGCGGCCCATTCTAATGACGTCGATCGCCTTTATCGCCGGCGTCACGCCCCTGGCGCTGGCCCATGGCGCGGGCGCCGGCAGCCAGAACGCCATTGGTACCGGCGTGGTGGGCGGCATGATCACCGCTACCGTGCTGGCGATTTTCTTCGTGCCGGTGTTTTTCCAATTGATCAATACGCGGTTGCAGCATCACAAATAGCCTGACGCGGTCAGGCATAGGCTTGCTTGGCTATCCGAATCGGGTTCGGATCGCCCGGCGCCGGCGAAACCGGACAAACATAGTCTGCTTGGGACACGATCTTCAGCATGCGGCCAGCGCAAAAAAAGCGACATCACAAGGATTCGTGGGGTACGACTAGGCTTCCCGCCGTTCCGGACTGGGAGGCGGCGCATATGTTCCTGGAAGTCGCACGCAGCGGCAGCTTCCGCGCCGCGGCGCAGAAATTGGGCCAATCGGTCAACGCATTGCGGCGGAAAATCGAGGGCTTCGAGCGGGAACTGGGCGTGCCGCTGTTGACCCGCCATGTCAACGGCGTGCGGCCAACCAAGGAAGGCATAAGTATCTACAACGCCGCCCTGCAGATGGAGAATGCCTCTTTCGACTTGCTGCTAGCCCGCAACGCCTCCGGCAAACAGATCGAAGGAGAAGTGCAGATAGCCGTCACGGAGGGGCTAGGAATCTATTGGCTGTTGCCCCATCTGGCCGAATTTCAGCGGGCCAATCCCAAGCTGATCGTGAATCTCAGATGCACCACCAAACCCGCCGATCTTCATCGCCTGGAGGCGGATATTTCGATACAATTGCAACGACCCGAGAATCTCGATTTGAAGGTCGTCAAATTGGGCCGGTTGCATGCGATGTTGTTTGCGGCCAAGTCCTATATCGAATCTTATGGCCGTCCGGAAAGCATTGCGGATCTCGTCAAGCACCGCATGGCGGTGATGTCGGATTATGAGGGCCAATGGGAAGAGGCCTACCGGCAACTGCTGCCCGGAATCTCACCCGCCGGCCTGGTCGTGCTCCGCAACACTCTCAGCACCGCGCACGCATGGTCGGTTTACCGGGGTCTTGGCATAGGGTCGCTGCCCACTTACGCGCAGGCGATCGGCGCCAATCTGGTCCAATTGGACCATATTGGCGCCGTGGCGCAACATGACATCTGGCTGACCTACCGTTCCGAAGCCAAGCGGATCGCGCGGGTTCAAAAGACCATCGATTGGGTGGTGCAGTGTTTTGACCCACGCCGCTATCCCTGGTTCCGGGACGAATTCGTCCATCCCGACCAATTTTCCAAGCTCTATAAGGGCCCGCCGCTTCAGAGCGTTTTTTGAGATATGCAAGCCCCAAAATAGCGGTTTCGGCCTGGCTCGATCTTCCTTCTTTCCCGGTGCCTCGCTGAAGCTGAGTTACTGGCCTTTGGGGCGTACGGACGGTAAAAGCCGCCCATGACGCCCGCCCATCACCGCTTTTCCGTCGCCCCGATGATGGACTGGACCGACAGTCCCTGCCGGGTGCTGCATCGCTGCCTGACCAAGCGCGCGCTGCTGTACAGCGAAATGGTGACGGCGGATGCGGTGCTGCACGGCGATCGCGCACGGCTGTTGAGTTTTGACGCGTTCGAGCATCCCGTAGCGCTGCAACTGGGCGGCTCCGATCCCGGCAAGCTGGCGCAAGCCACCAAGATCGCCGCCGATTTCGGCTATGACGAAGTGAATCTGAATGTCGGCTGCCCGTCCGACCGGGTGCAATCGGGCCGCTTCGGCGCCTGTTTGATGCGCGAACCGCAATTGGTGGGAGACTGCGTGGCGGCCATGCGCGCTGCCGCCGCGCTGCCGGTCACGGTCAAATGCCGTATCGGCGTGGACGATCAGGATCCGGATGTAAGTTTGCGCAGCCTGATAGATGTATGCGCGCGCGCAGGCGTCACGATTTTTGCGGTTCATGCGCGCAAGGCTTGGCTGGAAGGCCTGTCGCCCAAGGAAAATCGCGATGTCCCGCCCTTGGACTATGACCTTGTCTATCGCGTGAAGCGCGAACACCCAAGGCTTACCATCCTGGTAAATGGCGGCATCGAAACATTGGAGCAAGCGCAAGACCATTTGCGCCATGTGGATGGCGTGATGCTGGGCCGCGCCGCCTATCAGAATCCGGCGCTGCTGGCTCAGGTGGATGCGCGTTTCTTCGGCGGCGCAGCGGTGGATTTGGACGCAGCGGTGGAGGTCTATGCCGATCATGTCGCGCGCCAGCTCGCGCTAGGCGCGCGGCTGCATCCGCTGATCAAGCCCATGCTGGGCCTGTATAACGGCTGCCCGGGGGCGCGGCTGTTCCGCCGTCACTTGAGCGAATACGCCGTGCGTGACGGCGCGGGCATAGGCGTACTACGAGAGGCGCTTGACTTTGTACGCCAACGCCAAGCCGCTTAAGCCGCTTCCGTTCTGTGATTGCGGCCAACATCTCACCCTTTTTCTTTTGTGGCCAAGGCGTATCATGCGCCCCATGAGGTACATTTTCGCTTTTCTGTTTCTGGTTTGGACCGGCGCCGCATCCGCGCAGGAAGAGCCGGTCTATGGCCCCTTGCTGGAAGGCTATGAGTATCCCTTCCCCGTCCAGCATTACCGTTTCCAAAGCCAAGGCGTGGCGATGGACATGGCCTATCTGGATGTCGCGCCGAGCAACCCTAACGGACACACGATAGTCCTGCTGCACGGCAAGAATTTCTGTGCCGCAAGCTGGGCCGGCACAATCCAAGTGTTGACCGCCGCCGGCTATCGCGTGATCGCGCCGGACCAGATCGGCTTTTGCAAATCCACCAAGCCCGCGCATTATCAATATACCTTCGAGCAATTGGCCGCGAACACCCATGGGCTGCTGGCGTCCTTAGGGCTCAACCGCGCCATCGTCATGGGTCATTCCATGGGCGGCACGCTGGCGACGCGCTATGCCTTGGTTTATCCGGACAGCACGGAACAATTGGTCAGCGTCAATCCGCTGGGTTTGGAAGATGGGCGCCTGAAAGGCGTGCCGCCCACCGGCATCGATCGGCTTTATCAAGCCGCGCTGAAAACCAGCGCCGACAGCATCCGCGACTATCAGCGCAATGTTTATTATGCCGGAACCTGGAAGCCGGACTATGAGCCCTGGGTCCAGATCCAGGCGGGGATGTTGCGCGGGCCCGGCAAGGAGATCGTGGCGTGGAATTCCGCGCTGACCTCCGAAATGATCTACACCCAGCCGGTGGTGCATGAGCTGGAAAAATTGAAAATGCCGGTGCTGCTGTTGATCGGCGACAAGGACACCACGGGGCGCAGCAACGCGGTGCCGCCGGCGATCCGCGCCACCCTGGGCAATTTTCCGGTGATGGCCAAGGCGGCCGCCGCGCGCATTCCGGGCGCCAAGCTGGTGCAGTTTCCCGACCTGGGCCATTCACCCCAGATCCAAGACCCCGCCGCCTTTCACAAGGCGCTGCTCGACAATCTGATCAAGCCTTGAAGCCGTGACCGGCGGCCCAGGCCGAAACTGGTTGGGAAGATGCTTGCTCGCGGGCGCCATCAAACAAGCTAGATTTTCTGGTCGTATTCGCCCACTTCGGGGTGTTTGGAGAGCCGCGCATCGATATCGGCGAACATCGCCCGCATATTGGCTTCCGAGGCCGGGCTTTCCACCACCACCACCAGCGACGGCTTGTTGGAGGAGGCCCGCACCAGGCCCCAGGTGCCGTCTTCCAGGGTGACGCGGATGCCATTGACCGTCACCACACTGGCGATCTTTTGGCCGAGCAGCGTTTCGCCCCTGTCCTTCAGCGCCGAATATTCCTTCACCATGGCTTGGACCACCGCATATTTTTTGTCGTCGGGACAGAAGGGCGCCATGGTGGGCGAGCCCCAGGTCTTGGGCAGTCCGTCATACAAGGCCGATAGTTTCGCGTTCCGCCCAGCGCGATCCAGCATCTCCAGCACCGCAATACCGGCGACAATACCGTCGTCATAGCCGTTGCCGATGGGCGGATTGAAGAAGAAATGGCCGGATTTTTCGAAACCCGCCAACGCCTTCAATTCGGCAGTGCGGCGCTTGATATAGGAATGGCCGGTTTTCCAATAGTCGGTAGTGACGCCGCGCGCCTTCAGCACCGGATCGGTCAAGTAAAGGCCGGTGGATTTCACATCCACCACGAATTGCGGATTCTTGTGCTGCAGCGACAGATCGCGCGCCAGCATCACGCCGATCTTGTCGGCGAAGATTTCGCGCCCCATGTCGTCCACCACCCCGCAGCGGTCGCCGTCGCCGTCGAAGCCCAGACAAAGATCGGCGCCCTGTTCCTTCACCGCATGGCTCATGGCATGCAGCATTTCCATATCTTCGGGATTGGGATTGTATTTGGGAAAGGTGAAATCCAGCTCGGCGTCCATGCCGATCACCTCGGCGCCGATACGGCGCAAGGCTTCCGGCGCGAAGGCCCCCGCGGTGCCGTTGCCGCAGGCCGCGATCACCTTGATGGGCCGCGTGAGCTTATGGCCTTTGGTCACCGCCTGAAGATAGGTCTCGCGCATGTCGGGCACCGCCACATAGGCGCCGCCGGAACGTTCCTTGCCCTTGGCGTTCAGCACAATGTCCTTGATGACATTGATCTCATCCGGCCCAAAGGTCAGCGGCCGCTTGGCCCCCATCTTCACCCCGGTCCAGCCATTCTCATTGTGGCTGGCGGTGACCATGGCGACGGCCGGGCAATCCAGCGCGAATTGCGCGAAATAGGCCACCGGCGACAGCGCCAGGCCGATATCGTGCACTTCGCAGCCGGCCCGCAGCAATCCGATGGTCAAGGCCTGCTTGATGGAGAGGGAATAAGACCGGAAATCGTGGCCGGTAACGACCTTGGGCTGAACGCCGATATCGTGGAGATAGGTGCCCAGCCCCAGCCCCAGCGCCTGGATACCCAGCAGGTTTATCTCCTTGCCGAACAGCCAGCGCGCGTCATATTCGCGAAAGCCGTTGGCGGTGACCAGCGGCAGGTTTTCATAGTCGGCGGTATTGGGCACAAGATCGGAACGGGGCTTGGTCATATCATCCGCTGGGTAGGAAAGGCGAAAGGGTTTTAGACGCCCGGAGAGCCGGGCTCAACCCATGCGGCTGTGTCTCCATCCCGTCTTGTTTTGCAGCTGTTCCAGCATGGTATAGTTCACGGATGAACGAAGAGATCGTAACAAAATTGAGACTGCCCGACCTGGAAGCAGGCTGGGTTTGGCTGGTGGGCGCCGGTCCCGGCGATCCGGGACTGATCACGGCGCTGGGGCTCCAGGCGCTCGGCCAGGCGGACTATATCCTCTATGACGCGCTGGTGGACGAAACGCTGCTGACCCTCTCAAGGGGCGAGAAGATTTATGCCGGCAAGCGCGCCGGAGTGCGGAGCTGCAAGCAGGATGAGATTTCCGATCTTCTGGTGAAATTGGCGCGGGAAGGCCACCGCGTGCTGCGGCTCAAAGGCGGCGACCCCTTCGTGTTCGGGCGCGGCGGTGAGGAAGCCCAGGCGCTGGCCCGCGCGGGTGTCAACTTCCGCATCGTTCCTGGTATAACCGCGGGCATTGGGGGACTGGCCTATGCGGGCATTCCCGTCACCCATCGCGACACCAACCATGCGGTGACCTTTATCACCGGCCATGGCGCGGACGGCAAATTGACCAAGCTGGATTGGGCGGCGGTTTCGCGGGGCGCCCCGACTTTGGTTCTTTATATGGCGCGAAAATTCGCAGGAGAGATTGCGCGCGCGCTGGTGGCTGCGGGCAGAAGTCCCGACGAACCGGCCGCCATCGTGGCCAATGCCGCGCGGCCCGATCAACAGGTGATCGTCACCACCTTGGCGGGATTGCCGGCGGCAGCGCAAAACGCGCCCGCTTTGTCGGTGCTGGTGATCGGGGAGAATGTGCGGCTGGCGGGCGAGCTTACTTGGCTTGCCAAGCCTTAAGCCGCTCCGGCAATTTTTCCATCACCGCCCGGCGCTCTTCATCGCTCATGGAAAACCAGGCGCCGATTTCCTCCAAGGTGCGCCCGCAGCCCAGACACAGGCCGGTGGCCGGGTCATAGGTGCAGACTTTCACGCACGGGCTTTCCATGAGCGGTATTTAGGCTGTTTTCGGGGGCCCGGGGGGATTTTAGCGGCCCAGGAAGGGTGATGGTTTCAAACCGGACAAAGGCCTTAACCGGGGTTTAACAGCACCCGCCTAGGCTGGGCCGGTGTTTTTCGGATAGCTCCCCATGGCGAAAGCGCAGTTCCACAAGAACCAGCGAGTCTATGTAAGACCGGTCGGCACTTGGGCCTTGATCGAGCGCGTGGTGCCGCATTGGGCCAAGGGCCTGGATGAGCCGATCCGCATTCATTACGATGTGGGCCTGGGCCGGGAATTCGCCGCCGAGGAATTGATGAGCGAGGAGCCGCTGGGCGACAAGAGCCCGGGCGAATCGCAGACCTGGCGCGTGATCCGCGCCCGCAACAAATGGCAGCCCAACGAAGATTGCGCCCGCCATCCGGTGCCGGGCACCTATCCCATTGTGGTGACGGGTGACGCCGATTGGGGCGGCTGGCGGGTGCCGGGCGCCGAATACGACCTGGACCCGGCCAAGACCGAAGAACAGGCGCGCCTGATCGCCAGTGCGCCGCGCCTAGCATCCTTTGCCACATCCCTGGTGGATTGGGCGCGCAAGTCCGGCGAGGACATGCCCAACGAGTTGGCGGAGCTGGCGCACCAAGCACAGGATTTGCTCACCGAGGTCAAGCGGACCGGCTGATGACTGTACGCGATCCGCCCCTGGGCGCGATCGGGCGTTTGGCACTTCCGTTCTGACCGCGGTTCTCTTTTGGCCATGGCTTGAAAATCTGTCTTCGGCGCTGATCGGTCCGCCGGAGGACAATATGCAAGATTTCTGGACCAAGATGGATGGCGTTCTTGCGGACTATGCCCGCACCTATCGCAAGGTGGGTGGGAATGGCGGCATTACCATCTTGAGGGTTTACTGAAAATCGCCAGCAAAAGCCGCTTGTGACAAATCCTCAGCCTGCGCGGGTGGGCATTGCATAGACGCTGCCGGTGGCCGGTGGCAGTATCTTTTCGTCACCGGGCTGGGAAACTTCCAATGAACACGCTGATTGATCAGCCGCCGAACGCGGCGCCGCTTCGCCATGGCTTTCGCTTCGAGGGCTCGGGCGGAGAATATTTCAAGATATGGATCGTCAATCTGGCACTGTCCATCGCAACGCTGGGCATCTTCAGCGCCTGGGCGAAAGTCCGCAGCAAGCGCTATTTCTACGGCAACACCTACATCGGCGAGCATAATTTCGACTATCACGCCAATCCGCTGCGCATCCTGGTTGGCAGAGTGATCGCGTTGACGCTGCTGCTGGGATATAGCGCAACAAATCATTTCATGCCCGTGATGACATTCGTCTGGATCGTCTTTTTCCTATTCGCCATGCCATGGTTGCTGAACGCCAGCCTGCGTTTCAATGCCCGCAACAGCAGCTATCGCAATATCCGTTTCAATTTCGTCGGCACCTATGGCGGCGCTTTCCAGGCATATGTCCTGTGGAGCCTGCTGGCCGTGATAACCTTGTTGACCACCTACCCGCTAGCGCGGCGCGCACGCGACCAATACAATATCAACAATCACACATTCGGGGGCAAAGCCTTTCACGCCGAAATCCCCGGCTGGCTCATGTATAAAGCCTATCTTCTCGGCGGGCTGTTGTTCCTATGCGGCATTGTGATTGTGATCTGCGTCCTGCTTGGCGCCACCTTGGCTGGCCTGGATGTCAAATCCGCGGATCCGAAACAGCCCTTAACAATGCTGCCGATGATGCTGGTGATAGGCGTCTCCTACATGTTCGTATTGCTGTTCCTGACGGCTTTTGTGGGAACCAGGATTTTTAATCTCGCCCTGAATAATACGGTGCTTGCCGACAAACTGCGGTTCGAATCTTCGCTCTCTGCTCTGCGCATGGGCTGGTTGGTCACCAGCAATCTGGCCCTGACACTGATCACTCTGGGACTATACTATCCCTGGGCACGGGTGCGGGTTGCGCGCTATACGTCCGAAAACCTCGCCGTGATCGGAGCTTCCGATTTGGACGGGTTCAGTTCGGAATTGTTTGCCGGGCAAGGCGCGATAGGCGAAGAAGTCGCGAACTTTTTCGATGTGGATGTCGGCCTCTGAGCTTGCAGGGACGCTATTTCTTTCCGCTTTCCGCCCGCCATGTCGAGGCGAGCGCTGCCGTCAACGGCGGCACCCTTGCGATCACGGGCATGGATGGCGCTCTTCTCGCATCCATACCCATGAAATCAGTGCGCGCCAGCTCACGCCTGGGCGGCATGCGCCGGCGCCTGGACCTTCCGGATGGCGACAGCTTCGACACAACCGACAATGACGCGGTGGATCGGATGATGCGCGGCAGCGGCATCTTGCACCGGCTGGAGAATTCCTGGCGTGTGGTGCTGGTTTCGCTGGTTCTGGCGGGGCTCGCCGCCACCGCCTTCGCCTTGTATGGCGTGCCCGCGGCAGCGGGCTGGCTTGCGCGCCACACCCCGCCCTCGGTGGCGACCTATACCGCGCAACAGACGCTTGCGACGCTCGACAGCATCGCGCTGAAGGATTCACGGCTGTCCGCCGCCCGGCAAAAGCATTATCGCGCGCTTCTGGCCCAACTGGCGGCTCGGGGCCCGCGCGGCAAGGACGGTTACCGCCTGGCGTTCCGGCACGCGCCCGCCATCGGTCCCAATGCTTTCGCCTTGCCGGATGGGACAATTGTCGTCACCGATGAAATCATCGCCCTGGTGAAGAACGATGACGAGATCGAAGGCGTGTTCGGCCATGAGATGTCGCATGTGGAGCGCGCGCATGGGCTTCAGCGCGTCTATCAGGCATCCCTGATTCCCGCGGCGATCGCTTTTGTCACCGGCGATGTCAGCCAGTTGGGACAGTTCGCCGCCATCCTGCCCGGTCTTCTGCTGCAATCGGCCTATTCGCGCGACTTCGAACAGGAAGCGGACGACGATTCCGCGCGCGTGATGCGCGGCATGGGCAAAAGCCCGGAAGCGCTCGCCAGCCTGCTGGAGCGGATGGAGAAAAAAATCTGCGGCCGCAAGGACGGCTGCGCCGTGGGCTGGCTTGGCTCCCATCCCGATACCGCTCAACGTGCCGCACGCCTGCGCGGCCGGTGATAGTGGCAGCGGGCCCGCTTTCGGGCTAACGTCCCGCCCTTTTTCAAGGGTTGAGTAGATGCGTACCGAAGAACCCCGCGCCATTCGCCTTGCCGACTATCAGGCGCCGGAATTTCGCATCTCCACCGTCCATCTCGATTTCTCGCTGGAACCGGAAGCCACGCGCGTGACCGCGACACTGACCGTGGAACGCCAGGCAGGTTCGGGCCCGCTGATCTTGCAAGGCGAGAACCAGGAGCTGCTATCCGTCAAACAGGATGGCCGCGTGCTGGGGCCGGACGACTATCGGCTGGACGCCAAAAGCCTGACCATTCCGGGGCCGCCCGCCAAACTGACGTTGGAAATCGAAAGTCGGATCAATCCCGCCGCCAACACGGCACTGGAGGGCCTGTTTCTTTCCAACGGCATGTTCTGCACCCAATGCGAGCCGGAAGGGTTTCGCCGCATCTCCTATTTCCTGGACCGGCCGGACAATCTTTCGGTGTTCACAGTGCGCGTCGAGGCCGGCAAGGAGCAGTATCCGGTGCTGTTGTCCAACGGCAATCGCACCGCGCAGGGCGACCTGGCAGGCGGCCGTCATTTCGCGGTATGGCACGATCCCTTCCCCAAGCCGTCCTATTTGTTCGCGCTGGTGGCTGGCGATCTGGGCTCCATCCATGACAGCTTCACCACCCTGTCGGGGCGCAGGATCGCGCTGGACATCTATGTCGAGCATGGCAACGAGCCGCGCGCCCGCTATGCCATGGATGCGCTGAAGCGCGCCATGGCCTGGGACGAGCGCGCCTATGGCCGCGAATATGACCTGGACATTTTCATGATCGTGGCGGTCAGCGCCTTCAACATGGGCGCCATGGAAAATAAGGGCCTCAACATCTTCAACGACAAGGTGCTGCTCGCCACGCCGGAAACCGCCACCGACGACGACTATGCCCGCATCGAAAGCGTGGTAGCGCATGAATATTTCCACAATTGGACCGGCAACCGCATCACCTGCCGCGACTGGTTTCAGCTTTCGCTCAAGGAAGGCCTGACCGTCTTCCGCGACCAAAGCTTTTCCGGCGACGAACGCAGCCATGGCGTGCAGCGCATCCAGGATGTGCGCGCCCTGCGGGGGCGGCAGTTCGTCGAGGATGCCGGTCCCCTGGCGCATCCGGTGCAGCCGCAGAGCTATATCGAGATCAACAATTTCTACACCGCCACCATCTACGAAAAAGGCGCCCAGGTGATCGGCATGCTGAGGACCCTGGTGGGGGATCAGGGCTACCGCAAGGCCACCGATCTTTACTTCGACCGCCATGACGGCCAAGCCGCCACCGTCGAGGATTGGGTTCGATGCTTTGAGGATGCCTGCGCGCGCGACCTCAGCCAATTCCGCCTCTGGTACGCCCAGGCGGGCACGCCGGTGATCGAAGCGCGCGGCGCCTATGACGCGGCCGCGCGCATCTATACGCTGGATCTGACGCAAAGCCTGGCGCCCACGCCTGGCCAACCGGAAAAAAAGCCGCTGCATATTCCGGTGCGCATGGGTCTGGTGGGAAAGAGCGGAACAGCCCTGCCGCTGACTTTGGACGGCGAAAACCAGGCCGGACCGCAAGACCGGGTGCTGGAGATGACGCAGAATTTCCACCGCTTCATCTTCACCGATGTGGCGGAAGAGCCGCTTGTGTCGCTGGGCCGCGATTTCTCCGCGCCCGCGATCTTCTGCAACCCGCTGGGCCGAAGCGAACGCGCCGTCCTGATGGGCAAGGACAGCGACGCCTTCAACCGCTGGGAAGCGGGCCAGACGCTGGCCGCCGAGATCATGCTGGAGGCGGCGGGTGAGGCGCGCGGCGGCGCCCATGCGGCCTATGTCGCAGCCATCGGCGATGTGCTGGGGCGCGCCGAAGAAGATCCCGCCTTTGCCGCCTTGATGCTGATGCCCCCCACCGAAGGCGAATTGGCCGCCAAAAGGACGCCGGTGGACCCGCAGAGAATTCATGCGGCGCGTATCGCTTTGGTGCGCGCCATCGCGCTGGCGCACCGTCCAAGGCTGGCGCAGCTTTACGAACATATGCGCGATGCGGGCGATTACAGCCCGGACGCCCAATCGGCCGGCCAGCGGGCCTTGCGCAATTCCTGCCTGCGCTATCTCACCGCCGCTGACGACGAAGCTGCCGCGGGATTGGCGGACGCCCATTACCGCACCGCCTCCAATATGACCGACATGATCGCGGGGCTTGCCGCGCTCACCCGGATGGAGTCGCCGCTGCGTGACGCCGCCTTCACCCATTTCCACGACCGCTTCAAGAATGATCCCCTGGTGCTGGACAAATGGATGGGCCTGCAGGCCGGCTCGCCGCTGGCCGAAACGGTGACGGCGGTGCGCGGGCTGATGAAGCATCCCGCCTTCGACATCAAGAATCCCAACCGGGTGCGGGCGCTGATCGGCGCATTCAGCGCCAATCATTTGCGGTTTCACAGCGCGGACGGTTCCGGCTACCGGCTGGTGGGCGAGGTGATCCGCATTCTGGATCCGGTCAATCCCCAGGTGGCGGCGCGCATGGCGGGGGCTTTTGAAAGCTGGCGGCGCTATGACGAGGCGCGTCAGGCCCATATGCAGGCCGAACTTCAGACCATCCAGAAGCTCTCCGGCATTTCGCCCAACCTGTTCGAGGTCGTCGGCAAGATGGTGAGCAGCGGCGCGCAAAGCGCGTGAGCTGGCCGAGCCACGCAATACTTAGTGACGCCCTCCGCGATGATTCCCATACTAAGCTTGCGCGAATCACCGCGCGGGTTGGGGAAAATGGCCGAGGCGACTCTACGCCCTTGGAACAGACTGGATGGTGTTTTCGCCGCCGTCCTGCGCCAACCCCTTGCGCGCCGGCTGAGCCGCGATACCCGTTTCACCGTTCCGGTCTGCATCATCTTGATCTGCGGCTGCTTCACCGCCGCCGCCCTGCTGCAAATGCGGATGGACCGCGCCCAAGCCTTGGCCCAGGCAACCGCCTTTGAACGCCAACGCGCCGCCGCCATCGCCCGGACGGCAGGGGAAACGCTGGACCGGTATGTTCGGCTGGGGAGTATTTTCGCGGGAGCGCCGCAACAATTTCGCAGCGCCGAGCTGGGGCGCGCCGAACCCGCCATCCGCGACATCATTGTGTGGGATGCGCAAGGCACTCAGCAAGCGCGTCTGGACGCGGCCGCCACACCGCAGCCCAGGCCGGTTTTTGCCGGTCCCCGCGTCAGCTTGGCCAATGGCCTGGCCTTTCGCGACCAGGGCCGGATGATCGTGATCTTGACCGATCTCAAAAACCTGATCCCGCCGCGAGTCGCTTTGGCGCCGCTGCAAAATGTCCGGGCGCAGGAGCCATCCCTATCGGCACCCGTGCAAGGGTGGCCGCTTATGGTCACCACCAGCGTAGATCAGCAGGACGCTCTGGAAAGCTGGAGCCAGACCCTGCCGCTTTATCTGTTCGTTATCTTGGGTCCCGCACTGGCTGGCGGCTGGCTGGCGGCCTTGTTCGTCGGCGCCTTTGAACGCCATGCCCGGGCCCAGCGGGCGATCCGGACGCTCAAATCCATGCGCCCGGTCGAGGCCAAGCTGATGGTGCGGCTGGCCAATGCCGAGCGCGGCGCGATGGAGGCCTTGCGCTCCAAATCCGAATTCATCGCCCATATGAGTCATGAATTGCGCACGCCCTTGAATGCGGTGATCGGCTTTTCCGAAATCATCGCCGAGGAATTTTACGGCCCCAACGGCCACCCCAAATATGGCGAATATGCCCGCGACATCGGCAATGCGGGGCGCAACCTGCACACCAAAATCGGCAATATATTGGAGTTCGCCAATATCGAGGCGGGCCGCTATCCGCTTTCGCAAGAGGCGGTGGATTTGGCCGCGCTGGCGGGGACTTGCGTGGAGGAACAACAGGGCCGCGCTTTTTCGCGGCGCATTTCCCTGTCGCTGGTCTTTGCCGAGCCGGGCATTGTGCGGGCGGATGCCGGCGCCGTGCACCGCATCCTCACCAACCTCTTGGCCAACGCCCTGACCTATACCGCCGAAGGCGGCATTGTGCGCGCCGATGTCCGTTTCGAGGAGGGCGCGGGCATCCTCACCCTCAGCGACAGCAGCACGGGCTTCACGCAGCAGGAAGCCGCCAAGGCGGGCACGCCGTTCCAGCGCTTCGACCGGCCCGACATGGTGACGGGGGCAGGCCTGGGCCTGGCGATCGCCATGGAGCTGGCCCGGCGCATGGGCGGCGCCATGCGGCTGGCCGGCGGCGCCGGCCATGGCGCGGTGATGGAATTGCGCCTACCCCGGCTGTGAAGGTGCGTAAAGCGACCTTGTGAATTTCGCGGCGGCGCGTCTAACCTGGCTGCGCGACCAACGGGGTGCTGGGCATGAAGACGGTTTGGCTTGTGGGCGGTCTTGCCGCCGCCCTTGTGGTGGCGGCTGGCGGTTATTTCCTGACGCGGGGGCCTGCTGCCAGCGGTCCGGTAACGCTGTTTCAATGGCAGGACTATATGGATTCGCCATTCCTGGCGGACTATCAGAAGGCCACGGGCGAGAAGCCCGCCATCACCATCTTCGCCGACGAAGACGAAGCCTTCTCCAAGATGCGGGCCGGCTTCAAACCCGATGTGATGGGGCCTTGCTATTACGAATTTCCGCGCTGGAAGGAAGCCGGGCTGCTCCAGCCGATCGACACCTCCAAGCTGAAGAACTGGAACAAGATCGCGCCCAGCTTGCGCAATTTGCCCGGCATTTCGGCGGGCGGCGGCAAAGTGTGGTTTGTGCCGCATTATTGGGGCAACACTTCGCTCACCATCCGCACCGACCTGGCGCCGGAATATGCCAAGTCGCAAAGCTGGGACATCTTGTTCGACCCCAAATACAAAGGCCGGGTGTCGGTGATGGATGGGGTGGACGACACCGTGCCGTTCATCGCCCAGATGATCGGGGTCAATGCTTATGACATGTCTGAGGCCGATTGGGCGCGTGTGCAGGCCAAGCTGCGCGAGCTGGTGGGGCATTTGCGTTTTGTCTCAAGCGACGACACCGCGCTGGCCCAGGGCCTGGCCTCGGGCGAGCTGGTGGCGGCGATGAGCTGGCGTACCACCTTTGCGGCGCTGAACCGGGAGAAAAAGCCGGTGGCGTATCTTGCGCCCAAGCACGGCATCTTCACCTATGTTTGCGGACTGGTGATGCACAAGGATGCGTCTGACCCGGCAAAAGCGCTGGCGCTGATCGACTCGTCGCTGTCGGACGAAGCCGCGGTCTATACCATCGAGCATATCGGCGATGAGCCCGCCAATGTCGGGGCCATGGCCAAGGTGCCGGACTCGGTGTTCCAGAATCTGGGCATCCAGCGCGACCTGGAAACCTTCCTCAAAAGCGGCATCTTCCAGCGCCGCCTGAAGGAAAAAGACAAAATCGTCAATGCCTGGACCGAGATCAAAGCGGGCGTGCAATAGACCTCTTTGAGTGGGCACGAAGCTAAGAAATGATCTCTCTTGAACGCGCTTCCATAGGCATGGTCATAGGGCTGATGCTGTTATCCGTCTCTTGGTTTCCTCCAAAGGCTAAATCATGGGTTCGGGAGTGGGCGTTTCCTATTGCGGGTCTATTGGGTGGTTTGATTTTAGTAGTATCCGCTGGAATTTTATGCGGCATCGCTGGGATATCGATCGTTCATCTTTTTTTGCCGCAGCCAGATCCCTTCACAGTGAAGGTGGTAGCGGCTGTGGGAATGTTGAGCGGGTTTTGGGGTGTCTCAATCGGCACCCAGCTCATCCAGAACTGTGTCCGCGCCATCCAGGGTTTACCGGCTCGGAAGATCAAATGGATCAAGCGTCCCAGTCACAAAATCCGCCGCAAGCATAAATCCTAGGAATCGCGCCGCAAACGCAGGTCCGCCTCCCCTTCGTGCGCGTCAGCGCACCATGTCTTCCTCTCCCCTTGAGGGAGAGGGCATGTGCGCGCAGAGATCATAAAGCACAAAGAAAAAGGGCCGGAACTTGCGTTCCGGCCCTTTCGATTCTTGCGAGAAGCGGTCTTAGACGACGCCTCTTTTGTGTTCGCCGACCACGACCCGGCCAGGCTCGAAGGCGCGCTTGAAAACCTCAAGCGCCTTGCGGGGCTCGGCATCGCCGCACATGAAGACGTCAAAGGCCGCAAAGCCCTTTTCCGGCCAGGTGTGAACGGAAATGTGGCTTTCCGCCAAAACCGCCACGCCGGAAATGCCGCCGCCTTCCTCGAACTTGTGCAGGTGAATATGCAGCAGGGTCGCGCCCGCCTCATTCACCGCGTCGATCAAAGCGGTTTCGATCCGCTCACGATCGTCCAATCCCTTGGCCTCCCAAAGATCGATGATCACATGGCTGCCCGCATAGGACAGGCCATTCTTGGTAATGAAATGGTCCTTCTGGTCGTCGTTCGAAGGCGTGACGACAACCGGGCGCGGCGCCTTGGCGACGCGGGGTTTGATTTCTTTTTGCGGGATTTTATTCGCCGCCACCAAATTGAGTCGAGCCATTTAAGCACCTACCCGTCTTAGAGTTGACACCAAACGCCTTGGCCTTGCGGACTTCCGGACGCGCCTTAAAGAGAAAAGCGACGGAGGGGGTCAGCCCTACGCCGCTTTGTCCCGCTTTTTTTCTCGCGGGGTCGTGGTCCAATTAGGGCTAACTTCCCGGCGATGCAAGAAGAAATTTCCCCCCGGGGCAATTTTTTTCCCGGCCGTGCTTGCGCGCCACGCTGGCGGCGCGCCGCAAACAGGCGCACAGCGCGCACGGCGCGGCGCGACGCCTGACGCAGAAAGCCGCATAAAATGGGCACGAGATGCGCGCGATGCCGCGCGGTAGACAGCGGGATAAAGCAGCCCTATACGGCGTGGCGCCGCCACATATGTTAAGGAAACGTTATGGCCCGTCCCCAGCCCCAGCCGAGCAAAACCAAGACCCACAAGGCCGCCGACGATGTTCAGGTGGAGCGTCTGCACAAGGGTTATGCCCAGTCCATGGAGATCACCAAGGTGCTGGCGGACGAGCAAAGCCGGTTCCAGCACATTCGCATTTTCGACACGGTCGCCAATGGCCGGGTGATGACACTGGACGACATCGTGCAGATCACCAGCCGGGACGAAAGCGCCTATGCGGACATGCTGACGCATCTGCCGATGCTGGAGCATGGCAAGGTCGAACGGGTGATGATCGTGGGCGGCGGCGATCTGTCCATCGCCGACGAGGCGCTGAAGCACAAGCATGTCAAAGAAGTGGTACTGGTGGATATCGACGACCGGGTGATCGCGCTGTGCAAGAAACATTTCGGCGCCATCAACGCCAAGGCCTTCAAGGACAAGCGCATGGTGATCGAGGCGGCCGACGCCTTTGAATATCTGGGCCGCAAATCCAGCAAGAACCGCTTCGACCTGATCATCGCCGACCGCCCCGATCCGGTGGGGCCCGGCAAGGCGTTGTTCGGCGAAACTTTCTATGACCGCGTGAAAGGCGCCCTGAAAAAGGGCGGCTATGCCACCTTCCAGACCGGCGTGCCTTTCTACCAGCCCTGGGAGATCGGCGAGGCGCTGGCGGAATTGAAAGCCTTCTTCCCCGCCTGTGGCCTCTATCTCACCGTGGTGCCCACCTATATCGGCGGCTTCATGGCGCTCAGCTGGGCGACCAAGGGCGGCAAGCCGCTGGGCACGGACAAAGGCATCAAGCGCGCCGCCAAGGCCTATAAAAAGGCCAAACTCCAGTGCGATTATTACAACCCAGCCGTCCACGCCGCCGCCTTCGCCCTGCCCAACTGGATCCGCAAACTGGTTCCCTAGGCGGGCTTTCTTTTTGCCGTCCGAATGCCCATCTTTCCGAGCGGAAAATCTGGAAAGCACAGACATGGCATTGATCGGCCCCGGCGGGCGTCCCCTCGCATCCCAAACCGCGCCGAAGGCGGCGGCGGGCTCCAGCCCGCATATCAAGGATTCGGGCCTGGCCACCTTCGCCGCCGATGTGCTGGAACAAAGCCGCACCACGCCGGTGATCGTGGACTTCTGGGCGCCCTGGTGCGGCCCCTGCAAGACCCTGGGGCCCCATCTGGAAGCTGCCGTAGATGCGGCCGGCGGCGCGGTGAAGCTGGTCAAGGTCAATATCGACGAGAATCCCGAGATCGCTCAACAGTTGCGCGTTCAGTCCATCCCGACCGTCTATGCCTTCAAGAACGGCCAGCCGGTGGACGGTTTCATGGGCGCCATTCCCGAAAGCCAGATCAAGGCTTTTGTCGCGGCGCTGGCGGGCGGCGGCCATGATCATGGACAGGAGCACGGGCATGGCCATGGCGGCCCCGAGCACACGGCTGAGGTTTTGACAGTGGGCGACGAGGCGCTGGCGGCAGGCGACATTGCCATGGCGGCGCAAGCCTATGGCCATGTCTTGCAGGACGAGCCCGGCCATCCCCAGGCAGTGGCCGGTCTGGCGCGCGCCTATCTGCTGGGCGGCGATCTTGAGCGCGCCCAGGCGACGCTGCAGCTGGTGCGCCAGGACGCGGCCCAGGACGAGGCCATCCGCGCCGTGCAGGCCGAATTGAAACTCCGCCAGGGCCCCGCGCCGGAAAGCGGCGAGACGGCGGCCCTGCGCGCCAAAGTGGCGGCCGATCCAAAGGACCATCAGACGCGTTATGACCTGGCCATGGCGCTGGACGCGGGCGGGGACCGTGATGGCGCGGTGGCGGAGCTGCTGGAACTGGTGCGGCTGGACCGCAAATGGAATGAAGAGGCCGCGCGCAAGCAACTGGTGACCTTGTTCGAGGCGATGGGCGCAGGCGACCCGCGCACCCTCGAAGCCCGGCGCAAGCTGTCCGGGCTGCTATTTTCCTGAGCGCATATGATGCCTAGGCACTATCATTCCTATTCCGACCTGCCCAAGTCACTGCCTTTGTTTCCGCTGAGCGGGGTGGTGCTTTTGCCGCGCGGGCATCTGCCGCTCAACATATTCGAGCCGCGCTATCTGGAGATGGTGGACTATGCGCTGCAGGGCGACCGGCTGATCGGCATGATCCAGCCGGCCGAAAGCGAAGAGAGTGTGCTCAAGCCGCGCCTGTCCCAGGTGGGATGCGTCGGCAAGATCGTTTCTTTCCAGGAAACCAACGACAACCGCTATTTGATTTCGCTGGCGGGGATTTGCCGCTTCCGCTTGAGCGGCGAAATGGCGGCCACCACGCCCTGGCGGGCGGGCTTTTGCGATTTCGCGCCTTTCGCGGGCGATCTGGCGCAACCGGGGGACGAAAATTTTCCCCGCCAACGCCTGCTGGCGGCGTTGAAGACCTATCTGACAAACCGCGACATGCAGGCCGATTGGGACAGCGTGATGACCGCGCCCGGCGAAGCCTTGGTCAACGCCCTGGCGATGATGTGCCCCTTCGATCCGGTCGAAAAACAAGCCCTGCTGGAAGCGCAAACCTTTCAGGAACGCGCCTCCACTTTGATGACCCTGCTGGAAATCGGCGGCGATGGCGGTCCCACCACGGTGAATTGACGGGGAACGAGGGAGTAAGAGACTGCGATGGACACCGACCCCAAACTTCTGGAAATCCTGGTCTGTCCCCAAACCAAGGCCAGCCTGCACTATGACCGCGACAAACAGGAACTGGTGTCGCGCGCCGCGGGCCTGGCCTATCCCATTCGCGACGGCGTGCCGGTGATGCTGGCGGACGAGGCGCGTCCATTGAGCGATGAAGAACGCGATGCCCTCCGATAAGGCAGGCGCCGGCAATCCCTGGCCCAGCGAAATCCGTCTCAATCCCGCGCGCGACGTACTCACCGTCGCGTTCGACGATGGGGCGCGTTTTTCCCTGCGGGCGGAATATCTGCGCGTGGAATCCCCCAGCGCCGAAGTCAAAGGGCATGGCGGGCCCAAGACGATCCTGACGGGCAAGGAGCATGTGAAAATCTCCGGCCTGGAACCGGTGGGCAATTATGCGGTGCGGATCGGCTTTGACGATGGCCATGACAGCGGTCTCTACAGCTGGACCTATCTGCATCAACTGGGATCGGACGAGGAGCGCATTTGGGCTGCCTATCTGGCGGCCAGCGGACGAAATTAAGCGGTCGCGCCTGTGCCCACCGCATCGCTCAGCCGGGCGAAACCGTCGCGCGCAAGGCACGCCAGCAACTCCTCCTTGAGGCGCGCGACCAAGCCAGGTCCATCAAACGCCAGCGCCGTGTAAAGCTGCACCAGGCTGGCGCCGGCGCGGATCTTGGCATAGGCGTCCGCGCCGCTGGCGATGCCGCCGACACCCACCAAGGTGACCGCGCCCTGTAGGCGCTGATGCATTTCGCCCAATATCCGCGTCGAAGGCGCGAACAAGGGCTTGCCGGACAGGCCGCCCGCTTCCTCGGCATGCGCAGATTTCAGGACCGGACGCGCGATGGTGGTGTTGGAAACAATCAGCCCTTCGATGCCGCTGGCGCGCACCACCGCCGCGATCTCATCCAGGGCGTGCAAATCCAGATCCGGCGCGATCTTGAGCAGGATGGGCTTGCGCATGCCGTGCGCGGACGGCGCGCTGTCGAAAAGTTTGGCGCGGGCATTGGTCATGATGCCCAGCAATTTTTTCAGTTCGTCCTTGTTCTGCAGGCCGCGCAGGCCCGGTGTGTTGGGGGATGAGACATTGACCGTCACATAGTCGCACCACGGCGCCAGTTCGGAAAAGCACCAGGCATAGTCGCCGATGCGGTCGCTGCTGTCCTTGTTGGCGCCGATATTGATGCCGACAATGCCGCGTCCCTTTCGCGCCTTCAGATTTTGCGCCGCGACGGCGCTGCCGTCATTGTTGAAGCCCATGCGGTTGATCACCGCGCCGTCGCGCGCCAGCCGGAACAGCCGCGGCCGGGAGTTGCCGGCCTGCGGCTTGGGCGTGACGGTGCCGCATTCCACAAAGCCAAAGCCGAACTTGGCCATGGCGTCCGGCACTTGCGCGTTTTTGTCGAAGCCCGCCGCCAGACCCACCGGATTAGGGAAATCCAAGCCGAAAGCGTTGATCGCCAAGCGCGGATCGTCGGACGGCGGCGCGGGTAGGATGGGCGCGGCCAGACGCGCCAGCGCCAGAGTGGCGCGATGCGCGGTTTCGGCGGGCAATTGCCGCAGCAGCGCGGCTCCCAGATCGATCACTGTTGCCATTCTTTGGCGCCGCTTTCCTATGGACGGCGTTCCGTCCCGCTCCTAATATAGGAATATAACCGTAAAGTCCGGTTTGATTCCTAACATGCTGACCCATCCGCAGATTTGGCGCGCCCTTGACGCCCTCGCCGCCCGGCATGGCCTGTCGCCTTCCGGCTTGGCCCGGCTGGCCGGGTTGGATCCCACCACTTTTAACAAGAGCAAGCGCAGCACCGCCAATGGAAAGCTGCGCTGGCCCTCGACCGAAAGCCTGGCCAAGGTGCTCTCGGCCACCGGTGCCTCGCTGGAGGAATTCGTCGCTCTGGTGAGCGAGGCGGGGCACCGCCCCATCCGGGCGCGCATGGTGCCCTTGATCGGCATGGCCCAGGCCGGACTTGCCGGCTATTTCGACGATGCCGGTTTTCCCGCCGGTTCGGGCTGGGAAGACATCGCTTTCCCCGAGATCGCCGACGCCCATTGCTATGCGCTGGAGATCACCGGCGATTCCATGCTGCCGGTCTATCGCGACGGCGACCGCATCATGGTGTCGCCTTCCGGCCAGCTTCGGCGCGGCGACCGGGTCGTGGTCAAGACCCATGCCGGGGAAGTGATGGCCAAGCAGCTGAGCCGCATGACCGCTCAGCGCATCGAACTCAAAAGTTTCAATCCACAATTCGAGGATCGCGGTTTTGCATTGAGCGAGATCGCGTTTGTGCATCGGATCATTTGGGCGAGTCAGTAGTTTTTTTGTTGACCCCCATCCGTCGCAGTTTTTTTGAACCCCCTCCGGCCTCGACTAGCACGCAGCCGCTGCGCGGCGGCGCTCGTCTCGGCCACCTCCCCCTTGCTTGCGCTTCGCGCAAAAGGGGGAGGCGGGTCATGGCCCTAGCGGATGGTCGCCGCACGAAATGCGCGGCTCGAGATCATGCAATTATCCAGAAATCTCGAGCGAGGCATTCCGCCGAGCGACCCGCAACATCCGACAGCCTCCTTCCCCCTCGCGGCGAAGCCGCTGGAGGGGGAAGGTGTCACAGCGAAGTGTCGCCGGAGGCGACCTGAGCTGTGACGAATGGGGGTCAATGTAAAGTGTAGCTGTAGGCCGGTTTCTTGCCGCTCTTCCACAAAGCCAGCAGCGACTTTTCCAGCGCCGCGCGATCGGCGAAGGTACAGGCGCCGTCCTTGCCCTCCCGCGTGTTCGAGGCACGCGCGGCGCGGGCGTCCTTTTCGCAATCGGGACGAATCTCTTGCGCGCTTTTGGGCCCGGTAATGACCAAGAGGCCGTAATAACGCAGATTGTCTTCTCCGGCGGCATGATCCAGGGCCGCGGCCTGATAGATCAGCACATGGCTGGGCGCGCCGGGCAGCGGGAAGAACCCCAGCTCGAAGCCTTGGCCGAAATCCTGTCCACGGTCTGTCTGGGTCAGGCGGTAGTGACCGCGCGCGATCTTGCGCAAGGCGTGATGCGTCACCTTGCGGTCCGGATCGGTTTCGGTAACCGCGCCGCCGGCAAAAGGTTGCAGCGAGGTTATGTTGCGGTAAGGCCGCGTCTTTGTCTGCCAACAGGCCGCCAGCAACAGGCAGGCCAGCACAAGCACAGGAATATTTTTGCGCAAAACTCAGCCTCTCTAAGCGCAGTTCCGAAAATCGAGTTTTTCGATTTTCGGGAGAATTGCGCGTCCGTCAAACTATTCCGGAAAGCCCTGATATTTCCGGACCCGCAGATGAAACGCATCTTGCGGCTCCTGGTTCGCCGCACCAAGGCCGCTGATCAGGCCAAGCAGTTCCGCAGCCCGGGCTTGGATTCTTTTCTCGTATGCGGTGTTGGGAATGGCGGAGACAGCGGCTTTAAGATGGTTAACGATCCGCGCCCGGTATTTTGGGGTGTCGAAACCCGCCAAGGACAGGGCGATCTGGTACTGGACCGCGACATTGCCGGGCGCCAGGCGCACCGCGCGGTCGAACAGCGCCAAGGCCTGTTTTTCCCGCGCGCCATACACCAATCCGGCCAAAAAGGCGCCGCCGCCGCGCACAATTTCGATATGCCAGCCGCCCAGCGCGGACACGGCAAAGGCATTGCCGGGATCGTCCCGGACCGCGGCATCCAGCGCCGCGCGCGATTGCGTGGGCGAATCCTTCATCCGCGCCTTGACCGCGCCGATGATGCGGGCCTCATAGCCCAGCGCCACCGCCAGCCAGATCTGGCCAAAGGCATGATGGGGATCGGCCGCCACCGCCCGGCGGGCCAGACTTTCGGCGCGGCCCAGGCATTCCAGACAAGGCGTGTCGCGCAGCACTTCATCGGCCAGCACGGCGCGCGCCGCGATCGCCAGGCCCGGCGCGGTGCGCGAGGCCTCACCCGCCCGCGCCGCCTGCTCATAGTCGCCGCGGGCATAAAGCGCGAAAATCTCTTCCGTGGCCGCGGCCCCTGCGGGCAGCGGCAACAGCAGCAACAGCGCCACCAGCAGGGCTTTCATTTCAGAAAATCGCCGTTCAAGGCGCTGCGGATCATCGCCGCCGTTTGAGCACAGCCGAACAGCGCCGCAAAAGAGCCGAAGCGCGGTCCCTGGGTCTGGCCGAGCAGGACTTCGTAAAGAGCGCCGAACCAGGCCCGCAACGGCTCAAAGCCGTGCGCCTTGCCGATTTCATAGATCACGTCCTGTACCAGCTTGCCGTCGCGCTCGTCGCCCAGTTTTTCCAGCTGGTCCGCCAGATCTTCCAGCGCGGCGCGCTCCTTGGCATCCGGGGCACGATAGACTTTGCTGGGCTTCACGAAATCCTCGTAATAGCGCAGCGCGAACGCCACCAACTGCTCCAGGCCCGGATTGCCCTGCGGCGACACCGCTTCGCGCGAATAGGCGCGGATGAAACCCCACAGCACATCGCGATTGTGGGCGTTCGACGCCGAAACAAGATTGAGCAACAGGGCGAAGCTGACCGGATAGCGCTCCTGGGGAACCTGGCCGGCATGAATATGCCAGACCGGGTTTTCCAGCCTCTGTTCGTCGGTGGTTTGCGGCGCGTGATAGGATTCCAAGAAGGCGATATACTCATCCACCGCCTTGGGGATCACGTCGAAATACAGCCTCTTGGCCGTACGCGGCTTTTGGAACATGAACAGCGCCAGGCTTTCCGGTGAGCCATAGGTCAGCCAATCGTCCAGGCTGATGCCATTGCCCTTGGACTTGGAAATTTTCTGCCCGGAATCGTCCAAGAACATCTCGTACATATACTGTTCCGGCGGCACCCCGCCCGCGATCTTGCAGATGGCGCTGTAGAGCGGCGCTTGCGAGAGATGGTCCTTGCCGTACATCTCATAGTCCACGCCCAGCGCGGCCCAGCGCATGCCCATGTCGGGCTTCCATTGCAGCTTGCAGTGACCACCGGTGACCGGCACGGTCTCATGACTGCCGTCTTCCTCGACATAGGTGATGGTGCCCGCGGACACATCGCGCGCCACCACCTTGGCCAGAAGCACCTTGCCGCTGCGCGGCGATACCGGCAGGAAGGGCGAATAGGTCTGCTGGCGTTCCTCGCCCAAAGTCGGCAGCATCACCGCCATCACCTCGTCGTAACGCGCCAGGATGCGCAGCAACGCCGCATCGAAGCGGCCCGATTTATACGTGGCGGTGGAAGAATAGAATTCATAGCGGAAGCCGAACTTGTCCAGGAAAGCGCGCAGCCGCGCATTCATGTGATGGCCGAAGCTTTCATGGGTGCCGAAGGGATCGGGAATCGCGGTCAGCGGCTTGCCCAGATGGGACGCCAGCATTTCGGGCTGCGGCAGATTGTCGGGCACCTTGCGCAAGCCGTCCATGTCGTCCGAGAAAGCGATCAGATGGGTGGGGATGTCCGACATCGTCTCGAAGGCATGACGGACCCAACTGGTGCGGGCCACCTCGCCAAAAGTGCCGATATGCGGCAGGCCGGAAGGGCCATAGCCGGTCTCGAACAGCACGAAATCCACCGGCTGGCCCGCTTTTTTGCGCGCCTGGGCCCGCGCCAAGAGCCTGCGGGCCTCTTCGAACGGCCAGGCCTTGGCGGCAAGCGCTTGTTCGGGCGTCACGTTCGGGGGCGTCTTCATTCTTTGTTAAGGCTGATTTAAGCGTTTCGAAAGGGCGCGAAAGCTAGGCTTTGGCGGGGATTTACGCAATGACCGGGCAATTGCCGCAACAGGAAAAACTCGGCGATCCGGTGTTTGCCGGCCGCATCGATATTCTGTACGCGCTGGGACGTCATTATCTTTCCCTCCCTTTCGCGGTTCTGTGCGTTCCCGTTACTCTGATCGCGGGCCGCCAAGCCGGCATCCTGCCGCTGATGCCGCTGCTTTTGCAGTTGACCGTGGTGATCGCAGCCGAGCAGCTTACCACCGCCTATAAGAACCGCGCGCCGGGCAGCGATCCGCAATTCTGGGCCTGGCGCTACACTTTTGTCTCGGCCATTTCCGGCGCCACCTGGGGCGCGGCGGCGCTGGTCTGGTTTGTGTGGAATTCCTTCCCAGCCCAGGCCTATCTGGCCATGGCCTTTCTGGGCATGACGGCGACGGAGTTCATCGCCCGCTCGGCCCACCGCCCCGCCTATATCGCACACACCCTGTTTGCGCTGACGCCTCTGGTCAGCCTCTTGCTGTGGCAGGGCGGGATTTACGCCAATTGCGCCGCCCTCCTGATGGTGCTGTTCGCCAGCGTCCTGATCAGCTATTGCCGGGGCATGGCGCGGCTGCTGGACGAAAGCATCCAGCTGCGCAATGAAAATGGCGAGCTGGTGATCCGGCTGCGGGGCGAAAAAAGCGACGCGGTGCGCGCCCGCGACGAAGCCCAGCTCAGCGCCCAGGTGAAAGCGTCTTTCATCGCCAATATCTCGCACGAATTGCGCACGCCCTTGAATGCGCTGTTGGGCATGGCGCAGCTGCTGGAACGTTCGGAACTGGCCAAGCAGCAAAAGGACCACGTCAAAGTCATGCTGCAAGCCGGCCGCGGCTTGCAAACCCTGATCGAGGACGTCATCGCCCTGACCCGCGACGATATTCAGCAAGCCGAAGACGAAGATTGCGATCCTCTGCAGGCGGCGCGCGCGGTGGCGCGGCTGCTGCAGCCGCGCGCCTGGGAAAAACAGTTGCATTTGACTTTGAGCGCGGCACCCAACTTGCCGCGGGTGGCGGCGGATCCGCGCCGGGTGCGCCAAGTGCTGCTCAAGCTGACGGACAATGCCTTGAAATTCACCCAGCGCGGCTTGGTGGACATCCATTTGGAGACGAGCCCAGACATGCAATCGGTGCGCTTCTGCGTGTCCGATACCGGCTCCGGGGTGGCGGCGGACGCGGCCGCGCAACTCTTCAGCCCTTTTTCGACCGGCGATTCCTCCTATACCCGGCAGCAACAACAGGGCGCAGGGCTGGGCTTGGCGGTGGCCAAGCGCGTGGTGGAACAGGCTGGCGGCGCGATCGGCTTTACCAGCAAACCGGGTGAAGGGGCGCAATTCTTCTTCACCTTGCCGCTATCCGGTACCGCCTGCAGCGCCGCCACCGAGGCCGAAGAAACCGAAGGCCAAGTGCGGCCTCCCACCGGCCTTGTGCTGCTGTTCTTCCTGCCCAATAGCGAAGTGGCGCAAAGCGCGTCGCGCCTGCTGGAACCGTTCGGCAATCGCGTGGTGCATGCCACCAGCTTGGCGCAAGCGGTGGAACGCGCCAGTGGCGAGCATTTCGACGCCATCCTGACAGGCGCCGATGACGCCGACATGCTGGCCGCCGCGCCGGGCGTGAAGGCACCCTTGATTGCCATCCTGCTGCGCGGCAATCGTCCGCCCGCCGCCACCGGTTCGGTGCTGCGCTGGCCGCTGCAAGCCGATCCGCTTTATCGCGCCTTGGACCTTCTGTGTCATCCCGCCGGACAGGCCGAAAGTGAATCCATCGCCGCCATCGATCCGGCGGCCTTCAACACTTTGGAGAAATCCGTCGGCGTGGCGGTGCTGGCGGAAATCCTGCAATGCTACATCGCCACCGCCGAACAGCTCACCGGCGCGCTGGCGCAAGCCTGTGCCGAGGAAAAATGGGACGATGCCGCGCGGCTGGCCCAGGACATTATCGGGGCGGCGGGCGGTTTGGGGCTTGCGGCGGTGACCCAGGCGGCGCGCGAGTTTTCGCGCAAAGCCCGCGAGGGAGAAAACCGCCACCAATTGCGCAATGCCGCCCAAATAGTGGTGGGCGAGCATATGCGAGCCCGCCAGGCGCTGACCCATCTCTATCCCGAAGTGGCTTAGCAAAATAATCTCGAGCGCCGCATTTCGCGGCGCGACCCTCAGTATCCGCCAGCTTCCTTCCCCCTTCGGCGCGAAGCGCCAGGAAGGGGGAAGGTGTCGCAGCGAGGTGTTTGCGGGGCAAACCCGAGCTGCGACGGATGGGGGTTCAATACATAAAACGGGTTATCAAAGCTCTATGAAGTTGTGCACGCGTTCTCCAATATCGCGCACCCATGGAATCGTTATCCAGCCTGATCGCGCTTGTTCCTGCTCCACCCGGCGCCGCCATCGCGCGCGCCAACGGCGAAAGCGAAGGGCTGGAGCTGCGTGACGCACGCGCCTTGTTCGAAAGCGGCGATGTCCTGGTGGCGCATTCTGCTTTTGTCGCCGGGCGGCTGGGCACCAAGTCCGCCATGCTTTTCGATGTGCTGGAACTGTTCGTCTTTGTGCGCCCCGGACTGCCCTTTGTGCCCAGCGCCTTGGGACTGGCGCGGGCGCTGGGATTGGCGGCGCCGCACACCCCAGAACAATCCGCGCTGGCGCTGCATGCAATCGCGCGCAGCCTGCTGAACGAAGTCGCGGCCTGGCCGGCGGATGTGCAGACGGCGCTGGCGCCCTTGGTGGGCACGCTGGACCGCGCCGGCTGGCGCTGGGCACCGCTCTTGAAAGACATTGTCGGTGAGGCGCCGCACGGCTCGCCCATCGCCGGTTTGGAAGCTTGGCGCGGCCTTGTCCCGTGGGAGGACCAGGCGCCGGTGGGCCAGCCGGGTTCGCAAAACGTGGAGCCGGCCGAAGCCCGCGCCCGCCTGGCCCAGTTGGTGGATGCGATGCGCCCCGAACAGGTCAGCTATAGCGACGCGGCGAGCTATGCGTTCGGCCCGCGCGAACAGGCGGGCGCCCCACGCGTGGCGCTGGTGGAAGCGGGGACCGGCACCGGCAAGACGCTGGGCTATCTGGCACCCGCCAGCGTGTGGGCGGACAAGAACGGGCCGGGTCTTTGGATCTCCACTTATACCCGCAACCTGCAGCGCCAGATCGTGCAGGAGATCGCGCATCTGTGGCCCGATCCCGTCGAGCGCGCCGAGAAGGCGGTGGTGCGCAAGGGCCGGGAAAATTATCTCTGCTTGTTGAACTTTGAGGAAGCGGCGAAGCGTACGGCCTTGGCGCCGGGCCAACGCTCTGTCGCGCTGGCACTGATCGCGCGCTGGATCTCCTCGCCCACCGATGGAGACCTGTCCGGCGTCGGCTTTCCCGCGTTCCTGGCGGCCCATATGCCGCTGTCCACCGTCACCGACCGGCGCGGCGAATGCATCTACGCCGCCTGCCCGCATTATCGCATCTGCTTCATCGAACGCACCATCCGCCGCGCCCGCCACGCCCATATCGTGGTCGCCAACCACGCCTTGGTGATCGCGCAAGCCAGCGCCGATTGGATGGGCGAGGATGAGACCACCGATACGCCAAGCGAGCATCGCCTGCGCTATGTTTTCGACGAGGGCCATCATCTGTTCGACGCCGCCGATAGCGGCTTTGCCGCCACCCTTTCGGGACGGGAGATGGCCGAGCTCAGGCGCTGGATTCGCGGACCGGAAGCGCGCGCGCGCACCCGGATGCGCGGCTTGGAAGAGCGCTTGAAGGATCTGGTCGCCGACGATGACGCCGCTCAACACGCCTTGGAAGACGCTGTTCAGGCGGCCGGCGCGCTGGCGGGCGAAGGCTGGACCACGCGGCTCAGCACCGGCCCGCGCGGACCGGGTGAGGTTTTCCTCGCCGCCGCCTATAGCCATGTGCGGGCGCGCAGCGGCGATGCAGACGCATTTTACTCCCTGGAAGCAGAACCGCATCCCATGGGCCAGAATTTGCTGGAAGCGGTGCAGGCTCTGGCGCGCGCCCTCAAGCGCATCGCCGATCCGCTGGGTCAATTGGCGCGGCTGTTGCGCAAAAAAATGAACGACAAAAGCGCTGCGCTGGAGCCTTACACCAGGGCGCGGCTGGAGGCGGCGGCGCGCGGCCTGGAGCGCCGCGCCAAAGCCATCCTGCCCGCCTGGATTCAGATGCTGGACGGTTTGCAGAATGGCGAGATCGCCGAAGAATTCGTCGATTGGTTCGAGATCCAGCGCGAGGACGGCCGCGATGCCGATGTCGGGCTCAAACGTCATTGGGTCGATCCCACCAAGCCGCTTTGCGCCGCGGTGCTGGAACCGGCGCATGGCGCGCTGATTACCTCGGCCACTTTGCGCGACACTTCAAATGTTCTTGGCGGGGATCAGGACGGTGCCACGGAAAATTATAGTTGGACCAGCGCCGAGATCCGCACCGGAGCGGGTCACTTGCCGCAGCCGGCGCGCCGGGCCCATTTCGGCTCGCCCTTCCGCTATGAGGATCAGGCGCGTGTCTTTGTCATCAAGGACGTTGTGCGCCGCGATGCGGATGCGCTGGCGGCCGCTTATCGCGAATTGTTCCTGGCATCGGGCGGCGGGGCGCTGGGCCTGTTCACGGCGGTGCGCGCCTTGCGCGAGACCGGCGACCGCATCGCACAAACTTTGGCGCAAGCCGGGCTGACGCTGTATGCCCAGCACATGGACCGGCTGGACACCGGCGCGCTGGTGGACCTGTTCCGCGCCGAGGAGAATGCCTGCCTGCTCGGGACGGACGCCTTGCGCGACGGGGTGGATGTGCCGGGACGGTCTCTGCGGCTGGTGGTGTTCGACAAGGTGCCCTGGCCCAAGCCCACCATCCTGCACAAGGCGCGGCGCGCCAAGTTCGGCAAGGGCTATGACGACCTGATCACCCGCTTTCGCCTCAAGCAGGCGTTCGGCCGGCTGATCCGGGGACCAGGGGACCGCGGCTGTTTTGTGATCCTGGAGGGCGCAACCCCCAGCCGCTTGCTGACGGCCTTTCCGGAGAAAACGCCGGTCAAACGCTGCGGCCTGGCCGAGGCGATTGGGGATATCCGGGCGTTTTTGGATACGGACGCGGTGACCCACGCAACTGGCCCGCTTATAGTCGGATGATGGCCGCGACCCTGGAAACCCTGCATCCGCCCCCCGACGAAAGTTATGGCCGCTTCTCGACCGGCATCCTGCCCAGCCATGTGCTGAGACGCCTGCTGGACCAGGGCCGCGAGATCACCGCCGCCGAGCCTTTCGCGCCGGGGCAAATCCAACCCGCCAGCATCGATCTGCGCCTGGGGCCGGTGGCCTATCGGGTGCGCGCCAGTTTCCTCCCCGGCCCCGCCGCCACGGTGGAAGAAAAGCTGCGCACCGTCTTCATGCATGAAGTGGATTTGCGCGAAGGCGCGGTTTTGGAAGCAGGCTGTGTCTATATCGTGCCGCTTTTGGAACGGGCGGAATTTTCCGCGCGCGTCTCCGGAGGCGCCAATCCCAAAAGCTCCACCGGGCGCATCGATGTCTTTACCCGGCTGATCACCGATTATGCGCCGTCCTTCGACCGCATCGAGCCGGGTTATCGCGGGCCGCTCTATGCCGAAATCTGCCCCCAGACCTTCCCGGTTCTGGTCCGCAAGGGATCGCGGCTCAACCAACTGCGAATCCGCCACGGCTCACCCAGTTTCGGTGACGCCGCGCTGCGCCGCCTGCACGAGCAGACGCCGCTGGTGGACGGCGAGCCCAATATCGATGACGGCTTGGCGCTGTCGATCGACCTTAAGGGCAGCGCCGATGCGGGCGGGCGCATCGGCTTTCGCGCCAAGAAACACACCGGCCTGATCGATGTGGACAAGGTGGGCGCGCTGGATCCGGCCGACTATTGGGAGCCCATCCAGGCCAATGCCCGCGGCGACATGGTGCTGGACCCGGACGAGTTCTATATCCTGGTCAGCCGCGAGCGTGTCGCCATCCCCCCCGACCATGCCGCCGAGATGGTGCCCTTCAACCCCCTGGTGGGGGAGTTCCGCGTTCACTATGCCGGATTCTTCGATCCGGGCTTCGGTTACGAGCCGGGCAAACCGCCCTCGGCGCGGGGGGTGCTGGAAGTGCGCTCACGGGAAGTTCCCTTCATTCTGGATCATGGCCAGATCATTGGCCGGCTGATCTTTGAACGGCTGACCGATCCGCCGCCGGAAGGCTATGGCGAAGGGCTGGGTTCCAATTACCAACGCCAGGGCCTGAAACTCTCCAAGCACTTTAAGACCTGAGCCGCGAGACGTTCGTAACAAATGTTGCGTAAAGTCCACATCGTCCGTGCAAAGAATGGAAAGACGAAGCAAAACCATTGCACGACAGACGGGCTCCGGCACAGTTATGCCAATCGCGGATGGACGGTTTGGGGAAACCCCGCGTGGTTGGTCCGGATGGGGATTTGGACCGAATGTCCGATTTGAAGGGGGCAGAGAGAGGCGGTTACGGCGCGAAAGCTGCCGGCCGCCTCTCGTTTTTATAGCTCGCGCCGCGCGCCGATGATCCTGACCACAGCGCGGTTAACCATGCGGCCGCAAGCGTTGGCCGACGCGCCGGCCCTGTTTGCGATTCTCAGCGATGCCGAGGCTATGCGTTTTTGGAATCGTTCCAGGATCACGCGTCTTGCGGTGGTTGAGGAGCTGATGCGCGAACAGCAGGCCGCCATGGAAAGCGGACTTTGCCGTTATTGGACACTGGTGCGGGATGGCAAGGCCATCGGCAGCGTCGATCTCAGTCTGATCGAAGGCGGCTCGGCGGAGTTGGGTTTTCTGCTGCGGCCAGACTGTTGGGGGATGGGCCTTGCGACCGAAGCCGTCGGCGCGGTGATCCGCCATGGCTTCGGAGCCATGGGGCTGACGCATGTCGCGGCCGCAACCCAAACGGGCAACCGCGCCGCAGCGCGCGTGCTGGAAAAGAACGGTTTCGTACATATGCAAACGCGCCAGGTTCTGCTGGCGGGCGATGAACGCAGAGAATGCACCTTCTATAGACACGAAGGCCTGCCGCAGCCGTAACCCGTGAGCAGCATTCCGCAAAAAAGCGTGCAAGGTACCTAGCGCGGATAATCCCGCCAAAGCCATTCCAGCGCCGCCGGCAAGGTCTGGCGTATCACCCGATTGTCGGTGTGGCGGGATTCCAGCGACCAGACATAGCGGTGGTCGTAACCCTTTTTCTTCAGCACCGCCGCCATGCGGTTGTTGGCCAGCGGCCAATTGTGCCAGCTTTCTTCCGGATCGTCGAAATGATTGTCCTGGGCGCTGACATGCATCCATATCCGGATCGGCTTTTTCGCCGCCTTGGGAATCAGGCTGGCGTGATATTCCCAGCCGCCGCGCGGGGTCTTTGGATCCTCGGGCGAGGCTTGGTTCACGAAGGTGCCCGAATAGGACAGCACCTTGCGGTACCGCTCTGGATGAAACCAGGCCATGGTCCAGGCGCAGATCGCGCCCGAGGAACCGCCCATCGCGGCCCGCCCTTCGGGATCGGATGTGAAGCTGACGCCATAGCGTTGTGAAACAGCGGGCAAGAGTTCCTGCTCCACAAAATTGTAATAGCGGTCCGACAGCGTGTCGTATTCCAGCCCGCGCTGGGAGCCCTGCGCATCGCCGCCGCCGGAGTCCGCCGCCACGACGATCATCGCAGGCACGCGTTTGGCGGCGATCAGATTGTCCAGGATGGGCGCCAGCCGGTTGATATAGGAATGGCCGTCCTGCACCACCATGAAGGGCGCAGGCGTGCCGGGCACATATTGCTTGGGGATATAGACATAGACATGACGCTCATAGCGGCTGGGCTTGGACAACTGCTCGGCCGGCCAGGCCAGGCGGTTGCCCCAAGGATCGCGCTTGGCGGAAAGCTCGCCCTCGATGCGCGCGATGCCGGGATAGATCTTGCTGTCCTCGGAATAGAGAATGAATTCGCGCACATCGCCCTGCGGCACCGCCGGATCGACCTTGTATTCCGGCGCATCGGCATAGGGGGGGCCGATGATGCTGTTTTCCGCGCTCGGCACCGGCGGCGGCGTCGGTTGCTTGCCGCCCGGTTGCGCCCAGGCCGGAAGCGCGGCCAGCATGGACCCGGCCAGAAACAGAGCGAATGTGTGATGGCGCATCTATCTTTCCTTCTTAGGGTGCGGCCGCCGACACCGCTTGCGCGGCCTCGGCCAACAGCACCGGTATGGTGCGGGAAATATCCAGGATCACCGCGTCTTCATCCGCGGTAGGCTTTTCCAGAATCGCGAACTGGCTGTCCAGCAAAGCCGGCGGCATGAAATGACCCTTGCGGCTCTTCATGCGGTCGCCGATCAGTTCGCGCGATCCGTCCAGCAGGATGAAACGCACCCTGCCCTTCACCTGCTTGCGCAGGCAATCGCGATAGGCGTGCTTGAGCGCCGAACAGGACACCACCACGCCGTGACCGGTCTGGCGCTCCACTTCCATGCGCGCGCCGATCGCTTCCAGCCAGGGCCAGCGATCCGCATCGGTCAACGGCGTGCCGCTGGCCATCTTGCGGACATTGGCTATTGGGTGCAGCGAATCGCCTTCCACAAAGGGAACGCCCAGTCTTTCCGCCAGGCCGCTGGCAATGGTGGTCTTGCCGGATCCGGCCACGCCCATCACCACGATCACGGGTTTCGCCATCACACTATCGGTCATCGCTTTTTCGGCCATGGCTTGTGCATAGCGGCGGCCGGCCTCCCAGGCCCTCACGGGCGCTTTTTTGGTGCGCCGGATACTATAGTGTCGCACAGCAAAGCCCAGTCAAAAAGCGGGCGGAATCGGAGAGAAAATGCGCACAGGCATGACGGTTACGGCTTTTTTTGTTGCGGCCTTCACAAGCGGCGCCCTTACGGATGGGGCCAAGGCCGGCACCGTGGATACCGCCGTCTATGGCACCACCAAGGACGGCGCCACGGTCCATGCCTTTACCATGACCAACAATCACGGCATGCGCGCCCAGGTGCTGGACTATGGCGGCATCGTCTGCAGCGTCGAGGCACCGGGCCGTGACGGCAAAATGGCGAACGTCATCCTTTGCCAGAAAGACCTGCAAGGAATCGAAGCCACCGGCCCAATGAGCGCGCTGACCGGCCGCTATGCCAACCGTGTGCTGAACGGCTTCAGCCTGGACGGCAAGCATTACGCCCTGCAGGCCAATCCCGCCGGCGTCACCCTGCATGGCGGACAGCCCCGTTATAACAGGCGAATCTTGCAGACGGTGGGCACCTTCCGGCATGCCCATGATGCCGGCGTGACCTTGCGGCTGGTGTCGCCGGACGGGGATCAGGACTTTCCCGGCGCCTTGACCATAGACGTCACCTATACCCTGACCGACAACAACGATTTCCGCATGGACTACAAGGTCACCACCGACAAGCCGACGGTGGTGAACCTGACCAACCACACTTATTACAATCTGGCGGGCGCCGGTTCGGCGGAAAACCAGATCATGACGGTGATGGCCGACCAGATAACGCCCACCGATGTCAACCAGATACCCACGGGCGAATTTCTCAATGTCGCGGGCACGGCCTTTGACTTCCGTTCCCCCAAGCCGATCGGGCGCGATATACGTTCGTCCGACCCGCAGATGATCATCGGACGCGGCTATGACCACAATTATGTGCTGCGCAAATCAAAGCCCGGGGCGCTGGAATTGGCGGCGCGGGTCACCGATCCGGCGAGCGGGCGCACCTTGGAGCTGGCCACCACCGAACCGGGGGTGCAGGTCTATTCTTCCCAAAATCTGAGCGGCACCCAGGTCAATGCCCAAGGACTGACCATCCGGCCGGGCGACGCGATAGCGCTGGAGACCCAGCATTATCCGGACAGCCCCAACCACGCCAATTTTCCGTCAACGGTGCTGCGGCCGGGCGAGACCTATACCTCCAGCACGGTGATGCACTTCACCGTGCAGTAGACACATCCCTCATTCACCATGGGCGGCCCCTCCAACCGCGTTTCGCGCGGTTAGGCCAAAGCCTTCCGCGCCCAGGCAAAGCATCGGCGATTGTTACCATTTTCCACCTGAAGCTGCTGTTCCGCAGAAAGATTGCTGACAACAGGCAGCGGCTTTTTGCTGGCATTGGCAGCCACCATCCGCAGGGTGCCGGCGAGATATCGGGCGCTGCGATCCGGCCAGGTCACCCAATATTCGTCGGTCAGGACCGGTATCTTGAGCGGATCGCGGGTGATCATCTCATGCACCGGCTTAATCGCGGGATTCGCCTTTTTCAGAATCTGCCACAGCGCCGGGACATCCATGAACCCATCCTCGAACAGGACTTCGGACAGCAGGAATCCGTCGGCATAATTCCGTACCGCCATGTTTTTTATATGCGTGGTCTTGGCAAAAGGCGCGAGCTTTTTGACCACTTCGACCGGATCGTCGCACAGAGCGATACTGTTGCCGAAGTCCACTGTCGCGCCGAGATAGGCGCTGGAATATTTCCGCAGGACTTCCACTTGTTCGTCCACCGTGAGGTCCTTGTGATTTTCCATCGCCAGCGCAATGCCCACGCGCTCGGCGATCGGCACGCAGGTATCTAGCGCGATGGCCGCGCGCGCCCGCGCGTCCTTGTACGCCTGCAAGCTTTTGAAGTCCTCGTAACGGCGGCCAAATAATTTCGTGCGCACGCAATCCGCGCCTAGCGCCTTGTAGTTCTTCAAGGCCTGCTCAAACGCGGTAAGATTCTTCATCGCCCCGCTCAACTGATCCACATCACCCTGAAGGAACATGCGGTGCTGTTCCAGGCGCGCGCGCAGTTTTTTCAGGTCGGCGTCCAGCGGCACGATGAACTGCACCCCGGCGCCGCCCAGGCTGTGGACATGGTCCACCAACCGGATCGGATCGACCTTGCCGCCATTTGCGGCGCGCAGGCTGCGCCGATAATTGTCCAACGCGGTCTGGGATACGCCCAGCGGCGACGACTGATCTGCCGCAAAAGCCGGCATCGCCAAGGCAGCCGCCAGCGCGGCGCCGCCCATCATCACGTCACGCCGCGTCGCCATGCGCTTCTCCTTCTTGCATCAGGCGGCGGTCCAGCCGCCATCGATCAGAATATCGGTGCCCGTGATGAACCCAGCCAAATCGCTGCACAGATAGCAGGCCAGGCCGCCGATCTCCTCCACCTTGCCCCAGCGGCCGACCGGCAGCTTGGTGAGGAACAATTTGTTGGCTTCGGGATCGTTGATCACCGGCAGATTCATTTCGGTGTGGAAAGGCCCGGGCGAAATCGCATTGACCGTAATGCCCTCGCCCGCCAGCTCCAGCGCCAGCGACTTGGTGAAGCCCAAAAGCCCCGCCTTGCCGCTGGAATAGGCGGTGCGGTTGGCGAGTGAGACATGCGCCATGATCGAGGACAGGTTGATGATGCGGCCATAGCCGGTGCCCTTCATGCCGGGCACGAAGGCATTGCAGGCCAGGAAGGTGGTGACCAGGCTGGAGTCCACCACGCTCTGGAATTCGGCCAGGGTGAAATCGGTGACGCTCTTCCTGATATTGATGCCGGCCGAATTGATCAGGATCTGCGGATTTTTGAATTTCGCATTCACATCCTTGGCCAGGCGCGCGACATCGCTTTGGCTGGTCATGTCGGCAGTGAAAGTTTCGCACCTGCCGCCCTTGGCCTTCAGATCGTCTGCCACCTTGTCCAATTTGGACTGATTGCGCCCCACCAGCGCCACGCCTGCGCCCGCGCCGGACAAGGTATGCGCCATGGCTTCGCCCAGACCACCCGAGCCGCCCACCACAATTGCCGTCTTGCCGCTGAGATCGATTTTCACGCGTTATGCCTTTTCCATAGGGACAATACTCAACGCTTGGCGTCAGGTTCCAGGAAGAACCAACAAGCGGCGGAAACCACCGCCGCGGCGCCCATCGTGTACAGGACGATGCTCCAATCATTGCCGGTGCTGTCCAGGATGAGGCCGCCCAACAAGGGCGCGACAAAGCCCGCGAAATTGCCCAGCATATTCATGGTCGATGAGACGGTGGCCGTATACTGCTTGCCGATCTCGACACAGGTATTCCAGCTGATCGGCATGGTGAGGTCGCTGCAGAGGCTGGCCAATCCCATCAGCGCCATCGGCAGGGCCACGCCCGGAACATTGGGGATGATGCAGATGAGGATCGCGGTGGCGGAGAAACCGAAGATTGCCACCCACTTGCGCGGCACCGACAATGGAAGAAAGCCGGAGACAATGGAACCCAGACCACCCAGCGCCAGCGGTATCACGGAATAGGCGGCGGCTTCGCCGGGCGTCAGGCCGCGGGCCTGTTGCAGCCAAGTCGGCAGCCAGGTGACGTAGAAATACCAAGTGTAGGAAAAGCAGAAATACTGCAGACCCAGAAAGGCGATATCCCTCTGCAGCAGCAGCTTGTACCAGGGCATGCCGTGATCGTGCAGCACAAGTGCGCGGGAATTCTCCAGCAGCGTCAGTTCTGCCTTGTTAACCCCCTTATGTTCACCCGGGTCGTCGCGGAACCAGGGCAAAAATGCAGCAACCCAGACCGCGCCCAAAAGGGCCAACATCACAAAACCCACGCGCCAGCCGAAATGATAAATGACAAAGAAAGCAACCGGTGGCGCCAAGGCCCCGCCCCAACGGCCGAAAGCCCACATCAGGGCCTGAGCCCGGACGCGCTCGCCTACCGGCAGCCAAGCCGACAGCATCCGGGTCAGGTTGGGGAAGCAGCCCGCCTCGCCGGCGCCGAACAGAAAACGCATTGCCAGAAGCGAAATCAAATTCCACGCCGCGCCGGTTGCCGCGAGGCACAGCGACCAGAACAGCACCAGATAGCTCAGCACCCGGCGCACACCCAGCTTATCGCCCATCAGCCCCATGGGGATTTCAAACAGAGCGTAGGACAAAGCAAATGCGCTAAAGACCAAACCCATCTCGGTTTTGGTCAAGTTCAGCTCGCTGGAGATCGGACCGGCGGCCTGACCAATCGCCACCCGCTGGATGTACATGACCATGGCCAGGGCCAGGGCGAAACCCACGACCCAGTAACGCGTACGTGTCGGTGTCATTGCGCCGTCCCGCCCCTTGTTATCCTGACCCTTTATTGGGGCATGGGCGCCGGCGTACAGCCATGAGGCTTCACATCGGCTTACGACTTCTATACTAAATTCGGTCCGTGGGAAGTCAATCTAGCCCGACCGATTTGCGCGCGCGCGATTTCGGAAATAGCCAATAGAAAACAAGGGTTTTCGGCGCCATACCCGCTCTTTCCCATGCCCCCATGGAGTTGATGAATTGAGCAAGGAAATTCTCCCGCGATCCTTCAATTTCGAGGGGCAGGTGGCGCTGGTAACCGGGTCGGGCCGCGGGTTGGGACGCATGATCGCCGAGACCCTGCTGGCTGGCGGTGCTGCCATTGCGCTGCATGACATCAACGAAGAAGCACCCGCGGCATTCGGCGAAAGTCCCAGCCTGACGGCTTTGGCGGACGAGCTTTCCAAGCGCGGCGGCGCCAAGGTGACCGCGGTGACCGGGGACATCACCAAGGAAGACGAAATCGCCGCCATGATGCAAAAGATCGAATCTTCGTTGGGACCGGTTTCCATTCTGGTCAATTGCGCCGGCGGCGACATCGCCGCCAAGGGCGGCAAACCCAATCCCAACGACGCCCTCAATATCAGCCTGGAAGACGCGATGGCGGTGCTGAACCGCAACTTCATCGGCACCATGCTGATGTGCCGCGCCGTGGTGCCCGGCATGATCGAGCGCCGACGCGGCGCGGTGATCAATTTCGGCTCGCTCAACGGCCATATCGGCGTGTCGCCCGAGGTGATCTATGGCTGCGCCAAGGCGGCGATCATCCATTACACGCGCTGCCTGGCGCTGGAGATGCGTCCCCATGGCGTGCGCGTCAATGCCGTCAGCCCCGGCCCCACCACCACGGCGCGCTTCCTCGCCACCCGCACCACCGACCCCGCTCTGATGGACGGGATATCGCTGGAACGTTATGCCAAGCCGGCGGAGATCGCGGGCGCGGTGGCGTTCCTGGCCAGCGATCATGCCGGTTTTGTCAACGGCCAAGTGCTGCGCGTGGACGGCGGCATGAGTTTGTTCGCCGCCTGAGTTCTTATTTCTAAGTTGGGAATTGCAATGTCCGACAAAAAATACGACGGCAAAACGCCTCAAACGCTGCGCAGCCGCGCCTGGTTCGACAATCCCGGCAATCCCGATATGACGGCGCTGTATCTGGAGCGCTATCTGAATTTCGGCCTCACCCGCGAGGAGCTGCAATCGGGCAAACCGATCATCGGCATCGCCCAGACCGGCAGCGATCTGTCGCCTTGCAACCGCCATCACATCGAACTGGCCAAGCGCATCCGCGAAGGCATTCGCGAAGCCGGCGGCATCGCCATGGAATTTCCGGTTCATCCCATTCAGGAAACCGGCAAGCGCCCCACCGCAGGGTTGGACCGCAACCTGGCCTATCTGGGCTTGGTGGACCTGCTCTATGGCTATCCGCTGGACGGCGTGGTGCTGACCATCGGTTGCGACAAGACCACGCCTGCCTGTCTGATGGCGGCGGCCACCGTGGACATTCCGGCTATCGCCTTTTCCGTCGGGCCGATGCTGAACGGCTGGCATGAGGGGACGCGTACCGGCTCGGGCACCATTGTGTGGAAGGCGCGCGAGATGATGGCGCGCGGCGAGTTGGATTATCGCGGCTTTATGGAACTGGTGGCGTCGTCGGCGCCGTCGGTGGGCTACTGCAACACCATGGGCACCGCCAGCACCATGAACAGCCTGGCGGAAGCCTTGGGCATGCAGTTGCCAGGTTCGGCCTCGATCCCCGCGCCCTATCGCGAACGCGGCCAGATGGCCTATGCCACCGGCAAGCGCATCGTGGACATGGTGCATGAGGATTTGCGCCCGTCCAAAATCATGACCAAGGAAGCGTTCCACAACGCCATCGTGGTCAACTCGGCGATCGGCGGTTCCACCAACGCGCCCATCCACATCACCGCTATCGCCCGTCATATGGGCGTGGACGTGCCGCTGCAGGAATGGCAGACCTTCGGCCACAAAGTGCCGCTGATCGTCAATCTGCAGCCGGCCGGCGAATATCTCAGCGAGGATTTTCATCACGCCGGCGGCATCCCCGCCGTCGTCAATGTGCTGATGCAAAAGGGGCTGATCAAGGAGAATGCCCTGACCGCCAATGGCAAGACCATGGGCGACAACTGCCGCGGCAAGAAGGTGTTGCTGGAGGAAGTGATCTGGCCCTTCGACAAGCCCTTGAAAAAGGATGCCGGCTTCATCGTGCTGTCAGGCAATCTGTTCGACAGCGCCATCATGAAGACCAGCGTGATCAGCAAGGAATTTCAAGACCGCTATCTGTCCGATCCCAAAGACCCCGATGCCTTTGAAGGGCGCGCCGTGGTGTTCGACGGGCCGGAGGACTATCATAAGCGGCTGGACGATCCTTCGCTGAATATCGACGAGAATTGCATGCTGTTCATGCGCGGCGCAGGCCCGATCGGCTATCCCGGCGCGGCGGAAGTTGTGAACATGCATGCGCCGGCGGCGCTTCTGAAGCGGGGCATCACGGCCCTGCCCTGCATCGGCGATGGCCGTCAGTCGGGCACTTCAGGTTCGCCTTCGATCCTCAACGCCTCGCCGGAAGCCGCGGCGGGCGGCGGGCTGGCCCTGCTCCAGACCGGCGACCGGGTGCGTATCGACCTCAACAAGGGCACCGCCAATATGCTGGTATCGGACGAGGAACTGGCCAAGCGCCGCAGGGCGCTGGAAGCGGCGGGCGGGTACAAATACCCGGCCTCACAAACGCCCTGGCAGGAAATCCAGCGCAGCGCGGTGGGCCAGATGGGCGCCGGCATGGTGCTGGAAAACGCGGTCAAGTATCAGAAGATCGATCAGACCAAGGGTATTCCGCGCGACAATCACTAATTTGTTGAACCCCCTCCGGCCACGACTATCACGCAGTCGCTTCGCTCCTGCGCCCGTCGTGGTCACCTCCCCCTTAAGGCGGGCTTCGCCCGCAAAGGGGGAGGCGGGTCATAGCCTCAGCGGAGAGTCGCGCCGCGAAATGCGGCGCTCGCGCTAAAAAGAAAAAGGCGCCAGATTTTCTGGCGCCTTTTTTGTTTCTCTCTTTCGTCATGGCCCGTCGCTACGCTGTCGCTAGCGACTGTCCGGGCCATGACGGTTGATGGGTAAGACTAAATCTGTGTTCTTTTCACCAGCTGTTTCTGCGAACCCAGCTTATCAATACCCAGTTCAATCACATCGCCTTCTTTCAGGAACATTGGCGGTTTCATGCCCAGACCCACGCCCGGCGGGGTGCCGGTGGAGATCACATCGCCCGGCTGCAGGCTCATGAACTGGCTGACATAGGAGACCAACGTCGGCACATCGAAGATCAGGCTCGACGTATTGCCGGTTTGCATGCGCTTGCCATTGATATCCAGCCACAGGCCCAGCGTGTTGAGGTCGCCCACCTCGTCCAAAGTCACCAGCCAAGGACCGAAGGGGCCGAAGGTGTCGCAGCCCTTGCCCTTGTCCCAGGTGCCCAGCCGCTCCAGCTGATATTCGCGCTCGGAAAGATCGTTCACCACGCAAGCGCCCACGACATAGTCCAGCGCCTTTTCCTTGGAGACATAGCGCGCGTGCTTGCCGATCACGATGCCCAGCTCGACTTCCCAATCACCCTTCTTGGAAGTGGGCGGCAGATAGACATCGTCGTTGGGGCCGATGATGGCGGAGGTTGCCTTCATGAAGATGATAGGCTCAGTGGGTTCGGGCATGCCGGATTCGGCGGCATGGTCGGAATAGTTGAGGCCGATGCAGAGGAACTTGCCCACCTTGGCCACCGGCTCGGCCAGGCGCACGCCTTTGCCGACCACCGGCAGGCTGTCCACCTTGACGGCGCGGACCGCGGACAAATCCGCCAGAACCGCACCGTCAATATCCGCGACCACCCCGGACAGGTCCCGAATCTGGCCGTCCTTGTCCAACAGGCCGGGCTTTTCCTGACCCTTGGGGCCGTAGCGCAATAGCTTCATTTTTCTTCGTCCCTCGAACCGACAAAAGCTGGGCCGCTTTTAGCGCGGCACCGACTTTAAGAACAGGAATGCTATCCCTATTTGGGCGGGAAGCTGGCCGCCAGATATTTGGTAATGGTGTCGAACTCGGCATCCGTGGCATTGGCGCCGTTACTGGCCATCTGGTTGACCATGTCTTTCCAGCCCTGCGCGTCCAGGCTTTGACGGGCGATGATCTCTGGGGAATGGCACTGGGAGCATACCTTCACCGTCAGGTCGCGGCCGGCACCTGGAGGCAGCATTTTGAAATCGTCCGCCGCCAAGGCGGGTGCCACCGGCAAGGTTAAAAGGGTCAGGATGGATGAGATGCGCAAGATCGATGTCACGTCCTTCAAGCTCCTACTTTCTGGGTAAAGCGAAAGCGACAACCTCGTCGCCTTCCAATTTTGCGCCAATCAGGCCGCCCCCCGTCGCGGTGATGGCCACGAATTGACGCCCGTCGGCGCCCTTATAGCTGATCGGGGTGGCTTCGGCAGAGGCATTCAGTTTCACGGTCCATAAATTCTTGCCGGTCGCTGTGTCAAAGGCCCGGAACCGGGCATCGTCGGTGGCGCCGATAAAAGTCAGGCCGCTTGCGGTAACGATGGTTCCCCCCAGGCCCGGACGCCCGGTTTCCTGCTGGCCTGCGGGGAAGCTTTCGGTAATGCCCAAGGTTGTACGCCAGGCGATCTCACCCGTATGGACATTGACGGCCAGGAGCTGACCCCAGGGCGTGGGATTGCAGGGCAGATGCTTGTTGGCATCCCAGAAACGGCGCGTCCCGGCCATAGGACCGGAATTGACAAAGGAGCCGTCGGAATTTTGCACAATCCGCATCGGCTGGAACAGGTTGTTCACATTGACGACGAACAAGCCGCGTTCCGGATCGTAGGAGCCGCCATAATAGTTCACGCCGCCCTGGGTGCCCGGAGGCGACACAGTATATTGGTTGAAGCCGGGCGGTAGATAGATGTCGCCCAGCTTCATGGCGTTGTCGTCCACCATCTTCTCGCAATAGGCCTGATGCTCGGGCAAGCCTTTGTACAAGGTGGCGCGGCTTAACCTGGTTTGCGACAAGGGTTCCGGCTTGAGCGGGAAAGGCTGGGTGGGCGAGGTGATTTCGCCCGGCACATCGCTCTTGGGGACTGGGCGCTCCTCGACGCCGAAGATCGGCTTGCCGGTGACGCGGTCCAGAATGAACATCAGGGAATTCTTGTTGACCGTGATGACGGCAGGAATGATTTTGCCGTCCTTCTTCACATCCACCAGCGTGGGCGGCGATTGGGTGTCATAGTCCCAAATGTCGTGATAGATGACTTGGAAGTGCCAAAGATATTTGCCGGTATTGGCGTCCGCCGCCACCAGCGAGGAGCTGAACAGATTGTTGCCGGGACGATCGGTACCGACGCGGTCATTGTTGGGCGCGCCCAGCGGCATATAGACAATGCCGCGTTCGGCATCCACCGTCATATAGCCCCAGACATTGACGCCGGAGCGGTTCTTGGCGCCTTCGGGCGTCCATGTGTCGTAGCCGAATTCGCCCGGCCGCGGCACGGTGTGAAAGGTCCAGACCAGCTTGCCGGTGCGCAGGTCCCAGGCGCGGGTGTCGCCCGCCGGACCGGCACCGCCGGTGGAACCACCTGGGCCTTCGCCGGGACCGGAGCCGGTGATGACCAGATTTTTGTACACGATGGGCGGCGATGGCAGGATATAAGACTCGTCCATGCCGTTCTGCATTACCTCTGGTGTCTTGAGATTGACGACCCCGCCTTCGCCGAAAGCGGTGTTCAATTTTCCATCCGAGACGCGCAAGGAATAAAGTTTGCCCTGCAGCGTTCCGAACAGGATTGAAGCGGGAACCCCGTCAGCGCCCGCCCAATAGACCGCGCCGCGCGCCTGCGCGGATGGAATATCGCCATTCGGCAGATCGAATTTCCATTTTTCCGCACCCGTGGTGGCATCCAGCGCAATGGCCTGGCCGTAGGGCGAGACGATGTACATGGTGTTGCCGATGACCAGCGGAATGTTCTGCGACATGCGAAAACGGCTGCTTGCAGCATTGGCCGGCCTGAGGTGATAGCTCCAGGCTTTCTGCAGATTTTGCACATTGGCGGGCGTGATCTGGGATAGGCTGGTGTAACGGTTGCCGCCTAGATCCTGGCCCGACATGGGCCAGTCGGTGCCTGCGCCCGAGGCGGCATTCGCCAACAGAGCCAGAACCGCCATCGCCGTTGCGCCCCGCAATAGTGTCTTCATAACGCGTCCTTTTTATCTTTTTGCAGATGACTGGAAGATGAACGCTATTTCGGCAGCGCAAATGCCGAGATTTCGTCTCTTTCCGGCGCCGCGCCGACAATGCCGGGCGCGCTGTCGCGGCGTCATCCAACCGGCATGGAGGCGATACATGCCAGCGCCGCCGCACCGGACAACGGAAAATTTTTGATGGTCATGAACATTTTTCCCCTAGCCCTGCCTCAGGTAGAGGTTCGAAAAGCCCCATCTTGCGCAGACGGCGTAGTTTAGGCAGGGGGCGTTTTTTTGCCAGCGGACAAGTTGCCTCTCCGCGGCTGTTTGTCCGACAAAAACCCTTCGCAGATGCGAGATCGCGGTTCGGGATGTGCCATCCTATAGCGCGATTTGGCGCGCTCAGGTCCGAATATGAGAAATCCGGACTTGCGCCCGGATTTCCCTACTCAAACAGATAGCTGCGGATCAATCCCGATAGCGACGGCCGCAGCGGCGCTCATAGCCGGAACGGCCGCCATGGTCGCGCCAGAACGGATCGCCCAAATTCAGGTCGCAAGGATCGGTCGCCGCACCGACAATACCGCCCGCCACCGCACCGGCAGCAGCACCGAGGCCGGGATTTCCGGCCGCCGCACCAAGGGCAGCACCGCCCGCTGCACCGATCAGCGCACCGCTAGCAGCGCGGTCACCAGGATGGGTGCCGCAACCGGCGACCAGCAAGGCCGCCGCAAAACCCAGTATCAGAGTCGTACGCATAATCTGGCTCCCTATTTTGTGCAGAAGAAAACGGTGCTTTGCGCCAACGGTTCCGTCCGGAACGGGATTTCCGTTAATCACATTAAAAAACACCGTGTTGTGCCGATCCTTGGCCGAGCGATGCGGGCAAAGCTCTGCAACATTGGGGCGAAAAGACGGCAAATATTACCGCCGCAGACACAGTGGTCCTAATGGCCGGCAATATCGCATTGACCGTTCAACGCGATTGGGGAGCGCCTGCCCGCGCCTTGGCCAGCACATCGGCAATAGCGGCAATCACCGCTTGCGGCTTGTCGGTTTGGATGGAATGTCCGGCGCCTTCCACAACACGCATTTCAGAATTGGTGGAAAGGTCGAGAATTTCGCGATGCATCCGCCGCCACAGGGCGCTGGCCACCACCGTCTCTTCCTCGGAAGCGCCAGGCAGTTCGCTGAAACGATTGCCGCGTGTCAGCAGCACAAAGGGTATCGCGCCCAGACGGATACGTTCGGACTCCACCTGGGCGGCGCTGATGCCCTTCATCGCTTCGGTCTCGCGCAGCATAGTGCTGGCAAGTCCCGGCCCCTGGGCGGTCTGGAACCAGGCCAGCCGTTCCGGCGGAATGTCGGGAAATGCCGGCTGCAAAATGCAGGATGAAGCTGGAGCGCTGGGCTGTGCGCATGCTTTATATTTGGCGTTTTCCGCCGCCTGGAATTGGGCGATCGGGTCGGCAAAACGCGGCAAGGCTTGCGTCAGGCGCAAGGTCTGATAGGGCGACGACGGATCCACCAATACCAAACCTGCGAGCCGATCAGGGTGACGGCTGGCAAACAGGCGTATGATATAAGCGCCATAGGAATGGCCGACCAAGAGATAGGGTGCGGGCAAATGCGCGGCTCGCAACAAATTTGCGAGATCGTCGGCTTCGGTGCTCGCGTCGCGCGCGCCAGCCACTGCGGGACTGTTCCAATAACCTGCCCGGTCATAGACGCAAACCTTTGTGTCCCGCGCGATGGCGGCTTGCAAACCGCGCCAGGCCCAGGCGGCGTCCCCCAACCCGCCCTCCAGCACGACAATCGGCGAACCCTTGCCGCGGCAGTAAAGATTAAGAGCATGGCCGTCCGGCAAGCGCACCAGCCTGGCGCCCGCAAAATATTCGTTCCACCAAGCCTTGGCCGCTTCTTCCGGTTGTGGCACGGCGGTTTGCGCCACAGCTTGGTGGCGATGCAATCCGGTCGCCAGCAGCAACAGTGCGCCCGCCAACAGCGCGAAGTTTCGAACGAATGTCATTCGCCTATACAGTTCAGTTACCACCCAGACAGAATCGCGCGCGTCATCGTATAGAAGTGCTTGCCGGTGGTTAAGGTTTCCTTATGCGCTAATTTTGGAGAGCGAGAAGCGGTCTGCACAACAGATGAGCAGGTCCAGTGGTTCATAGCGGCAGCGTATGGACGCGAAAGCCACAAGCGACGAGCGCCGCGAGCCTGGGCGAGCGGCCGGGCCGGCGGCGCAATAAGCGCGATTTGCACTTCGCGGAAAGATGGAGCGGGTGAAGGGGCGAGGAGCGGTCCGCGCAGCGGAGGAGCAGGTCCAGCGGACCTGCGAAAGCGACGAGCGCCGCGAGCTTGGGCGAGCGGCCGGGCCGGCGGCGCAACAAGCGCGATTTGCACTTCGCGGAAAGATGGAGCGGGTGAAGGGAATCGAACCCTCGTATGCAGCTTGGGAAGCTGCCGTTCTGCCATTGAACTACACCCGCTTTTTGAACCCCTATCTCCGATTTGTCTTCGGCACTCTCGTACTTTCCCAGTGTTTGCCTGGATAGAACGGCTTTGTTCTGTCTCCTAACTCTCATCATGGGCGAAGGAACTTAGCTGGTCTGATTCGCGCGTTCAACGCCTCTCGAAAGAGGCTTCAATGCACACGCTTGACGAAGCATGATAGCTATGGGTGGTCATTGGATATGGATCAACACGGCAATCAGGCCAGGCTTTGTTCGGCCCGGGCGGGCCCGCGCTTCAATTCCTCGCGCAGCCGCCCCATGTCCAGCACCTTTTCCCAGCGCGCCACCACCAGGGCGGCGACCCCATTGCCGATGATATTGGTGATGGCGCGGCATTCGCTCATGAAACGGTCTATGCCCACAATAGTAGCCAAGGCCACCAAAGGAATGGCGGGGACCACGCTGAGGGTCGCCGCCAAGGTGACAAAACCCGCGCCGGTGACCCCGCTGGCGCCTTTTGACGTCAGCATGGCGACCAATAGAATGGTCAGCATCTGCATGACGGACAGATCGATGTCGGTGGCCTGGGCCAGGAACAGAATGGCCAGGGTCAGGTAGATATTGGTGCCGTCCAGATTGAAGCTGTAGCCGGTCGGGATCACCAGGCCGACCACGGCGGGCGGCGCCCCCAGCCGCTCCAATTTCTCGATCAGTTTGGGCAGCGCGGGTTCCGACGAAGACGACCCCAGGGTGATCAGCAATTCTTCGCGGATATAAGACAAAAACCGCCATAGGGAGAATCCGACCAGCCGCGCGATGCTGCCCAGCACAATCGCCACGAACAGAAGACACGTCATGTAGAAACAGGCCACCAGCGCGCCCAGCGGCAACAGCGATGTCAGGCCATAGCGGCCAATGGTGAAAGCCATGGCGCCGAAGGCGCCGATCGGCGCCAGCCGCACCAGCATGTGAATGATGGCGAAAAAGACTTTCACGATCTTTTCCAGACCGCCCGCGACCTGGCGGCCCGCCTCGCCCATGCGCGTGCAGGCAAAACCGAACAGGATGGAAATCAGCAGAACCTGCAGCAGGTCGCCGCCGACAAAGGCGCTGAAGAAGGTGTCGGGAATGATGTTCATCAGATGTTCGGTCACGCTGTCGGCATGGGCGCGGGTGGCATAGGCCGCCGTGACGGACGGATCCAGACTTGCGGGATCGATATTGAAGCCGGCGCCGGGACGCACCACCACACCCACCACCAACCCGATAACGAGCGCCAGGGTAGAGACGGCCTCGAAATAGATCAGGGCTTTGCCGCCAATGCGGCCGAACTTCTTCATATCGCTCATCTGGGCGATTCCCAGCGCCACGGTGCAGAAGATCACCGGGGCGATCACCATCTTGACCAACTTGATGAAAGCATCGCCCAGGGGCTTGAGCGCGGCGCCGGTCTGCGGCCACAACGCGCCCACCGCCAGGCCCAGCACAATGCCGATCAGGACTTGGATATACAAAGTCCCCAGCAAGCGACGCGTCATGGCAGCCCGGCCTTTTGTTCCGCCGATCTCCTTAAGCCTTCCGCGCCCGATCTCAAAGGGGCGGATCGACGGCTACCAGCGTGTCAGGGCCGGAATTCGCTGGGCATATCCTTGGCCGGCGGTTGGAATTTTTCCTGCGCGATTTGCTGACGGCCCGTGGCCTCAGACACTTCGGCCAACTCCCAATGCATCGTCATGCCGCCGGAATATGTGACCTGCCCTCCCAGGCCGCTGTCCATGCGCACATAGCGGGTTTCCCCCGCCGCCACCTCCAGCGGAATCCTGAGGCTGTCCCAAAATGTCGGGTCCATGACGGTAAAAAGGTTGGTCGGCCAATATTGCTTGATTTCATAATGGCCGGGCGGGGCATAGAAAAAGGTGTAACCGCCCGAATTGAGGGTGGCGATTCTTTTGCCGTTGGCATCGAACCCCGCGGCGTGGGCGCTCAAGACGTGTGACGGTGTGCGATAGATATAGATCAGCGCCCGCCGATCGCCCGGCGGCGGCGCCTCAGTGAAGACGGGGCCTTTGGCCATGCAACCGGCCAGAAGGCCGGCCACTGCAAGCATCAACAATGTAGTTTTGTGAAACATATGCCCCCGCCATATTTCCCAATGCCGCAGTGTTATCGGAACGGTGGCGGGGTCGCAACCAACTTGCTGGACAATGATGCATCTGACGAAAAATCAAGGTTCATCGATGCCGCGCCGCCACATCCAGCGAGGGCCAGCCTTTTTCCATTGACGGATGCGCATTCGCGTCAAATTGAAATCAAATGGGGATTTTCCGGTTTTTAGAAATAGACGTAAGGCCTTCGAAAATTCCAGTCTATAGCCTTGCGGGGATTTGAAACGGAGATCGACCATAGGTTGGTGGCCTCTGAGTCTGCTGTGCTCGCGCGTCATTTGCTCTCTTGGGCGCGCCGCGCGCATCGCCGCGGGCGATATTCCCGCTCAACCCGCAGCGACAATCAACCCGCGCGGCCGCAAAAACGAAAACGGCGCCCCATAGGAGCGCCGTTTCGCCAATTGCAAAATCCTAGATCGTGACGTTGCCGGTCTTGGCCGCCTTCACCAAATGATCGGCGCAGCGATAGGCCAGCGCCGAAATGGTCATGGTGGGGTGGTTGCGCCCGCCCGTGACAAAGCTCGACCCGTCAATGATGAACAGGTTGGGTACGTCGTGGGCGCGGTGATACTTGTTGGCCACCGAGGATTTGGGATCGTTGCCCATGCGGCAGGTGCCGCGGGCATGGGAGCCGCCGCGGGAATCGTTCACCTGATCCGCCCACACTTCCGTTGCACCCGCCGCCTTGAGAATTTCCACCGACTTGTCGATGAAAAACCGTATCGCCTTGATATCATTCTCATGGCTGGTGGAGGTGATACGCAAGGCCGGCAGACCCCAGGCGTCCTTCACATCGGGATCCAGGTCCACCGTGTTGGTCTCGAGCGGCAGCTGGGAAATGAAGTTCACCATCGTCAGCTTGCGGTTGGCTTGCTCGATCAGCGCTTTTTTATAGCCGGCACCCCAGCTTGGCGCATTGCGCGGACCCGCCAGGCCATATTGCATCGGGGACTGCTGGCCGCGTGCCGTCATGCGGCCGCCGCCATACCAGCCGCGCCCTTTCACGTCATTGGGAACATAGCTGAGAACCGCCGCGCCGGTGACGCAGCCCTTATACTCGTTCAGCGGATCCGAAAAGAGGCCGCCCGCACCGCCGCCATTGCCGGCCATCAGATACTTGCCGACAAGGCCGCTGGAATTGGCCAAGCCTTGCGGGAAGCGGTTGGACTTGGACATCAAAAGCAGACGCGGACTTTCCGTGCCGTTGGCGCAGAGCACCACGCATTTGGCCTTTTGGAAGACTTCGCGATTGTTGTCGGCCTTGTCGAAATAGGTGACGCCGGTCGCCTTGCCGCTCGCGTCGACATTGATCTCGCGCACATAGGAATTGACGCGAATCTCGCAATTGCCGGTCGCCACCGCGAAGGGCAACAGCGCCACCGCGGAGGAGGAGCGGGCCTTCACCTGACAGCCATAGCCCGAACACATGCCGCAATTGATGCAGGCGCTGCGCCCGTTCATGGGCTCGGTGATGATGGCGGCCACATTGGGCGTCACCGTCAGGTTCAACTTGGCGGCCGCCTTCATCATCAGCGCGCCGGAGCTTTTAAGCGGCAGCGGCGGACAAGGATATGGTTTGGACATGGGCGCGATCAGCGGCGTCTTCAGGTTGGGGCCTGAAATGCCGATCTCCCATTCCGCCTGGGTGTAATAGGGCTCAAGCTCGGCATAGCTCAGGGGCCAATCGGCGATGCCGGTGCCCGCCATGGTGCCGAAGCGGCTGGCTTCGTCGAATTCGTAAGGCAGATGCCGCCAGCTGGATGCGCCATAAGTGACAGTACCGCCGCCCACCACGCAGCCATAATTGTGCGTGCCCGCCACCGCTTTTTCATTGACGTTGCGGCGGAAGGTGTTGCGATGTTTTTTGGGATTGCTGATCAGCGCATCCTGTTCGGTAGGGAAGCGGTTGGACAGCTCGTCCTTGGTGTAGTCCTGTTCATGGCCATAGGCGCCCCAGCCGCCCTGCTCCAGCACCACGACCGAGAAACCGGCCAATGCCAGTTGCTTGGCCATCACGCCGCCGGCCGCGCCGGAACCGATAACGACGAAATCCACGTCTTCGGAGGGATTGAAGGTCTTCATCTGAATATCTCCCTCAGGCTTTGTCATAGGCGCCGAACGGGGCGCGGAAATTCAAACTGTCGTCGAACCCGATCTGCTTCCAGCCGACCTTCTGGAAATTGCCGCCATGCTGGGGCGAAGAGAACATGCCCATGATGGTGTGATCGCGCACGGTGCGGAAAAAGGGCGTCTTCTCGATCGACGTCAGCAAGGCAATCTGATCGGCCGCCGGCATAGAGCCCAGCGGCTTGCCGCCTGTCTTGGTGGCCAGATCGGTCAGGCCCTGGGTGTAGATCTCCTGCTTGTCCTGGGCGAAGGTCACCAGCGCCAGATCGATGAAATAGATCACCTGCGCTTCCTTGGCCCCGGGGGTGTCCGTGGTGGGATAGATTTGGGCCGCCATGGCGTCCACATCGGCCGCCTGCGCGCGGCTGAAGAAGGTGAACGCACCCAAGGCCTGCGCCTTCTGTGCCGCCGCGACCTGGGCGGGCCAATTGGCCGTCAGCCAAGCGGCGCTGGAGGCCGAGAAAGATTTGAGAAGAAAGTTTCGTCTGCTGTCGCTCATGGCGGTCTCCGTGAAAAGCTAATGTTTTGGATAGCGCGTGATGCCGCGTGGTACGACATTGACCGCGCCATACATATGGCCGTTGGGGGCGACAACCACGCCCTCGCCCGCTTTGTCATCCGGCACAAAGGCTTCGGCCTTGGTGCTGGAAATGCTGCCGATCCAGACGCCTCTTTTCCATCCGCCGGGATGATTGGCCTCGGAGGAATCGGCATCGGTGGCATAGAGCCGGTCGCCGGTGATGTAGAAGCCGCTGGGGCGGCCGAATTGTTTCCATATGTCGATCAGCTTGCCGTCCTTGCTGAAGATCTGGAGGCGGTTGTTGCCGCGGTCGGCAACGAACAGCCGGCCCTGGGCATCGATGGCCAGGGCATGCGGATTGCTGAACTCCCCGGCGGCCTTGCCCGGCGTGCCCCATTGCTGGATGAACTTGCCGCTCGCATCGAAGCGCATCACCCGCGTGTTGAGATCGGGCGGAATAAACGGCGAAATCGGCCCATGACCGTCCACGACATAGATGTCGCCATTGGGCACCGTGATCACGTCCGTGGGCGACTGGAAATGGGTTTCGTCATTGCCGCGCTGACCCGCGACACCCAGCTGCATCAAAATCTTGCCGTCCGGCGACAGTTTGGTGACCTGCAGGCCCTTGCTGCCGTCCTTGGAAACGGCGCCATCGGTGACCCAGATATTGCCGCGGCGATCCGCATGCAGGCCGTGCGGAAAGACGAACAATCCCGCGCCGATGCTTTTAACCGCTTTGCCACTTGCCATATCGAGCCGGACAATGGGGGCGCGGTCGGAGCCGTCACAGCTGTTGGCGCCACAACGGTCTATCGCCCAAATTTCCCCGTGGGGGCCGCGTTCGATACCCGCGGTGGAGCCCCAGTCGCCGGATGCCGGTTTGCCCCATTGGTGTTGCGGCGGGCCGTAAGGGCTGGGAATGTCCTGCGCCAGCGCGGCAAGGGGAAAACAAGCCAGCGCAAATGCCACACGGAATTTCACGGCGATATCCTTCCCAAGACGGGCTTTGCGCCCGATTTTTTTCAGGACGCTACGCCCCACCGGGCGGCGCGTCAAAGGCCGGCGAAAGGCAAGTGCGAAGAATTCGCATCTGACATTGCGTCGCAACATGCTTATTGCCGGGTTCCGATCTTACGCTATGATCGCGCTCGCAAACAAAAAACTCACAAACAAAAAAGAAGAACCGTTATGAAAATTTTGATCACCGGCGCGGGCGGCATGATCGGGCGCAAACTGGTGGAGCGCCTGGTCGCGGACAAGGCTTTGGGGGGCAAGACCATCACCGCGCTGACTTTGGTGGATGTGGTGGATTCCCCGATTCCCGACGGCGCGCCAAAGGACACCAAGCCGATCGCCGCCGATTTTTCGGAAAAAGGCGTCGCCGCCACCCTGATTCAAGATCGGCCCGATGTGATTTTTCATCTCGCGGCCATCGTGTCCGGTGACGCCGAAGCCAATTTCGAAAAAGGCTACCGGATCAATTTCAACGGCACTTGGGCCCTGTTGGAAGCTATCCGTCAGGAAAGCGAGAAAACGCCCTACAAGCCGCGCTTTGTTTTCGCTTCGTCCTTGGCGGTGTTCGGTCCGCCCTTCCCCGATCCCATTCCCGACAGTTTCGCCACCACGCCCAGCTCCAGCTACGGCACCCAAAAAGCGATGGCCGAACTTCTGCTGGGCGACTATAGCCGCAAAGGCTATGTCGACGGCATCGGCGTGCGGCTGCCCACTATCTGCATCCGGCCCGGCAAACCCAACAAAGCGGCGAGCAGTTTCTTCTCCGGCATTCTGCGCGAACCCTTGGCGGGACAGGAAGCGGCACTGCCGGTGAGCGACAACGTGCGCCATTGGTTCGCCAGCCCGCGCGCGGCAGTCGGATTTTTCATCACCGCGGCCACCGCCGATACATCGTCGCTGGGATCGCGCCGCTCCATGACCATGCCGGGCGTATCCGCCACGGTGGGCGAGGAAATCGAAGCTTTGCGCAAGGCGGCCGGGGATAAAGCGGTGGCGCTGATCAAACGCACCGAAGATCCTTTCGTGGCCAAAATCGTGCAGGGCTGGGCGGGGCGCTTTGACACGCAGCTGGCAGCCAGCATGGGCTTTGCGGCGGAAAAAAACTTCGACGAGATCATCAAGGTCTATCAAGAAGACGAAATGAGCCGGTAGCGGCTTAGAGTGAATTGTTTCTGATCGAATCAAACCCAGCTTGTCATCCCGGCCAAGCGATGGTCGATAGCGACAGCGTATCGACGCATCGCGCAGAGCCGGGATCCATCTTGCAGGCGGCACGATGGATCCCGGATAGCCGCTACGCGGCTTCCGGGATGACAAGTGCGCGTAAATTTGATCACAACCGACTCTAGCCGCCGGAAATCCGGGACTTTACACGGCAATCGGCGCCTTGATCCCAGCATGGGCCTGGTAATTTTCCAGGGCAAAATCCTCATACTGGAAAGCGAAAATATCCTTTATCGCCGGGTTCAGTTTCATCACCGGCAAGGGATAGGGCTTGCGGGACAATTGCTCATCGGCTTGATCCAGATGATTCAGATAAAGATGAGCGTCACCGAAACTGTGCACAAAATCTCCCGGTTTCAGGCCCGTCACCTGGGCCACCATCAGGGTGAGCAGCGCATAGGAAGCGATGTTGAACGGCACGCCCAGAAAAATATCGGCGGAGCGTTGATAGAGCTGGCAGGAGAGTTTTCCGTCCGCGACATAGAACTGAAACAGGCAATGACAGGGCGGCAGCGCCATCTTGGGCACGTCCGCCGGATTCCAGGCGGTGACGATCAGGCGGCGGGAATCCGGATTGGCCTTGATGTCCCGGATCAGATTGGTGATCTGGTCGATGGTGCCATCACCACGCGTGGGCCAACTGCGCCATTGATAGCCATAGACCGGGCCCAACTCGCCATGGGCGTCGGCCCATTCGTCCCAGATGGTAACGCCGCGTTCCTGCAGCCAGCGCACATTGGTTTCGCCGCGCAAAAACCACAGCAGTTCATAGATGATGGATTTCAGATGCACCTTCTTGGTAGTAACCAGGGGGAATCCGGCACCCAAGTCGAAGCGCATCTGATGACCGAAGATCGAGCGCGTGCCGGTGCCGGTGCGGTCGCGTTTTTCCACGCCCGTGTCGCGGACGAGTCGTAACAGATTGAGATATTGCTGCATTTTGGCGGGGTTCCGGCGGGCCTTCAATTTTTAACCCCCAGCGCCTATATTGTGAAGGTCATCCGGGCTTGCCCGGGCGACTATGGCGATAAACGACTGTGTAATAAGCAGCCCGGACCCGGGGGCGGTACCCGGCGCCTCCACCATCCTCCTCCGCCACGGCTTCGGAGGATATAGGGGGGCGAAACAGGATCGACGGATGTGTAAAGGCAGTTCTTTTGCCCGGTATGGTTCCGCCGTCATCGGACTATTGTTTAGGTGCCAACGATAATGAAATGGCCCTCGCTGCCTAACTTCGGTTAGCCA
>DATEMS010000003.1:0-68297 GCA_035275465.1 Rhizomicrobium sp. | reverse complement strand
CTGACGCGGGCCCGCTTAAGTCGCTGTCGCGCGCGGGCGCTTGTCATTCCTATTCGCCCGCCAAAGGGCGGGCTTGGCACCAAACGTCCCAAGCATTGCCAAGTGTCCTGACGCGGGCCCGCTTAAGTCGCTGTCGCGCGCGGGCGCTTGTCATTCCTATTCGCCCGCCAAAGGGCGGGCTTGGCACCAAACGTCCCAAGCATTGCCAAGTGTCCTGACGCGCGCCCGCTTAAGTCGCTGTCGCGCGCGGGCGCTTGTCATTCCTATTCGCCCGCCAAAGGGCGGGCGAATAGGAATGGTGCCGGGTGAGAGGATTGAACTCCCGACCTTCGGTTTACAAAACCGCTGCTCTACCGCTGAGCTAACCCGGCATTCCAGGCGGATCAAATACTTAGCTCCGGCTTTAAAAGCAACCACCGGGCATTTGCCACGGGATTGCTCAAGGACGAGCATGGGCTGCAACCATCACCGGCTTTCGCCGACGGGGGCTTTTTGTTTTCAAGCCGCCTTCAAAGGTCTGACCTTGCTGGTATCGATTGCTCTAGCGGCATGCCAGGCATCATAAGCCGCCTGCATCCGAAGCCACACGTCCGGGCCGTCGCCAAAAGCCGCTCCGAGGCGAACAGCCACCTCGGGAGAAACAGGCTTTTTCTCGTTTAAAACGTCGTAGAGATGCTGCCTAGAGATGCCAAGAGCGTCGGCAATCTCCGACTTGTTTTCTTTGAGTGCGGGCAAAATGTCATCCCGCAGCAATGCGCCGGGGTGGGTCGGGCACCTATTGGGGTTCCGCTTTACAGTATACTCAGTCATCGTGACTCTCCGGGCTCATAAGTCTCAGTGGTATTGTTCAAAGTCGATTCTCAAGGCATCCCCTTTTTCAAACTCGAATGTCAGGCACCAGGGGCCGTTGACATGGATTGAATAGCGCTGTGGTTTTCCTTTCAGCGAGTGGAAATTGAACCCAGGCACATCCAGTTCCCGGATATTGCAGGCTGCATCGATACGGTCGAGGCGCACCAAAATCCTCTTATGGAAACGCGCATCGATCTTGCTCTTTCCGGTTGACCAGAGATTGGCCAATTCCTTGTTGGCGAAGGTCTTAACCGTCATGACTGCATGTAAGCATATCGCTTACATAGTGTCAACGATTAGCTTACATATTTTGGGCTAGCGGGCCGGCCGAGCATTCCATTTTTCCCAGGCTGCGCCTGGTGATGCAGCCGAGACCTGCGGATTGGCGGCGCAATCCTCATTTTCGCAGCCGACCACAAAATGGCCGGCGACATGGGCGGCCAGCGGCGGCGGCGTGCCGCAAAAGGGGCAGGGCAGAGGCCGTGCGCGCTTGGCGCTGTCCTGCGCGCCCTGGCGTATGACCTCCAGCATGTTCACGCGGACAAGCTACAAGAATACTTGTATAAAGTCAACAAGGCGACTTGTGGTGGGGCGGTGGGCGCGGAAGCTTGCATTAAGCAAGCGGTAAGAGATGTGAACCGCTTTTAACGCCTGCTGCTCATATTTGTAACGCCCGTTGCCTAAATTTGTGTCCGGAAAATCGGATTTAAGAAATTCGCCACAGGTGTCGCCTAACTTGCAAGCGAAGGAAACATCTGGGGATAAGCGCCTTGAAGCGCACCTATTCTGTATCCATGGTACTCACATTGGTCACCGGCGCTTTGGTGGGGGTGCTGGTTTTGGTGTTCGCGGTCAGCGCCGTGAGCGCCTGGAAGCGCGAGCGCGCCAGTTCTGAGATTGCGGTCAGCGCAAGGTTGGCGCGCGAGATGGTGATGGTGCGCGAGGCTTTGCGCGTGGAGATGGGCCTGATCAAGACCGCTGTCAGCGAACCGGTGGTTGCCGGCCCTGAGACCGTGGCGCAGCTGAGGGTGGCGCATCGCAACAGTTTGAACGCGATGGCCTATGTGCAAAGCAAAATCGCGCGGACCCGCAATGAGAGCATTGCGCCGGCCCTGGCCGGCGAGTTCGCAGCGGCGAGACGCAATTTCGACCGGTTGCTTCCCGCTGTGTTGCGCGCTGTGCAGTTACCACGCGAACAGCGCGCCACGCGGCTGTTTTTCGATCCCAAAGCCTCGATTTTTGACATCATGAGACTGGTCGACAAGCAGGGCATGATCTTTTCGCGTCAAATCGCGGGGGCTGAACCTTATCTCAGCGAGATGATACGCATCAGCGATATTGCCTGGAATATTCGGATCGAGGCGGGTACCGAACGGCGCCGTTACGGCAACCTAATCGCCTATCCCCACATTCCCACCGACGCGGAATGCGAAGAGTTTACCCGGATCGAGGGACGTACCCAAGGCCCTTGGAAATCCATCGAAAAGGCGGTGGAAAACACCGAAGCGCCGCCGGGGCTGGTCAAGGCGATTGCCCGCGCCAATGCCGATTATTTCGGCCGTTATGCCAGGCTGCGCACCGATATACGCATGAAGGCGGAAATGGGCGAGCCTTTTGGCATGAGCGGGCCGCAATGGTTGGTCCAATCCGCGCCGGCGCTGAACAGCATCATGCAAGTGTCCGGAGCCGCGTTGGCTGCGGCCGAGGAGCGCGCCAATGCCAATGCGCAGCGCGCCTCCCGTGATCTGACCCAGGCCCTGCTTTTGATGGCGTTATGCACGGGACTGGCTTGTTTGGGGGCTTTTTTCGTGATGTGGGACGTGATCCGTCCTCTCAAGCAGATCACCGGCGCCATCACCAGCGATCCGGATGAAGGCGTGGAACGGGTTTTGGCCTTGAGCGCGCGGGGCGACGAAATCGGCCAATTCGCCTTGGCTTTGAAGATATTCCGCAAAACCGCCAAGGACCGCGAGAATTTGGAACGCGAATTGCTGCGCAATCAAGCCGCCAAGGATGCCGCCGAAACCGCCAGCCGCATCAAGTCGGAATTCCTCGCCAATATGAGCCATGAGCTGCGCACCCCGTTGAACGCCATCATCGGATTCTCGGAATTGATGCTGAGCAAGGCCCATGGCGCGATCCCTGCGCGCCATGAGGAGTATGCCAAGCTGATCCATGAGTCCGGCAACCATTTGCTAAGCCTGGTGTCGGACATTTTGGATCTGGCGAAGATCGAGGCCGGCCGCTTCCAGGCGGATTTCCGCGCCTTCGATCTGAAGCATTGCATGGAACAATGCGCGTCGCTGATCCGGCCCAAGGCGCAGGAGCGCAAGATCCAAGTCGCGCTGCAACTCCCGGAGCAACCGGTGGAAGTGATCGCCGACCCGCGCGCCTGCAAACAGATACTGATCAATCTTCTATCCAATGCGGTGAAATTCTCGCGCGATGGGGGCACAATCACCATGTCGCTGACCGAGACTGCCGAGGCGGTGCGCATGGCGGTCCAGGATGAAGGAGTGGGAATCGCCGCCGACGTTCTGTCGCGCATTGGCAAGCCGTTCGAGCAGGCCTCCAACAATCCCATGCTGGCGCGTGAAGGCACCGGACTGGGCCTGTCGGTCGTCAAGGCCTTGGTGGGGGAGCATGGCGGGGAGGTGGCGGTGGACAGCCAGGAGCATATCGGCACCACGGTTTGCGTCATCCTGCCGCGCCGCCAGGAATCCAGAAAATCCAAAGCCGCGTAACGCGTCAGGGCCGCGCCAACATCTCCATTGCCAGTTCGCACAAACGGTCGAGCTCGACCGGCTTGTGTAAAATCCGCACCTCCCGCGCCTTGAGTGCGGCCGGAGAAACCGGCATTTCCGCATAGCCTGTCAGCATCAAAACCTTGATTTCAGGATCGAAAGCGATCGCAGCTTCGGCCAATTCGAAGCCGTCCATCCGCGGCATGCGCAGGTCGGAAATCAGCAGCGTGTTGGGTTGCGGGTTTTCCGTCAGGATTTTGTATGCTTGCTTGCCGTCCTGGGCCTGAGCAACCCTAAGTCCGGCCTGGGTGAGGGCTTCAGCGATTACCAGCCTGAGATCGCCCTCATCCTCGGCGATCAAGACATGATAACGGTCCATGGCTTCCTGCGGGTTTGTCTGCGCACTCCGATTGTGTGCGAAGCATACGTCGGAATAGGATGGAGACGCCTGTATAGCGCACAACATAAAACCTACCGTTCCCCGGAGCGGAGGGCAATGTCTGCGAGGTACGAAGCCGTACCCACAAGATGACAAGCAGTCAGTGCGTTCGTGCACCGCTGAACTTCACCAGCGGCGGTGAGGTCGGTCTGGGTCCGTGAATGCATTCCAGATCACGCCAAACTTCAAATGCGCGGCCCGCGGCCAAAGTCTCGGCCGCGCGGATAGCGGTGTGATCGTTGAGGTGCATCATTTCGATGATCGTCTGTGTACGGCCAGTTGTTTGAATGCGGATCTCATAATCCTGCATGAACGCCTCCGACAGTCCCGGCGCCGGCGATTGCACTCCTGTGGCGGGAGTTTGTCCACAGCAAAGATGGTAAGAAGTGTTAACGTAGGCGCCGCGGTAATGCGCGAATTGTCAGATATGGAAGAGCTTGGCGCAATAAATGATGGCTTCGCAAATCAGCGAAACCACCACAAAACTGTAGCCCAGTAACACCGCACGCGGCGACAGATCCGTACTCATCAGACAGCCCACAACACAATTGCAGTTTCGATTATCGCATATCCTGTGTCGAATGTTCGATTTTATCGTTAGGGAAGCGAAGAATTTGCGATCACAAATTTCAATCGGCGGAACCTTTCCCGCTATGAAACAGGATGATGCAGGGCGCCGGGCCGATTCTTAAAATTGAATCGAATGAGGCTGCGGAAGGGGGCCGTATCTGGCTTGTGCTTCGCGTATCTTTCGCCCGCTCGTCGCCGAACAAAAGTGCGACGCTGCATAGAATGACTGATTGTCAGTCATGCAGTTTGTCTGTTGGAACTCTCTGTTTTGTTCCTGCTCACACCGCGGCGGTTAATATCTCTATGGCGTCGAAAGCGCCTCCGGCTGTGGCGGCTACTACACTGCGGCGCCGGATTAAAGACGGCGAACTAAGATTCGCCCGAGCCTACCACCCGGTGGAGGGAGACGATGTCGGCGGTTCTGATCTCGAAGCTGCGAGGCGGGTTGAATTGTTCCAGCACGATTTTGGCGCCGGTGCGCTTGGCCAGGCGCTTGATCACCGCCAAGGGCGCTTCGCCATTGGATTTGGGGCGGCGTTGCACCAGCACATAGGCGCCCACATCCACCGGACGGCCGGGATGGATATGCACCACCTCGCCGGGGTGATAGCGCGGCTCCATGCTGGCCCCCACCACATAAACGGCATAGGCGTTGGGTACACCGATCAATCCTGCGGGCCGGTCGATCAGATCGATCACATCGCCGTTCCATAGCGACCAGCCATCGGGGCCGCATTCGGCCATGCCCAGCACTTTGAGCTTTTCGGCCCCGGCGCCGCGCGCCGCGCCGGGTCTGGCCGGGGTCGGGCCATGGCCATCCTGCAGCCATTCGGCGGTGACACCGAGCGCGCGGGCGATGCCAACCAGATGCTTGGTGCCGCCGCCGGCCTCCAATTGCTGGATGGCTTGATAGGTGATGCCTCCGACCTTTTTGGCCAACTGGGGTTGGGACAGGCCCAGCGCTTGGCGGCGTTCGCGCACCCGCTCGCCCAGGCTTTTCATGGTTGGTTTCATGGCAAGGGTATACAAGCAAACATCATGTTTGCACAAGATATCTTGTAAACTGCGATTTTGCAAGAATTCTTGTTGACCGCCTACAAGTGTTCTTGTTTAGTTCTCTCATGGCGACGGGGAAAACCAAAACAGGAATAGGGGCTTTAAGGGCTGTCATCCGGGATCATCTGAAAAGCCAGGTGGCGGTGGCGCGGGCGGTGGGTGTTTCCCCGCAAGCCGTCAGCGAGGTGCTGCGCCGCAGCCACCGGGTGCCGGCGGAATGGTGCCTGGCGCTGGAACATGCGACCGGCGGCGCGATCAGCCGCCATGATTTGCGCCCCGATCTTTATCCCCCGGAAATCAATTCAAAGGAACCAGGACCATGACGCGATTTGCCTTGAATGTGGAACGGGTCAGGCCCAAGGCGCGGGAGGTGGAACTCACCGTGATGGAGCAGTTGTTGGCGGAATTGAAAGACCGGCTTCCGCAGGATGCCTGCTGCTTTGCCGCCGCGGCGGACGCGCCGGGGATTGTGATCTGTTATCGGGGCCGGGCGTTGGGCATCGAGATCAAGGAGCAGCGGCTGACGGCGGTGAAGGTGGCGGCTTTCGCCCGGCTGCGCGGGGCGGGTATGCGGATCGAGATGGCGCGCAGCTTGCGCGAGGCGCTGGCATTGATCGCGGAGATGGGGGTGGTGCTGAAGGCACAGGTCAATCCGGTCTATGCGGCGCGCGATTTCTTCCGCGAAGAGACGCGCCGGCCCCGATGAAAGCGCGATCCATGAAAAAGACAGCGGCGCGCGCGGCGGAGGAGACGGTGGAGGAGCCGGCGGTGATCGGTCCCGATCACGCGCGCGACAGGATCTTATCGCCGCGCGCGGGCGCCAAGCAGGGCTGGTCGCGGCTGACCGTCTATGAAAAGGAATTCCGGCGCGGCCATATGCGGTGCAAAGAGCGATGCACCGGTGTCAATGCGGCGCGGGAGGAAGAGGCGCGGGCGCTGGACCGGTTCGCGGCGGCGCGGGCCTTTGACGAAGGCTGGCGCATCTGTCATGCGCCGTTTCCGGGCGGCGTGGATTTCGACCGGGTCAAGGGCAGCGGCGGAGTGCCCGGCGCCTTCGCCGATCATGCGCGCGATGCCAAGGATTTCTGGCACCGGGTGCAAGGCGCTATGGGAGCGAATGATTGGCTGATCTGCCGGATGGTGTGTGGTGAGAATTTCTCAGTTGCCGAGGCGGTAACGATGGTAAGCCGGGCGTACAAATTTTCCACCCTCGCGCGGTTTCGAGAAGCGCTTGATGCGCTTATACAAGGCATGAAACACGCCAAAAAACGATGAATGGGGCGAAAGGGTAACGTGGCGTCAACCACACCGTGGTATTCTATTTCATGGCGCGTTAAAATCGCCTCGTTCTATCTTGTCTGGAGGGGTGCATGACACCAATTCCACGGCACCAATGCCTTATATATCAAGGTGCGCCGTCACAGCAGCTTGCCAGCTTGGCGCTTCATATCCGAAAGAGGCTGGATACCAACTATCGCTGCCTCTATCTCAATAGCCCCGAAATGGTTGACGGCATTCGCGCCTACCTGACGTCCTCGGGCCTCAATGTGCATGAGGCGGTGTTGCAAGGGCGCCTTGTTTTGTCCACCGGCCAGGAGCATCTGGTGCATGGCGTGTTCGATCCTGCGGCGATGCTTAGTCTTCTGAAAGAGGCGTATGACAGCGCGCTGAACGACGGCTATGCGGGGCTTTGGGCCTCCGGCGATATGGCTTGGGAGTTCGGGCCGGCCAGAGACTTCAGCAAGCTGGTGGCGTATGAACGCGCGTTGGAAGCTTTTTTTCAGGCGCACCCCAAGATGATCGGTGTGTGCCAATACCATGCCGATGTTCTGCCCGACACGGTGATGCAGGACGGGCTCGCCATCCATCCCGGCATTTATGTCAACGAAACATTGTCGCGGTTGAATCCGCATTATATGGCGGCTGAATAGCATCTATGAATTACTGTCGGACAAGCCGGCGTAACACAGAAGGTTGTCGGCAGCCGCTCTACCGTTCTTCAGCGGAATACTGTCCGCCGGGCGTATCCTGCACGCAAGACGACGCAGCCGCGGTGGCGGCGCCGTCGCCCGTGGCGTGCCGCATATGGTCTGCCATGCAATCGGCCAGCGCGCGCTGATAATCCGAGCGGGCATCGCCATAAGGAATGTCGGCGTTGACATACAGATAGATGAAAACGCTCAGGGCGGTCATGAACACAGCGGCGACCGCGATGGGAATGCGGAAGCGCCGCAGGAAGCTTGGTTTCTCGGGCGCGATTTCTACCCCCGCCCGCCATTTTGTTTTGCCCATTTTACCCCCCCGAGGGCCGGTCTTTTAAAGGCTCTATTTTACCGTGGCTGGCGCGTTTGGGGAGTGGTTTTTGGCTGACGAGCGAGGCACATCGGCGTACCACGCAGCCGGGCTTGGCACGGGTTAACGATTGGGCGTCCGGTCAAAGGCGGTTTTTGATGCGAATTTTAGGGGAACCGGCGGGCAGTTTTCAACTCTGACGCGTTATGGTCCCCGTCGGTCCTCGACACGCGGCTGGTCATGAACAAGATAGTATTCAGCATTCCGCTTGGGCTTTTGGCCCTGGCGCTGGCGGGCACGCCCGCGCTGGCGGCGGGCTTTCTGGTGCGGGAAAACAGCGCCGAGGCGTTGGCCACCAGTTATGCTGGAAATGGCAGCAGGGCGAGCGGACCCAACACGGTCTTTTCCAATCCCGCCGGCATGACCCGGCTGACCGCCGACGGGTTTGAGGTGGGGGCGGCGGTGATCCTGCCCAGCATGACTTTTAATGGGGTGGCGCGGTCCGGCGGCGTTCCTATCGCAGGCAATAGCGGTGGCGACAGTGGGCGCGCCGCGCTGATCCCCAACCTGTATGCCGTCAAAAGGCTGAGCGAGGATTTTTCGGCCGGTATCGCCATCACCGCGCCATTCGGCAATTCCAACGCGTATGACAGTCAATGGTATGGCCGCTATCTGGGCACCAAAACGGCGGTGCTCTCATTGGACATCAATCCCAATATTGCTTGGCAGCTCGACCGGACTTGGTCGGTGGGAGCAGGCGTGTCGGCACAATATCTGAAGCTGGACGTCACCAGCGCTATCAATCAGGCTGCGATTTTCGGCTCCGGCGTGCCGGACGCCTTCTATCGTTTCAAGGCGCATGACTGGGCTGTGGGATTCAATCTCGGTGTGCTGGCCCAGTTCGAGGACGGCATGCGGTTGGGACTGATGTACCGCTCGTCCGTGGATCATCAGATTGAAGGTGCGTTGGATTTCACCGGCGCAAGTCCCTTGTTGGGCATGATCAGCGGGCCGGCCCGCGCCAAGGCCAGACTTCCGGCGACCATGGGCTTAAGCCTGACCCGCGAAGTGGACGAGGGGCTTGTCCTTTCGGCGGATGTGCAGTTCAGCCAATGGAGCGTGTTCAAGGATGTGACCATCCAAAGTCAGAACCTGCCCTTCGTGAATGTGCAGGGCTATCGCGACAGTTGGATGGTGGCTGTGGGCGGCGTTTATCATTTGGACGAACGTTGGTCGCTGAAGAGCGGCATTGCCTTTGATCAAACCCCTGTAACCAGCGCCTATCGCGCCGTGACGCTGGCCGATACCGATCGTTATCTGTTGGGGTTTGGCGCAAGCTATGCGTTGGGCGGCGGCATGACGGTGGAAGGTGCCTGGGGTCATTCTTTTGCCCTTGCCAAGCCCAATATGAATGTCAGCCTCAACAACACCGATCCTATCACCCATTCGGTGATCTTGAACGGAAGTTACGATGTCGATGTGAATATTCTGGCCTTTTCGTTCCGCTATGCGCTGTGAGAAAGCGCTTTGGCGGCGGTTCGCCGTTCTTATGAATTCTGCTCTCGCCGCGCCACGACGCGCTGGCGGGCCAGGACCCGGTCGCGGTCGGTGACATAGATCAGATTGGCGATGCGGCGGATCAGGAGATCTTCTTCCGGGTCCAGCGCGCCATCCGCATAGGCCACTTCCCACAACATCTCAATCAGCCGCACCCGTTCCTGTGGCGACATTTCGCGGGCGATCTCGCTGGTATGGCCGTGGAGCTGCACCATGCTGTGGGCATGGGCCTGTGCTGTCTCCATCAGGTCTGTGCATTCCACCGCGGTGAGGCCGAAGCGCTGCATCAACAAGCGTTCGATCGCCGCGCGTTCGCTGGCGTCGAATTTGTCGTCCTGACGCGCCGCTTCCAGCATTAGCACCGCCACCGAAAAACGCGTGTGCGGCGCGCGCGGCGGCGCGGGGCTTTGCAGCAGGCTCATCAGCTGGCTGAACATTTTATTTTTTCTTTTTGACGGTTTTTTTCGCGGGTGCGGCTTTCTTGACCGGTTTGGCGGCGGCTTTCTTGACAGCTGTTTTGGCGGCAGCGGTCTTCGGCGGCGCCATGTCGGCCGCGAGTTTGGGTGTTTTGCGCGGTTCGATTTTGGCTTTGGGTTGGCCCTGTTTGGGAAGGAAGGCGGGAGCAGGCTTTTGACTGATCGCGGGGGCGATATGTTCCTTGGGCTCGGGCGGGGGCACCACACCACCGGTCATCATTGCCGCGATGCGCGGTGACAGACCCTTGGGTTTGCCGGCCGCGGCGTCGGCACCCAGGAAGGCTTTTACATCCTGTGGGGTGCGGCACAGCCGCGCCTTGTTGGCGTTGGCCAGCACCGGCCCGTTGATCAGCGTGGGATGCTCGAAGATTCCGGTCCAGAATTCATTCTCGCTGATGAAACGGTCGTCCAACTGCAGTTCCAGGAACAGCCGGTCGTAGCGGCGCACCAGGCTTTGATCGGCCTCGCGCATCAGTAAGGAAAGAGTCTTGAGCTCTTCGCGGCTGGGTGGGGCGGTGATGACATCCACCAGGTGAGGCTCGTGGCCCAAATCGCGCAAAGCCGCCAAGACATCTTGCGCGTCATCCGAATCCGAATCGCAATAAAGGCTGATCGCGGGTTTGGCCTGGGCGCGCGGTTCTTTTGTCTCGCGCGGAATGTCGCGCACCGGCTCGGCCAGCAGCTTGAGATTGACCGCCTTTGGACCTTTGGCATCCGGTTCGGAGTCAAACGCCACGCGTTGGCCCGCCTTCAACTTGGCGATGCCCGAGGCGGTGATGGAGGTTGCCGGAACGAATACATCCTTGCCGCCATCGTCGGGTGTGATGAAACCAAAGCCCTTCGCGGCATTGAAAAACTTAACGGTACCGTTGCTCATGAAAATCCTGGTTGAGACGCAACAAAGGACAAGCCTCCGTACAATATTGTGGGGATTCGTCGGTCGCGCTGGGTGGCTTTAATCGGGCTGGGCCGTCTGTGCAAGTCCGATTTGCCGCATCCCTTCAGGGCGCGGGCGGAATGAAAATAACCTGATCGTAGTAGATGATGTCCGGCCCGTGCTTTAGGTTGGGGTTGGCTCTCAAAATCAGGGGGAATTTGGCAGGGTCCTTGTAAGCCTGCAGCGCGATTTGGCTCAACATATCGCCGCGCACCACCGTGTAATGGGCGCCCGGCACCGGCATGGGAGTGGTACCGGCCGGTGCGTTGGCCCTTGTCGCCATGGCCGAAGTTGCCGGTGCTTGGGTAGCCGGCGGCTGTATCTCAGTTGTCTGTGGCGCGGCTGGCGTCTCAGGTTCGTGGGCGGACGTCCGCATGGCGGGTGCGGGTTGCGGTTGCGGCGCGGCAATCGGCGCGGTGGCAGCGGGTTGCGGGACTGCGGGCTCCGGTGTCTGGACGCTGGCGGTTTGCTGTGGACTGTCACCGAGCTTGGCGGTCAGCAGCGCCATGGCTGCAATGCCCAGCGCCAGAATGGCGGCGGCGATCGCAACACGCTTTGCCGCGGACGGTTTTGACGTCCGTGGTGGTTCGGTGGCTTGTGGCCGCGGCACCTGTGGCGCCGGGACGATAACAGATTCAAATGGCGACGAACGGCGTTCAGGGGATGCCGGCGCGGGCGAATTTTCAAAAACAGGCGCGGTTTCAATCGGTATGAATGTGGATGGAACCGCGCGCCGCGGTGTTTCGCTCTTGGCGCGAGGCGCAGGCGCGGGCATGCCGTTCTGGGCGCGAATATCGGCGACCAGCCGGTCGAGATTTTCCGGCTTGCCGGCGGCGGCGACCGCGCGCTTGAGTTCCTCGCCCAGATGCGGATCTTCGGCATGCATCACGATTAGCGCTGTTTGCAGCGCCTCATCATCCACAAAAGCTTCGCCCTGCAATTGCCGAATGGATTCGGCTTCATAGTCCTTGACCCGGCTGCGGTCGCGGCCCTTCAGCAACAAGGTGCGAAACAGTTCGACATTGTCATGGGAGAGTGCGCCCAGCCGCCGCACCGCCTGTTGCACCGAGCGGTCGTGGTTGAGATAGGTCAGCCAAAGTTCCTCTGCGCCGGCGGCATCATGGGTTTGCGGTTCGTGGCTGGTCACGTCAGGCCCCTTGCGGGGTGAAATGCCCCGGTTCAGTCCTTACTTTTGTTCGCGCGGGCGCGAACTGCAATCGCTAATTGCTGTGGGGGACCGTAGACGCGTTCGTTGGTTAATCGCGTGGTCCATCAGTACCTTACGTGTCCGCCGGGCACGATCAGACAAAGGTGTCCAGCAAAAGACCGATGCCCAGGCCCGCCTGGCCCACGCGCTGCAGCGCGTGTTTTTCCAGTTGGTCGGCGGAATGCTGGATTTTTTCCGCCAGTTCCGGCGCGGCGGTTTGCTTGGCAGTGCGGCGCAAATCCCCCGCATAGGACACCATGTCGGCAATGGATGTGATTGTCTGGCCCATGATTTTGACCTAACCGCGAACGGCGAACCCATAAATGAAAAGATGCAGGTAAGGCTAAGACCAGCTTAAGCGGAAGGCTCTTGCGCCTTTGCTCACAAGTTCCCAGCGCAGAACTTTATCATTGCGTTACGCCAAAAAGCCGGGGCGGGGGATTGCGGCACATGCCTGAAACGCAATTTCGCCCGGTTGCATGCCGCGTTCTTGGTTTTCTTTCCGAAATATCGCGGTTCCGTGCAACGGGTGCGCGCGCCATCCGTTGGCCAGAGGTGATCGTGGATTCCTTCAATGGATATGCCGATCATGGCAGCGGCAGGAACGATTCTCAAATCGCCCCTGCCGCTCAAAATTTTGGGCGTTCGGGCAACGGCGCGAAAAGGAGGTCGCATGCAAGTTCAGGATGTGATGACGCACGACGTCGCCACCGTCAATCCCGAGGAAAGCATTCAAGTCGCAGCGCGGCTCATGGCGGATTTGGATGTCGGTATTTTGCCGGTCGGCGAGAATGACCGGCTGGTGGGCATGATCACCGACCGCGACATGGTGGTGCGCGGCATGGCGGAAGGCTTCGGTCCCAGAACGAAAATCCGCGAATTGATGACCCAGGATATCAAATACTGTTTTCTCGATCAGGATATCGAGGATGTGGCATTGAACATGGGAGACATTCAGGTGCGCCGGCTGCCGGTGTTGGACCGCGACAAGCGATTGGTGGGCATTCTGTCCTTGTGCGACATCGCCACAAGTTCGGATTCCGACCGCGCCAGTGAGGCGTTAAGCGGAATCTCGCGGCCCAATGCGCCGCCGCCCATGTCGGTTTCACTGATGTGAGGCGGGAAGTTCCACTTGCCGCTTGATCCAGCGGTCGGTTACCAGCCACAGGGTCGCGGCGATTGCCATGCGCGCCGACAGCCCGCGCAGATCGTCGAATGGGCCGAATTGGCCCAACTGAATAAGTTTTACGGTGAGGAAGTCCCCGCCGGATACCGGGGCCAAAAGTTGGCTGAGACAGGCATAAAGCCAGAAGGAGGCATTCAAAAAGCGATTGTGGGTCATGGACGGCTTTCGGCTTGTTTCATAAATGCGGCAAGGGCCAAGAGAGGGAAGGTTCCACACCGGTTTTCTCGGATTCTGGTGCAGACTCTGATGTGGACTCTGGCACAGACGATTTGCTGTGCAAGGCGAGCGCAATCCAGGATTCTGCCAAACCGAGATAGACGAGCTGGAAAAGACGCTTCTCATCCGTCGTGGCTTGCTCCGGCAGATGCAGCCTTTCTGACGCATGCTCCCGATATCGGGTGGCGAGGGATTGCGGAAGGTCAGGCGTCAAAAGTTCCCCATGGGCGCGGTTGTATTTTTGCCGATTGTCAAACATCTATAGGGTCATTTGGGTTCCAAGGATTTTTGGGCAAGTTGCCGCACCTGGATAACCCGGCCAACGCGCTTATTGCGGGGAGGCCATATTGTGCGGTGGGGGTGATTTCTCGGGTATGCGCTTGAAACTTTGCTTATCCACGTAACTGCAATCTAGAGCGAGGCAGACGCGCTTCTTGCGCCCCGTCAAAAAGCTGAAACTGGAACTCACATAATAAAGCGGACCCCCACAGAGGGGGCAGAGGCTGCGGGAACGGATAGGGCTTGTTCCGGTAGAAATGGGACGCAATTGGAGCCTCGACATATCGCGGTGGCCGGAACCGATCCGCTAACTCCCCGCCCCAAGCCCGGTCTGTGAAACCGGACAGATTCTCAACGCCGGTAAACTGTTAATGGTTTCCGGGACGGAAGGAAAAATATGAGAGGTGTCCAAGGCCCTTTTTGCGATGCCGTCGCTGTTCGCATTTTTGGCGGATTTCCGGGAAAAAGATAGTCGAGAAGTATGTGCCAGTGCTGTGGCCATCGCGTTCGCTCTGGCCTGGATCGAGGCCACCCCCAAATGGGGGCATTGGGCTTGAGAACGGCGTCATTCTTTATACGGGTTAACTGAGGCCTGTTTCTTTCTGGAACGGCATTTACCAGCATTTGATGCAAATCTGGTGCTTTGCGCGGCGGCGTGTTGGATGTCGCCTCGTTAGCGCCAGGATCGCCTCCATGATGTCCAAGCTGTTTTCCGGTTTTGCCGTTGTCGGCGTCTTGTTGGCTTCGTCGGCCACCGCTAATGCTGGCATCGTCTTCAGCTCCATAGGTTTTGATGGGGCGCCCGCCGCCGGGGAGGTCATGGTGCAGGATTTCGACAATCCGCTTGCGGCCGGTTACACGATGAGCTGGTCCACCGCCGGTCTATTCCAAGGTCCATTGATGCCGGGCATCGCCGCGCCGCCGGTCGGCGACGCCACAAAATATCTGTCGGTCTTCACCGGCGGCAGCGCCACTTTGACCGCGCCTGGCGTGATGCACAGTCTGAGCGTCTATCTGGGCTCGATCGACAATTACAACAGCATCACCTTCAAAGGCTCGGGCGGTTTCAGTCAGACCTTCGGCGGCGCGGCACTGGCCTTGCCGGCCAATGGCGATCAGTTCGGCAGCGCGACCAATCGGCGCTTTTATTTCGCGTTCGATTCTAATGACCTGATCAATCAGGTGGTGTTCGCATCGAGCGGCAATTCGTTTGAGTTCGACAATATCGCGGTGAACGATCCCCCGGCCAGAGTGCCCGAACCCGTCAGCCTGTCTCTGTTTGCGGCCGGTCTGGCCGGTGCGGCCATGGCGCGCCGCCGCCGCAAGATGGCTTAAGAAAACCTCCTGTCTCCAACAGGTCTTAAGCGGCACCTTCGGGTGCCGTTTTTGTTTGGGCAGCTTCAGGCAGGCAGCGATTGGCGGGCGTGCTCGCGCCATTGGCTGGCAAGGCCCGGCATCTGGGCCAGGCGGGCAAGTTCTTCGAGACTGGCCTTGCCGTGATAAACGATCTGAACCAGCCGGGAGAAGGCAAAATCCGGATTGGGGCGGTCGTGCAGGGTGAACGCGTCGCCAGCCTTAAGGCTTCCTTCCCGCAATACGCGATAGTACCAACCCGAATGGCCGCTTTTCACCATCGCTTTGGGCAAACGGTTGTTGCCGTGGCGCAGAGCGAATTTGAAACAGGGTTGGCGCGGTTGACAGACTTGCAGCAGAGCGGTTCCTACCGCATGCACGTCTCCCACGCAGATGTCGGCTTCGGTCATGCCCGTGACCGTGAGATTTTCGCCCATCGCGCCGCCGTGAAAGCTAGCCGCCAGTTGGGGAAATTGCGCCGCCCAATCCGGATAGTGCGCGGCCGCATAGGCATAAACGGCTTTTTCGGCCCCGCCGTGAACAGCAAGATCGGCTTGACTGTCGCCTTCCAGGCCCAGCCGCCCGACGTGGACGGCGCCTTGACGCGAGGTTTTGACAAAGCCGCTGGGGACTTGATCGGGCCCCAGGGGCGCGATGCGTCCGGTCTGAACGGAAAGGAGCTGAGCGATCATGGCGTAAAGCTAATGGCGCAACAGCAGGATTCAAAGGGACAACCGGGCGTTGGCCCTACAGAGAAAGCGGAAGGAAAAAGCGCGCTTAGGCGCTGCGGCGTTTGCCGGTCGACAGAGCCGCACGAATCTTGCGCACCACCATATCGAAATCATAGGGCTTGGGCACAATCTCGGCGCCCGACAATTCCCGCGACGGTTTGAGCTGGCCCAAGTCCCCGGACGCGAGCAGCACCGGCAAGCCCGGCCGGTTGTCCATTATCCAGCGCGCCAGCGCGTATCCATCAAGGTTGCCCGGCATGTGCACGTCGCTGAAGACCAGATCGATGGTGTTGTCGGCGTTCAAAACGTGCATGGCTTCATCGCCGGAGGCCGCGGTGATGGCGTGCAAACCCGCTTGACTGAGATAGTCGCACAGGAAAGCGCGGATGGTTGGTTCGTCGTCGACAACAAGAACGGTAGGGCGGTGGTGCGACTCATGCGGAAACGCGACAATCTCTGCCATGTTCATCTCGCCCCGGCCGATGTATACAATGTCCATATTGAGAGGAAAGTTCCGTATACGGCAAGAAATTTTCCTTTAAGAACAAGTTACTCCAGGGCGGATGCGAGAGCGCTTGTTAAGATTTGAGGCTGGAATTGCGCCTTTTTTTCGGATTGGGGCAGGGTGTTCCTCTCATGAAACACCCCTAGTCAGATGATATAGGCCAATTGTCCGCAGATGGTGTAAGCACGGAATATGTATCGGATCACAAAAACCCACAAAAGGAGCCGTGTCTCGTGAAAATGTCCTTTCGCTGGTTCGGCGACAGCGATCCCGTCTCCCTTCAATATATCCGCCAGATTCCTGGCATGCACGGCATCGTTTCGGCGGTTTATGACGTGCCGGTGGGCGAGGTCTGGCCGATGGAACGCATTCTGGCGTTGAAAGCCAAGGTCGAGGCCCATGGCCTGGCGTTGGACGTGATCGAATCGGTGCCGGTGCACGAAGATATCAAGCTGGGCAGGCCCAGCCGCGACCGGCTGATCGCCAATTACCAGCAGACCATCCGCAACCTGGGCAAGGCCGGGCTCAAAGTCATCTGTTACAATTTCATGCCGGTATTCGATTGGACCCGCACCGCCACGGCCGAGCTGCCGGACGGCTCCACCACGCTGGCTTTTTCCACGCAGGACGTGGAGGCGATCGACGTCAGCAAGGGGATCTCGCTTCCGGGATGGAATACCAGCTACCAACTGGAGGAGATGAAGGGATTGCTGGCAGAATATGCCGCGATCGGTGAAGAGAGATTGTGGCAACATCTGTCCTATTTCCTCAAGGCCATCGTGCCGGTGGCGGAGGAGAGCGGTATCAAGATGGCCTGCCATCCCGACGATCCCCCGCGCCCGATTTTCGGCCTGCCGCGCATCGTCAAAAATCGCGATGATCTGGCGCGGCTATTGTCTATCGTGGACAGTCCCGCCAACGGGTTGACGCTATGCTCCGGCTCCTTGGGCGCCGGTCCTCAGAACAATGTCGAGGCGCTGGTGCGCGAGTTCGGCGGGCAAGGGCGGATTCATTTCGCGCATCTGCGTAATGTCAAAGTCAATGCGGCGGGCGATTTCGAGGAGACCGCGCATAAGAGCGAGTGCGGTTCGCTGGATATGGCGGCGATCGTCAAGGCCTATCACGATATCGGATACACCGGTTATGCGCGTCCCGATCACGGCCGCATGATCTGGGGCGAACAAGGCAGGCCGGGTTACGGTCTTTATGACCGGGCGCTGGGGGCCGTCTATCTCAACGGCCTTTGGGAAGCGATGGAGAAATACGCTTAAGTATCGTAGCGTGCCCGAACAACAACAAGAGCAAGGGGCAAAAATGCCGAAAATACGCTGGCTGATCATTTGGATGTGCTTTTTGGCCAATGCGATCAGCTTCATCGATCGCGCCAATTTGTCCATCGCTGCGCCGGCCATTCGCGCCGAGTTGAACATAGACGCCGCCACCATGGGATGGGTGCTGAGCACCTTCTTCTGGACCTATGCCATCATGCAGCTGCCCGCGGGCTGGCTCATCGACAAGGTGGGTGTACGCATCAGCCTGGCCTTTGCCGTCGTCTGGTGGTCGCTGTTCACCGCCGCCACGGGCGCTGCGCGGGGCGTTTGGCAATTCGTGGCCGCGCGATTGATGCTGGGCGTGGGGGAAGCGGCCAGCCTGCCATCCTTCACCAAGACGGCGTTCAACTGGTTCCCCAGGAGCGAGCGCGGTTTGGCATGCAGTATTTTCAACAGCGGCTCCACCGCGGGGTCGGCCTTGTCCTTGCCCCTGGTCACCGCGCTGATTTTGTTTGTGGGCTGGCGCGGCGCTTTTGTGGTGACGGGCGTGCTGGGTCTGATTTGGGCTTTGGCCTGGTGGTTCATTTATCGCGATCCGGAACAATATCGCGCCATCGCGCCGCGCCAAGTCGATGCCCTGTTGGCGGAGCGCGGCACACCGACCGTGGTGACCCAAAAGATTTCCTGGCTGGATCTGTTCCGCTACCGCTCCATCTGGGGATTGATGATCGGGTTGTTCTGTCTGAACTTCGCTATTTATTTCTATATCACCTGGTTTCCGTCCTATCTGCTGCAGGCGCGCGGCTTCTCGCTGCAAGCCTTGGGCACCATCGGGGCGCTGCCGGCGGTGATGGCAGTGGTGGGCGCCTGGGTGGGCGGCTATGCCTCAGACCGGTTGATCAAAATGGGATGGAGCCATACGGCTGCGCGCAAGACCTGTCTGGTAGGCGGCATGGCGGTGGCTTCCAGTATCGCTCTGGCGGCTTTTGTGGACAGCAACTGGGCTTGCCTGGCGTTGCTGACGCTGGCCTATGCCAGCCTGTCCTTCACCGGCGCCAATGTATGGACGGTGGCCAGCGAGATTGCGCCGACGCCGGGGCATGTGGCCTCCATCGGCGGGATCCAGAATTTCGCGGGCAATCTGGCCGGGATCATCATCAGCGTCTTTACCGGCCAGATGCTGGCCTTGACCAAAGGGTCGTTCTTGATCCCCTTGGTAACGGCGGGAGGACTGTGTTTGGTGGGCGCCTTGTCCTATTTGTTCGTGGTGGGCAAAGTTGAGCCGCTGCCTGCGTTGCCGCGCCGCAGCCGCGACTGAGAGCGGCGGGCCGCCGGCATAGATTATTGGCCGGCGCCGAAATATCCTTCGAAGGATTGGTTCCGGGACGAGAGCATGTCTGTTCGACGCAAGATTGCGGTTGCCGCTCTTTTGGGGCTGGTCTTGATCGCGGGCAGCGTGTTTTTTTGGGGCCGCGGTAGTTTGGAGCAGGTCTGCACGCCGGTGCCGGACGTGGATCAGAAGCATTATGCGGTGGCGATGAAGCTTTACACGCGCGCCAACGCCGCCGCCACGGCCAGCAATTTTTCCGTGGCCAACGACCTGCTGGATCTGGCGATAGTGGAATTCTGGGTTGTTCCCGTGGAAGGCGGGGCGGACGATACCGGCATGCTGCTGGCCGCCGCCCAGGCCGCGGCCGCCAAAGCGGAATTCCAACTGGCGGTTCAGATGAAGAAGAGCGTTTTGGACACCAGACTGTCCGCGTTCCGGCACAAGCAGCAGTTGGCCGGCCGGTGTCAGTCCGTCGTCAAGCAATTGGGGCTGGGGGCCTGAGCGGAAAGCGCGCGCATCCAGCCTAGTCCCGCCAAAGTGGTGCCCATGGGCGTATATTCGCAGCCGATAAAGCCGCAATAGTTCAGCGTCTGGAGGGTTTGCAGCACGCGCCGGTCGTCCAACTCGCCGCTGGTGGGCTCGTTGCGGTTGGGCACTGAGGATATCTGGATATGGCCGGTGATGGGCATCATGCTTTCCAGCCCCCGGGTTACATCGCCATGAATGATCTGACGGTGATAGATGTCGAACTGCAATTTCAGATTGGGCAATTGCAATTCGGCGATCAGCCGGCTCGCCAGGCCGAAATCGTTCATTAGGTAACCGGGCGCGTCACGCGCATTCAACGGCTCTATCATAATGTCGATGCCATGCGCCGCCGCTTGCTCGCAGGCAAAACGCAGGGCGGCCTTGTAGGTGGCGAGCGCTTGCGCCCAGTCGCCAGCGATGACACCGGACATCAGATGCAAGCGCGGCACGCCGGTGGCGCGGGCATATTCCAATGCCAGCGCCACCGAGGCGCGAAATTCGCGCTGACGGCCAGGAATGCAAGCAAGCCCGCGTTCAGCCTTGGCGCTGTCGCCGCGCGGCAGATTGAACAGCACGGGTTGGAGCTTATGGCGCGACAGATGCCGGGCGATCTCATCAGGCCGATGGTCATATGGAAAAAGATACTCGACGGCGGTAAACCCGGCATCGGCAGCGGCGGCAAAGCGGTCGAGAAATGCATGCTCCTTGAACAGCCAGGACAGGTTGGCGGCAAACTTCAGCATGAAGCAGAGGCGCCGATCAGGTCAGCGGCTTGCGGCGCGTCTTGCCGGGCGTGGGATTTTGCGCCGTGATGGCCTTGTCTTCGGCTTCCTTGGCCAGGCGCAAGGCTTTCAGCCGCGCGGTTTTGGCGTCGGTCGCGGCGCGCTCCTTCTCGATCTGATCCAGCACCATGCGGCTGCGCTGGTCCGAGGCGGAAAAATTGGCGGGCGGTTTGACGACCATGGGCAAAGCTTAGAGCAAGTTGGGACCAGATGAAACCACTGCGCCGGAGGGATTTTGTGCCCCGGCGTGCTTCGCACGCCAGTTGACTAATGCGCGGCAAAGCCGCGCGGTGGCAGGAGAAAGGCGCAGCCCGTATTGGGAATACGGGCAAGCCTGGAGTTTATCCTCCGGCCGCGCTTCGCGCGGACCGGGGGGACGCACCCGTCCATAGCGGCAGCGTATAGACGCAAAAGACCCCGGCCCTTCGGGTTGGGTTGCGGCGGGCGCCCGCGGTGTCGCCGCGCTCGACTGTATTCCCCGATACGCTCTTCGCACGGCTCCGGGCGGATCGCCGCGCCGCAACCCAACGCAGTTGATTCCATCTGGTCCCAACTTGCTCCAAGCCCGCGCCTCCTTCTTAACAAGGCTGCTCTCTGCGAGCTTTTGTCAGGGTCAGGAAAGCGTCGCCTTTTGCCGCGCCAAGGCGTATAAAGCGTGAGCAATGACTCTTTCCCGTGAGGGGGTTATCCCTCGCGGCGCGCTCGGGCGGGTTGCGCTGCAATAGACAATTGGGTCGCATGAACCGCGCCGTTTTGGGCGCAGAAGTGATCTTGGATCGATCGTGCGGTGGCCTTGCTGGAAGCCAGGCCGTCATTTTCCGCGTTGGGATGCGGTCCCGCGGAAGATGGGCCGGTTTGCGATGACCGCCGCTGAAAGCTTTTCCTAACCATACTTTTCTTAGGGAAATGCGCATGCCGCAGGCGCCGCGGGGAGCTTATTCATTGTTAAGTTCCCTCTTCTATTCTTCCCATCATTATTCCGCGCCGGTCTGCGTGGCAGGATGGGGATCATGGGAAGCAATGCGCGCCCTGCGCTTGTGCAGGAACAGCGGAGCAGCGAACGGTTTGCCGTAAGGCTGGCGGGAAAATTGTTTGTTCCGGCCGAACAGATCACGTTGGACTGCACCATCATCAATCTGTCGGCCGGCGGCGCGGGCATATTCTGTCCCGAGCCGCCGCCTTTGAGCGCTTTCGTGGTTCTTTATATGGACGGTTTTGGCCGTTTTGACGGCGTTGCCACGCGCTATGTCGAGGGTGAGCTCGGCTTGAAGTTCGTCTGCAAGGACGCCAAGCGCAAAAGACTGGAGCAGGATCTGGCCGCCTTTGTGCGCGAGGGAATGGTCGGCGTCACCAGATTGCGCCGTCATGGCCGCGCCGTCGCCACCAATCAGATTCCCTATTTCACGCGCGCCAATGGCGAGGCGGTGGCCTGCGAAATGATGGATATTTCCCTGCAAGGCGCCATGCTGAAGACATCGTTGCGCCCACCGATCGGAGAAGTGATCCAATTGGGGCAGACGCGCGGATGGGTGGTGCGCCACCACGAGCAGGGGATAGGCGTACAATTCCAGGAGCGCATGGCGGAGGTCAACAATGGCCAATGACCGCACCGTTCGCAGCCTGAGCGCGCTGGAAGGCGCGTCCTCCAGCCGCGTGCTGAACTTGATCGCCATTGCCGACGCCAATGCGGAGAATGAGAATCACGGCCGCGCGCCGCTGTTCGTATCCAAGGTCATCAACAACTCCATCATTCTCAAGCATCGCTTGCGCGCGGATGAGACGGATCTGTTTTCGCCGCGACGGGCCATGGCGACCAAAATCATCATTCCGTTTGAACGCACCGACTTGAAGTTCGGCGGCCGTTCGCTGTTCATCGCCCAGCGCGGCTTTGAGGATCTGCTGCAGGAGGTGGGAAACTATCGCGATCGGGCCGAGTTGAAGCGCGACCTGGACGTTCTTAAGCTGATCGATGCCGTGCCCTCGCTGGACCCTTTTTTGTTGCGAGAGCATCTGCGCTGCAATGATATCCGGCCCGATGCCTGCTATTTCGCGATTTCCCCGGCCGACCAGCAACGCATGCACGACTATGCGGCGGAAGAAGTGAGCCGGTTGACCGCGCTGGCCAACGGCGCGGGCAAGGCCAATGCTTCGACCAACCGCATGGTTTCGGCGTTGTTGTCGAACGAAGTCAATGAGAAGCTGGAGCCGCTGCGCGCCACCCTGAGCTTGGGGCCGGCGGAATTCGCCGAGGGGGTGTTTTCGTGGCGCGGTTTTATCTATTACAAATGGTGTCTGGACGAGTATTGGCCCAATCTGATCCGTGCGCTGAAGGGCATCAAAGCAATCACCCCTATCGGCAAGGTCAGCGTGGAGGAGCGGCGTATTCTGGACGCCAACAAGAACGTCATTCTGCAGGGCGCCAAGTACAATAGCGTGGAAGTACGCAAAATCATCGCGGTGTATGACAATGCCTATGCCGGGTTGATCGAGCGGCAGGACCCCAAGTTGTTCCGCGAATTCCTTTTGGGCGCCCCCAAGCTGTTTTTGGATATCGGCGACAAGATGGGTGCGTTGTCACACATCACCAGTTTTTGGAATTACCGTTTTCCGTCGGGTGCGCCGCGCGGCGCGGAAGCCGACGAATTGGTCACCATCTTCCAGGACTTCACCAAGGGTCTGGCGGTGCATATGGAGATGGCGGCTTAGATCAAGTTGGTGAGCGAGAGGCTTTCCCTGTATAAGTGAGGCGTTCCCGCGCCGGAGAGTCTTTTGCATTCCCCCCTTCAGCCCGCGCTTGTCAGCGCCCGCGAAGCCTTTTGGACCTGGGTGCGGGTGGCGGCCTTAAGCTTTGGCGGGCCGGCGGGCCAGATCGCGGTGATGCACCGTATCCTGGTGGAGGAAAAGCGCTGGATCAGTGAGCGGCGATTCCTGCATGCGCTCAACTATTGCATGTTGTTGCCCGGTCCGGAGGCGCAGCAACTGGCGGTCTATATCGGCTGGCTGATGCACCGTGTCCGCGGCGGCATCATCGCGGGCATGCTGTTCATTCTTCCGGGATTGGTGTCCTTGGGTGCTCTGAGCTGGCTCTATGTGGCGTATGGCCGGATCGGGCTGGTGGCGGCGCTGTTTTTTGGCCTGAAGGCGGCAGTGCTGGCGATTGTGCTGGATGCGGTACGGCGCATCGGCAAGCGGGCCCTGAAGAGCTGGGCGCTGGTGGCGGTTGCGGCGATGGCCTTTGCCGGCATCTTCGTCTTCAACCTGCCGTTTCCTCTTATCATCCTGGCGGCAGGGTTGGTTGGATTTGTGGGGCAACGTTTTGCGCCGGGGGCCTTTCAGCAAGGCGGGCATGGCGCCGCCCAGGCTGACACAGAAGGGCTATTGGATGCGGTTTTCGCGATTGGCGTGCCCGCGCATGTGCGGCCATCCGCCAAACGCTTTGCGATGATCGCGGCCGCAGGCGCGGCTCTGTGGTTTGCGCCGTTGGCCGTCACGCTGTTGTGGCTGGGGCCGGGCAATGTGTTTTCCTCCATCGCGCTTTTCAACAGCAAGATGGCGGTGGTGACGTTTGGCGGGGCGTATGCGGTGTTGTCTTATATGGCGCAGCAAGCGGTGCAATATTATCACTGGCTGAAGCCCGATGAGATGCTGGTGGGCTTGGGATTGGCGGAGACCACGCCGGGGCCGTTGATTTCGGTGGTACAGTTTGTCGGCTTTCTGGCGGCGGCGCGGCAGTCCGGCGCGATGGACCCGATGTGGGCGGGAACGCTGGGCGGGTTGATCGCCATGTGGTGCACTTTCGTGCCGTCCTTTCTTTGGATCTTTTTGGGTGCGCCCTATGTCGAAGCCTTGACCGGCAACAAGGCATTGAGCGCGGCTTTGTCGGCCATCACGGCGGCGGTGGTGGGCGTGATCTTGAATCTGGCGCTGTGGCTTGGGTTGCACACCTTGTTCGCGCGCATGGTGATGGCCGGTCCGTTCAGTCTGCCGGTTTTGGAGTCGGTTCATTGGCCTGCCTTGATCATCGCACTGGCGGCGATGGTGGCGATCTTTCGGTTTGGCGTTGGCGTGGTGTTTGTGCTGGCGGGGAGCTGCCTTGCCGGGATGTTGTTTTATCTGGCCGGCGTGACATGAGTGCGGGTCGGCAAGCACCGATGCCTTTGCGCGGTGCGACGGTGAATCAAGGAAGCTTGTAATTTGCACGTCGGGCGGCTGCGGTACTTGCCTGGGTTTTAAAATCGCGGCATTGCTTTTGCCATGGTGAGTGAGTGCGGCTGACGCCGGTCAGCGACACGGAGCCTCGTGGGATATGTCCGGCGGGGCTTTGATCCGTAATCCGTATTATGATCCGCGACTGATGGTGCCTTAATAGAGTGGCGATTTTGAAAATTGGCTGTGGGCTGGGATGGGCAAGGCAAATGGGCAGCGCGAAGTGATCGCGCACTTTTCGAGATCAAGGATTGCATCGGGCGTTGTCGGCTTGCTGGTCATGACCGTTCTGGGCGTGATCATGTGTGGCCATGTTCTGTTAACCGGAAAGACCGATGAATGGGTCATGTACATGTTCCGCATCGACGACGCCGTGACTTTTGTTGGATGCATGGTAATTCTTTTTATCCTGATGTTCGGAACGATCCGTACGGCGATCGACAATCATGGAGATGCGATCTGGCTTGAAGATGGCCGCTTGATGTGTGCGGACAAGGCGTTGCTGGACGTGCCTGCCGGTGATGTGAAGGGCGTTGAAGTGGTTCGGGAGCCCATCTATGGGACAAGATCGCCATGGCCTCCGCATATGACCAATCTTGTTTTTTATCTCAAGGATGGCAAAGCGATAAAGATTTCTCCCGGTGGATTTGTCGAGCACCCAGGAGATATTGCGGACAGCCTGAGGGAAAAGCTTGGGCTTGCGAGGGATATACAGATATCCGTGGGCGGTGGGGACGATATTTTACCGAGGTAAAGCACGGGATCAAGATGACTTGTAATTTGCGCGCGGCGGGCGCCGCACGATTGACCGGATTATAAATAGCGCGCTATGTTTTTGTCATGGTGAGTGAGTGCAACTGCTGATGCACTTCTTTCTGAAGCCTCGCGGAAATATCCGGCGGGGCTTTTTTATGATTGTCTGTCAGTTTTGTTTGGCTGAAACAGCCGTAAACCAATTAAGTGGCGGCGGCGATCCAATTCTGTGTCCATGAACGGATGGCGCCAGAGTCAATTGCGGCCGCGCCGGAGAGTGTTTTTTTACCGCTATACATTTGAGAGACGTCCGCTGCTTGGCGGCGTGAAATGTGCGTGAGATAGAATTCGCGAAGGATCGGACGCCAGCGCAGATGATTTTGAATGCAAGGCGGACTGATTTTTCGTCAGGATTGAAGCGCTGATTTTTCGTCACGGGTTTGGTTGATGGAGCCGAAGGCCAAGGCGGCGGCCGAGATCAAGGCGCTGGCGCGCAAGCACAGCAAGGCCGCGATCAAGGTTTTGGCGGCGATCATGAACCAAGCGGACGGGCCGGCCACGGCGCGGGTTTCGGCGGCGCAGGCGCTGCTGGACCGGGGGTGGGGGAAGGCGGCGCAGCTTCTGGCGGGAGAGGCGGGCGGGTTGCCCATTTTGGGACGTATTGAACGGGTGATCGTTGACCCTGAAGCGAACAACGAAAAAGGCAGCAGCGGCAAAGACGACAGGCCGCACACTTCGGATTGAGACGCCAAGGGTCTTTCTGCCGCTGCTGAAACCCGCCCGGTATAAGGGCGCCTATGGCGGGCGCGGATCGGGCAAATCGCATTTCTTTGCCGAACTTTTGATCGAAGAGTGTCTGTGCCAGCGCGGTTTGCTGGGCGTTTGCATTCGTGAGGTGCAGAAATCGCTGAAGGATTCCTCCAAGCGGCTGATTGAGGCCAAGCTGAAACAACTGGGGTTGGGTGAAGCGGACGGGTTTCGCATTTTCGAGAAGCAAATTCAGACGCCCGGTGACGGAACGATCATCTTCACGGGCCTGCAGGATTCCAACAACGAGAACATCAAGTCGCTGGAAGGATTTCAGCGCGCCTGGATCGAGGAGGCGCAGGTGTTGTCGCATCGCAGTCTGGCGCTGCTCAGGCCGACCATCCGCGCCAAGGACAGTCAGATCTGGGCAAGCTGGAATCCGCGGCGCAAGGGCGATGCGATCGACGATTTTTTCCGGGTGCGGCGGCCGCGCGACGCGGTGGCGGTGGAAGTGAACTGGCGTGACAATCCGTGGTTTCCCAAAGTGCTGGAGGATGAGCGGCTGACGGACATGAAACTGTATGCCGACCGCTATGACCATATTTGGGAAGGCGGATATGCGAAGGCGCTGGAAGGCGCCTATTTCGCGCGCGCGTTGGCGGAGACGAAAGCGCAGCGGCGCATCTGTCGTGTGGCGGTCGATCCATTGCTGCCGGTGCGGGCATTTTTCGATATCGGCGGGAGCGGTGCCAATGCGGATGCCATGGCGATCTGGATCGCGCAGTTCGTGGACCGCGAGATTCGCGTGCTGGATTATATCGAGGGCGTGGGTCAGGTGTTGGCGTTCTATGTGGGCGAGCTGCGGGCGCGCGGCTGGGGGCAGGCGCTGTGCGTGTTGCCGCATGACGGGGTGGCGGAGAACAGCGTCACCGGAAAGCGCTACGAAGATCATGTACGGGACGCTGGTTTTGAGGTCCAGGTGATCAAGAACCAGGGCAAGGGCGCGGCGATGATGCGGATTGAATCGGCGCGGCGGCTTTTTCCGCGCATCTGGTTCAACGAGGCAACGACCGAAGCCGGACGGGATGCGCTGGGCTGGTATCACGAGAAAAAAGACGAGACGCGCAGCGTGGGGCTGGGACCGGAGCATGACTGGTCCAGCCATGCGGCGGATGCGTTTGGATTGATGTGCCTGGCCTATGAAGAGCCGGAGCGGATGAAGGAGGAAGTGCGAGTCGAGGCAGTGAATAATGGATGGATGGCGTGATGGCATGCCGAACGCGAATGCCCACCCCGAATAGCAGGGACAGCTAGATCGGCGTTTTACGCAGCATGCGTAAGTGAACAAAGGTTAGCAACGTAACTTCGAAGAGGAAAAATGGGAAAATCCAGTATGGAAAGGCCCGATGTGCCGAAGGCGTGGAAAGATAGCGAGGCCGCAACAAAGCCGGAAGTCGGTGAATACTATCTGCCGGGTATCGGCAAGACCTATCTTAATCCCGAATTTGCCGACAAAGTCGCGGACTTGATTCAAAGGTCCAGCAACCAAGGTATTTCTCTGCAATTCAGCAGTGGGTACAGAACCCAAGCTAAGCAAGATGAAGTGCGAAGGGATCCCACAGCCATCACGCCGGCGCGTCACAGTCTTCATTCCGCGGGCCGCGGCGTGGATATCGGAAATTGGTCGGTGCTGGGGGAGGATGCACAAAACAAGGTGCTTGAGGCTGCGAACGCCGCCGGCCTGGATTGGGGAGGCCGCTGGAGAAGGCCTGATCCGCCGCATTTCTATTCCGATCCCGGGACGGACCGACGACAGCTTATTGACAATTTCACCCGGAGCATCGCAGCCTTTCGGTCGCAGATTCCAGATCGTTAGGTTCGTCATGCGCCGCATCGCCGCCATATTGGCTTTATGCGCTCTTACAAACGCTTCCCACGCAGCGCCAGAGGAGAGTTTCAGGCTTTATTCCGACATTTGCTATCATGTGGAAGGCGGCGATGCGCTCGGGGTGAGAATCGGCGTCATAAAGCTTAGCAATGCGCCTTATGCTTTTATCCAATGGTCGGTTGGCTATCCGGAAGCGAAGCCGCAGATGACTGAAGTTTCCGCCTCGGACCTCAAGCGCGGGAAGCTGGTCTTCTCCTTCCAGAGAGACGATAAACCGAGCACCTTTCGCGGCACGATTACCGCCAAGGCATTAACCGGAGCGTTCAGCCCGGCTTACGATGATGACCCCAAGCCGTTTCGTTTGCGCAGGGTGCCAATTCAACAGAAGTTTCCTGATTGCGTTTAGTCACGAGATTTGCACGTAAAGTCCGTTGTCGGATCGGACTTGACTTTCTAGAGTTATTATAATAAACATAATAATACCTTTGGAGGCGGTCATGCTCGCGCTCAAGCTCAGGAAAGTCGGGACATCCACCGGCCTTGTTTTGCCTAAGGAAATGCTTGGGCATCTCCATGCCAAGGAAGGCCAGGAGATTTTCGCCATCGAAACCCCGAGCGGATACACGATCACGACTCTCGATCCCAGGGTGCAAAAGCAGGTCGAGGCCGGGGAGGCTTTTATGGACCGCTATCGCGACGTGTTTGCCGCCTTGGCCAAATGAATTTGGCGAAATGAAAGAGCCGGTCTGGGTCGAGAAGGACGCGCTTCTGCTTCTGCATTTGAAAGCTCTGGCGCGGTTTGGCGGCGCAGAAGGGCTGCGCGATGAAGGGCTGCTGGATTCGGCTCTGGCGCGGCCGCGTAATGCGTTTCACAAGGGCCAGAAAGAGATCGCGGTGTTGGCCGCGTCGTATGCCTTCGGATTGGCCAAGAACCATCCTTTTGTGGATGGCAACAAGCGCGCGAGTTTCATGGCGATGGGCGTGTTTCTGGCCATGAACGGATGGACATTAAAGGCTGACAGCGTGGGCGCCATTCAGGCGATGATGGCCTTGGCCGGCGGCGAGATTGGGGAAAGTCAATTCGCGGCCTGGCTGAAGCACAGTATCAAGCGGGGATGAAGGCCGGAGCGTGATGGTCGCCGTGTGGGCGAATGCGTTTGGGCTGATGTGCCTGGCGTATGAAGAGCCGGAGCGGGCGCGAGAAGAGACGAAAGAGGCACCCGTCGAAGGCGGGTGGATGGGCGGCGGTTGCAACCCACTCCACACCGCTTTGCGTGTGAAAATTAGAAGGATCTGTCATGGGAGTACAGTCACCGAAAAAGCCCGATTGGTGGGGTGATGATTTGAATGGGTTACAGGTCAATCTTAATCCGGCGCAGGACAGTTCGGCTGCGCTGATGACGTTGCCTGAGGAACCGATCACATCCGCAAACCTGGTTGGAAGTACGCCGGAAGGCATCAGCAAGAAGGCCGCGGACTGGGCCAAAAGTCAGGTCGGCAATACCGATTATCAAGTCGTTGATAGAAGTGACAAAATTGGAGGCGATTGGCGTCCCTTATTGCCCTGGGGGTTAGGAGCGGTAGCGGCGCCAAAGTGCAACATTTTTGTGGGCGACGCTTTCGCAAAGGGAGGAATCGGTATCGACAATCCGGTGGCCAATGGGGCGACCTATCCCGGTACGAAAGAATGGGCCAATGCCGAGGTAAAAATTCCAGGGTTTCGTGTGCTTGATCGGAATGAGAAACTTCAGGCCGGCGATGTCATGACAGACGGCCATCATGTCGGGATATACGTGCCTGGCCCGAAAGGCGAGGATATGACAGTATCGGCCGCCATCCCGGGCAGGGGCGATGCGGTGGTTCACAACAGGTGGGGCTTTCGGGGTGACGAAGGCCCGATGACCACCAGGCGCTTTGTTGGCACGCCATAAGCGGAGACGCGTTGTTGAAATCCTGCATCTTCAGATTTCTAACAGCTTACGTCAGTTGCCTGGCGGGATTTAACCTGGCCGTGATCGCTGTTCCGGGGTCGATGGGACCGGTGCCGTTTTGGGACGTTATCGGCGAGATATTCAGCTATCGGTTCTATTCGGTTGAATTCCTTGGTCTGATCACTGTCCTGAGCGGCCTGCTTCTGCTCGCGGACTGGATAGGTGCGAAAAGAATTCATATTGCCTGGCTTGCTCTTATCGCTACGTTTTGTGGGGGCTATTATTATGCCATGGGTGTGCGCGATTACTTTGGCGACTTTGACAACGGCATAACGCTGTATCTGCAATCTGTCCCGCTAGGGCCGATCTCGGACGCCGTTGGAATGATTTTCTTCTTGATCGTATGGCTCTTTCCCGCAGTGATGCTGGCTGTCATCAAGCTGGCGTGTCTGCCCAAAAGGCGGGCTGGCATCGGCGGTTCCGAGACCTGATCCGTGAAGGTCGTATAGCGACCGTTTCAAACGCTGAGAGCTTGTCTCTCGCTATTTCATGAGTGACAGAATGACCGACGAGCAATTGCTTGCCGATGCCCGCGACGCGTTTGCCCTTTGCGAAGAGGCGGAGAGCGAGAACCGGATCGAGGCGCTGGACGATTTGCGCTTTGCCAAGCTGGGTGAGCAATGGCCCGAACAGGTGCGCCAGCAGCGCATCAAGGACGGGCGGCCGTGCCTGACCATCAACCGCCAGCCGGCCTTTATCCGCCAGGTGGTGAATGAGGCGCGGCAGAACCGGCCCGGCATCCAGGTGCATCCGGTGGACGGGGTGGCCGATCCGGCAATCGCGGAAATCTATAACGGCTTGATCCGCAATATCGAGCAGACCTCCAAGGCCGATGTCGCCTATGACACGGCGGTGGATTGCGCGGTGTCCAACGGGTTCGGCTATTTCCGCATCAATACCGATTATGCCGATGACGACAGTTTCGACCTGGACCTGCGCATCGAGCGGATCGTCAATCCGTTCAGCGTCTATGGCGATCCGCTCAGTACGGCGTGCGACAGCGCCGACTGGAACCAGTGTTTTGTCACCGAAGTGCTGGGGCATGACGCGTTTCGCGCCAAGTATAAAGGCGCGGAGCCGGTCAACTGGGACGGCAGCGGCTATGAAAAGCTGGCTTCGCCCTGGGCGCAGGACAAATGCGTGCTGGTGGCGGAGTGGTGGCGGCGCGAACGCGTGAAGCGCCCCATTGTGGCGCTGTCGGACGGATCGGTGCTGGATACCGAGGTCTATGCCAAGCAGAAAGCGCAGTTGGACGCGGCCGGGGTGGTGGTGCTGGGTGAGCGTACCGCCCTGCGCCATAAGGTGACGCAAACGGTACTGACCGGCGCCGAAGTGCTGGAGAAGAATGACTGGGCAGGAAAATATATTCCCATCGTGCCGGTCTATGGCGATGAAGTGAATGTGGAAGGCAAGCGGTATTTCCGCAGCCTGATCCGTGAGGCCAAGGACGCGCAGCGGATGCTGAATTACTGGCGCACGGCGTCCACCGAGCTGACGGCGCTGGCGCCGCGGGTGCCGTTCATCGGGCGCAAGGGCACGTTCAAAAGCGATGCGCGCAAATGGGCGACTATCAACAATCAGAACCACGCTTTTGTCGAATATGACGGCGAGACACCGCCGCAACGCCAGCCCTTGGACAGCGGGCGGGCAATTGGGGCCATTCAGGAGGCCCTGAATGCCCAGGACGACATGAAGGCGATCCTGGGCATGTATGACGCCAGTCTGGGCGCGCGGAGCAATGAGACATCGGGGCGGGCGATACTCGCGCGGCAGCGGGAAGGGGATACCTCCAACTTCCATTTTATTGATAATCTGTCACGGGCCATCGAGCATGGCGGGCGCATTCTGATTGACCTGATCCCCACGGTGTATTCGGGGGCGCGGATGATCCGGGTGCTGGGGGCGGACAACAAGCCCTCGACGGTGCAACTGGGCCAGGCGCTGATCGTGAAGGAGCCGGACGGGCAGCCGGTGGTCGATCCGGTGAGCAGTCTGCCGTTGACGCGCATCTGCGATCTTTCCCGTGGCAAGTATGACCTGACGGTCAGTTCGGGACCCAGCTATGCCTCGCGGCGGCAGGAGACGGCGGACCAGATCTTACGGATGATCCAGGCCTATCCGCCGGCGGCGCCGGTGTTGGGCGATCTTTTGGCCAAGAATCTGGACTGGCCGGATGCCGATGAAGTGACGCGGCGGCTGCATGCGCTGTTGCCGCCGCAACTGCAGGCGGCGGACAGCGCGGGGGCGGCGAACCCGCTGGCGCATCCGGTGGTGCGTCAAGCGGCGCAGCAGGCGGTGGCGACCATCGGCGGATTACAGCAAAAGACGAGCGTGCTTAGCCAACAACTGAACGCGTTGCAGCAGGACCGGGGAATTGAGAACCGGAAGCTGGAGATTGATGCCTTCAAGGCCGAGACCGAGCGGTTGAAAGCGGTGGGCGAGGCGGCGCGGGCGCCTGTACTGGGTCGGGGTTAGGAGACATTCATGGGTCAGATGCCGAAAAAGCCGAACCATTGGGGCGATGACATGCGGGATATCCAAGCGCTCGGGAACGGCTTGCCCGACCCGGCGGCAAGGCTTGGCGCGTTCGCCGGCGACTTGTTGGCCGATCCAGACCATCCGACCGGCGAATTCCAGGCGAGCGGGGCGACGTACAATCCGGGCCAGCTTCTTACGTTTCACAGCGAGGGACCGTTGGATGCGGAGGCAAAGCGCCAAGGGATTTTGGACGGCTGGCAGCCGCCTGGCTGGAGCCTGGCGCGCAGCGGACTTGGTGTTCTGCTTCCTCCTGAAACCATCGCGCAGATCGATTTGGGCGATGGGCAGAGATCATATGCGGCGCAGGCCATGGCTGGCCAGACCGTCGGCAGTATGGCGGCCGGGACACCCTCCGCGCAGACTCATCCTATGGCCAGCACGGCCGAGGGCGCCGCTGCCGGTTCAGCGCCGCAACCGGGGGGCTTGACCGCCTCGGGGACTGCGGCACTAACCCGTTTCGAGGGCGACAGCACCAGGCAGAATAATATTCGCGGGATGGACCCGCGAACCAGAATCTATCCGGACAGTGGCAACAGGCCGACCTTCGGAATCGGGCATCTCATGACCGACCAAGACAACCGGATCTGGGCGCCCAATCTGGGCAACATGACATTGGAGCAGCAGCAACAATTGGCGCAAGACACTTTTCGAAGGGATGTCGAGCGTCATCGTTCATCGGCAAGAGACTATGTCGGGCACGATGTTTTTGACGCACTCACCCCGAACCAGCAGGATGCCCTTATTATCGCCGAATTTAATGGCGGCCGGAATGGCGCCCTGGGACCGAATATGCGGCGGCATATCCGCGAAGGCGCTCTCGATCTTGTCGCAAATGATTTCGATGGCTGGCATGAGACAGTGAATGGAGCCCGGATTATGAACCCCGGCCTGGTTAGGCGGCAGTTGGAAACACGCGCCATCTGGAATGACGACTATCGCTATAGGGCGGGGAATCGGGAGGTGGGGCGGGTTATAGATAGAGGGGGCTATTAGCTATATAGTTTGATGGTCTATTTTTTGGGGGCGCGGAGATGGAAAGGTCCATCGCATTTTCGGTTTGCGCGGTAGCGGCGCTGATATTTCTTTCCGGAGCTAAAGCTGGGGACGTGAAAAACGCCGTTTTTAGCGATTGCGCATCTATCTGTCCGGCAATGGTCCGGATAGACGGCGGAACATTCTTGATGGGCCTCCCCGATGGCGAACCATTGCGCGAGGACCCGAACTTCGAGCAAGGTGGAAGATTTGAAATCGAGCGCCCGCAGCACAGCGAAACTGTGAAAAGCTTTGCCATAGGACGTTATGATGTCACGCGCGGGGAATTTGCCACTTTCATTGCCGATAGCGGCTATAAAATGGAAAATGGCTGCGCGGAGGACTCCATAGATAGCCTCATGGAACGCAAGCGCAAAAGTTGGCGTGACCCCGGTTTCCCTCAAACCGATCGCCATCCGGTGGTCTGTGTCAGTTGGGATGATGCAAATGCCTATGCGGCTTGGCTTAGCCGCAAGACCGGGCAGGGCTATCGCCTTCCCACCGAGGCGGAATGGGAATATGCGGCACGCGCCCGCACCACGAGCGCGCGCTATTGGGGCCGCGATAACGCTTGCAAATATGCGAACGTGTTTGATCTGTCGGCTTTAAGGATCTATGCTAAACCAAATAAGCCCGCGCCCAAACCGTTTGCTACCGGCTTTCGCTGTGACGACGGTTATGTCCGCACTTCTCCCGTCGGTGTTTTCAAGCCGAATGGATTTGGATTGTACGATATGTTGGGGAATGTGGAGCAGTGGGTTGCCGATTGTTTGGGCCCCTATGACGCAGACAAAAAATCCGCACTCATGGACAAGGTTTGCGACCACCGCGTAACCCGAGGCGGTTCTTGGGGCGGGGACCCTTTTGGAGTTCGTTCGGCATCACGCGGCAATCATATGACAATAGAGAGCAGAAATATTGCAATTCGCTTTACAGATACCGGCTTTCGGGTCGCCAGGGATTTGCGGCCAGCGGAAAAATAGCAGTGAGGATGCCCCTTACTCCTGGCAAAGGAATGCCGCCAAAATTGACTCGCCACTGCTTGCGTAAGGAATTTTGAAGCGGTCCGTTTCGCTTTTGGTTGTCGCTCGCGGTTTTTATCGCCGCCTGTTCCTATCTGTTGAACGCAACGCTGGTTCGATAACACCGGCGGAGCAATAGGACGCAATTGCTGCGGATGTGCTTGATTCAGCAAATCTCTAGCGTGGGCAATTTGGATACGAAACCTCGATAACGAGAGCAGCGTGCCGTGTGCAAGCTGATGCAATTTTATACGCGATTGCCGGCTAGCCAGGCTAGTCATGAGACGTAGCACTTTCTTGCAAACTGGGCAGCGGGCAAGTGTGAATATGTGTGCGACAAGAATTGGAGCGATTAATGGTCATGATGCCGCGAAAGCCAGCGGGTTGGGAAATAACACTCATTGTCCCTATCGATGATGAAACACCGGAGACTTTTGTCCCATACGGCGCAGTTCAGGGATGGAATCCTAACGGTGTGCTGGGCGATGTGGCGAATATGGGGCGGGAGCATTCCACGCTGGGCTTTGTGATGGACGATCCGCAGCGGCGCGATGCTGGTGTCGAGCCTGATGCGCCGGATGACCTGACAAGCAGTCATGGCGGAAGCATCGCCGGAAAAATTTGGAATGCGCCCAACAGTATTATCGGCGCAGGGCTTGGGACGTTGGGCTATGTGGCGGGCTTGCCTCTTCATTGGCTTGGTTTGCAGGAAAAGCCCGATATCCTGTTCGGAAACAATGCGGCGCAGTTCACGAATAGTCCATTTATAGGTAAGGATGCGGCAATCACGCTTGGGAATGTCGAGGTGTATGGACCGGTCGAGAGAGGTGGTGGACGCGACAATTTAGGGCCGCATGAGGAACAACATACTTATCAGGGCGAACAATTGGGGCCGCTCTATTTGCCGTCCAATATTTTGGGAGGTCTTGCCGCGGAGTTGATTGACGGATATTGGCATGGGCCACACAATTGGAATGAGATCGGCCCGCAACAGCCTTCGCCGGTGCCCTGGCCCAAATGAGGCGTTAATGAAACGGTCTGGCTTATTGTTCGTGCTGTTGCTAGCGCCGTGCATCCTCATTGCCTGTTCTTATATTCTGGACGCAACATTATTCAACAACACCGGTGAAGCAGTTGACGTTAGTTGGGGAGGCAAAAGCGTCACCATTACAGCAAATCGCCTTGCCGAAATTCACTATCCGGTTGGAACACTAAGGCTGGCGATACAGATTCCCAGCACTGGGTGCGAATATATTTATGACGTTCCACACAGGATCGATGATTATCGGCCTGACCCAAAGCTGAATCGGGGCGTTCAAATTCAGGTGGAGAAGGATTTCAGCATCAATCTTTTGCCAGAGTCCTATGTAGGTGAGGTGCCGGCTTCCAGCGAGATGGTCCTGCAGCAAGAGGGTTTCCCGCTACGCCCCGTGGCGCGGAAATGCCATTAACATCCGCCGGTGCCCTGGCCAAAATGAGGCGACTATGAGACGGTTCGGATTGTTGTTCGCTTTGTTGCTTGTGCCGGCTGTTCTCACCGCCTGCTCCGTGGCGCTGCGGGTGACCGTTTTCAATAATACGGGCGGGACAATCGAGGTGTTTGCCGCGCATATCACGGGAACAATCGAACCGGGCAAGTATGACGATTTTCGCTATCCTTTCCGCAAAGGCAAGGCCGGCGTATTTGAATTGCTTCGCATCGCTGGCGAAGGATGCGAGTATCTGTACGATTTAGACCGCTCCTATCCGGCTTATCCGGACGAAGAATGGAATCGGGGCGTGGTGGCCGCCGGCCGGGGCATTCAAGTACAGGTGGAAAAGGATTTCAGCATCGAGCTTCTACCGGCCGATTATACGGGGAACGGTCCTGCTCCCAGCGAGACAATCCTCAAGCGGGAAGGGTTTCCGATACGCCCTTTCACGAAGAAGTGCCGTTGAGCGCCGCATAAACCGGGCATCTGAAAATATTCGCCAGCCGTGAGCGACGCGCGCGGCTGACGTCATTCGCGCGTCTCCAACCAAAGGAAATGAAATGACCATCGAGAACGGGGCCGTTGAGGCCGCGAACGATATTGCCGTGGCCGACGATCAGACCCTGGAGGAGGCGAATGCTCCGGCAGAGGTTGAGGTCGAGTATGAAGGCAAGATCTATACCCTGCCGGCGGAGTTGAAGGATGCGCTGTTGCGGCAATCCGATTATACCCGCAAGACCCAAGAGGTGGCGCAGGCGCGCAAGGCGCTTTTGGCCGAGCGGGAAGCGCACCAGCATGGCGCCCATAGGGTGCGGGCGCATATTCAGGACGCCGCGCGCATTGTGGCGCTGAACGATCAACTGGCGCGGCTCGACCAAGTGGATTGGCGGGCGCTACAGGCGAAGGATCCGGCCCATGCCAGAGCGCTATGGGAGAGCCGGGCCGAACTGCAGAAATTGCGGGACCGCGCGGCCCGCGCCTGGACCGAAAAGGAAAAGGAACATGCCTCCCATTCGAAGCGGGCGACCGCCAAGCGGATGGACGAGATCATCGCGCATCTTCCGCGGCTTATCGCGGACTGGTCGGCGGACCTTGACACCAAGCTAGCGCAGTATGGAAACGCTGAAGGCATATCCACCGAGGAAATGGCGCAGGCGACACTCCAGAATCCTGCGTTCGTCAGGTTGCTGCATAAGGCGTGCCAGTTCGACGAAGCCGAGAAGAAGAAAAAAACTCAGCAAACGTTCGAAGCCGCGCAGGCGGCCCGTCCGGTGACACGCGTCGGTGGAAGCGGAGGCACGGCATCGCGCCGTACCACCGATTCCAGCGGCGACGCGCTAAGCGCCGAGGAATGGGCCAAACGCGAGCGCGAGCGGATGCGCCGGCGCTAACGCGCACAACCAACTCTCTTTTAAGGAACCCAAATGGCCAATACGCTTCTTTCCTCCACCCAGGTGACCCGCAAGGCCCTGATGATTTTGCACCAGAAGCTGAATTTCGTCGGCTCTATCAATCGCAGCTATGACGACAGCTTCGCCAAGGACGGCGCCAAGATCGGCGATACGTTGAAGATCCGCCTGCCCAACCAGTATACCACCCGTTCCGGCGCGGTCATGCCAGCCAATCCGGATACCAGCGAGAGCAGCATCAGTCTTCAGGTCGCCACCCAGAAGGGCGTGGACGTGAATTTCTCCTCGACGGAGCTCTCACTGAGTTTGGATGATTTTTCCGACCGTGTTCTGGACCCGGCGATGTCGCAACTGGCCGCGTCCATCGAAAACGATGCACTATCCATGTACAAGGACGTATACCAGTCCATCTGGAACGGTACGCAGGTCGCGACTTACAACCAGGCGCTGGATGGGCGCATTCTTCTGCAACGCGCCCTGACCCCCACCGACAACCGCACCGCGCTCTACAATTCCGCAGATATGGCGCAGGTTGTCAAGGATACCAAGACACTGTTCCAGGATAGCACCAGCATCGCCAAACAGTATCGCGAAGGCTATATGGGACGTGCCGCCGGGTTCGATTGGGCGGAAAACACCTTGCTCCCCACGCATACCCGTGGCGCTGGTTCCGGCTATCAGACAAATACGCAGGTGGGAACACTGGCGACCGATGGCACGGTGTATTCGGCCATTACCGTGGCGACCGGCACCGGCGCCATGAACAAGGGCGATGTGTTCACCATTGCGAACGTGTTTTCGGTGCATCCCGAAACCCGCCAGTCCACCGGCGTTCTGCAGCAGTTTGTCGTCGCGGCGGATTTTGCGGGCGGTGCCGGTTCGGTTTCGATCTCACCGTCCATCATTCTGGGCGGTGCGCGTCAAACCTGTGTCATTCCGTCCACTTCGGCGACCGCTGCGATCACCTTCCTGGGAAGCACCAGCACCGCGGTCGGCACCTCGCTGCTGTACCAGAAGGGTGCGTTCGCTTTTGCCACGGCCGATCTGGTCATGCCGAAGGGCGTGGACTTTGCCGCCCGCGAAGTGCTGGACGGCGTTTCCATGCGCATTGTGCGTCAGTACGACATTGTGAACGACAAGTTCCCGTGCCGTATTGACGTTCTGTATGGCTATAAGACCATCCGGCCGCAACTGGCTGCGCGGTTGCACAACAACTGATGCTTGCGAGGGCGCCGGTGGAGACATCGGCGCCCTCCGCCCGCCAGGGGAAGCGCGCGTGAACTGGAACGGTCGTCCGTTCCGCATATAATCTTCGGTCAGAAATTCGCGGCGCGCGCACTGATAGCGCGCGCCGGACGCTTCACGGCAATATTTTCAAGGAGAGCCCATGGCGCTTGATGGCAGCTATGACGGGTTGAAGGCCAGCATTGCCGACTTTCTCAACCGCAGCGATCTGGCGTCGGTCATTCCCGACTTCATCAAATTGGCGGAAGCGCAGATGACGCGCCGGCTGGCCGGGCGAACGCAGCAAGGTTTGCCGGTGCCGCGCCGCTTGGTCAAGCGGGCGGATGCGGAAATAGAGGCAGGGACAGAATTTGTCGCGGTTCCAACCGATTTTCATGGGCCGTTAGAATTGGTGTTGCAGGAAGAGCCGCCGATCATTCTGGATTATCTGGACGCCGCCAACTTGGATCAAGAAAAACAGGCGGCTAGGGTGAGCGGTGCGCCGCGCTGGTATGCGCTGGTCGGGAATGAATTGCAGCTCTTTCCCGCTGCTGACCGGGACTATACGTGCGAGTTGCGCTATGTCGCGCGCGTGGCCTCGCTGGGCGCCGCCAATCCCACCAATTGGATCCTGGCAGATTATCCTGACGCCTATCTTTATGGCGCGTTGGTGCAGTCGGCTCCGTATTTGAAAGACGATAGCCGCGCCACGACCTGGGGGGTGTTGTTCACCGCGGCACTGGACGACATCTGCAACGCCGATCCTGTGCCGGCGGAGATGTCGCGGTTGCGGACAGGCCTGCCGCAAAACGAAAGTTGGAATTGGGAGGGCGGAAATTAAATGGCGGCGTTCAACAGATTCAATTGCTTTGTCGCGGATATTGCCAATAAGATTCACAACCTTGGCGCCGATACGCTGAAAGTCATGCTGACCAATTCCCCGCCCAGTGCGTCGAACTTGGTCAAGGCGGAGATCACGGAAATTTCAGCCGGTAACGGTTATAGCGCCGGCGGTATGAGTGTTTCGATTTCGTCATCGGCACAATCGGGTGGGACCTATAAATTGGTTCCTGCCGCCGATCCGTCTTTCACCGCGAGTGGGCCGGTTGGGCCTTTCCAGTATGCCGTGCTGTACAATGACAGTTCCGCAAGCGACAATTTGATAGGTTGGTGGGATCGCGGCAGCGCCTTGACGCTGGCGAACAGCGATACCTTTACCGTCGATTTGGACGGCACCAACGGCATTCTGCAGCTCGCATAATGGCAGGCGCACACGATCAGATCGCCTGCGGCGTAAGCACGGGCGGAACCGGGACGCAAACGCTTGCCGCGCCGCCCAGCAGCATGAACAGCATCGATCCCTATGCCGCTTTTTCCGGTAACGGGTGGGGCACCAGCGTCGGCGTGCCGGTGGCCTATTCCATTGTGGAATATACCGACAGCACCTTCGCGCTGCCGAAACAGTCTGAAAGCGGCGTCGGCACACTTCTTTTGGGCGCGAGTATTTCCGCAAGCACGCTGGCGCGCACGACCCCGTTGCAGACTGTCACCGGCATGAACAGCCAGCCCGCGACGGTTGGCGGACAAACGTCGGCGCCCAGCGCCATCAGTATTGGCACCGCGGCCAACACGCTGGTGTTCATTGGGCCTACGTCTTGGCAGATGCAGCGCAGCCTTACAGCATACGCGACAAGCGGCGTTTCCGGCGCGGCGCTGGAGGGCGTGTGTCCATTTCAGCGCCCATTGACCGGGGGAACGAATGGCGCCTGGACCCATCAGCGCGCGGTATATCAACGCGTCCTGCTTGGTTTTAGCGGGTTGATAAAATCGGTATCCTGGTACGCGCAGGCCGGTTACACCGGCGGCACCCAGACGATGGATGGCGCCATCTACGCGGTGGGCAGCGATGGCCGGCCGGGCAAGAAACTACTCAATTTCAACCAAAACAGCAGCCTGGTCGCAAATCTCAATACCCTGACGGCCACGACACAAGGCGCCGTTTTCTTTTTCGCCGGATATTATTACATGGGTTTTTTGCCCCAGTTTTCCGGTGGGTCCGGCAGTCCAAATTTTCGCTGTGCGGATAGCGTGGCGCCGAGCCCGCTGGGTACCGCCAGTGGAACGGCCTTTGGACCCATGGCCAAAGGCACTGTGTCCAGCGTCACCACACTGGATGATCCGGCGACGCTCACTGCGTTTACGAGCGATCTTACACAATTTGAGATCGCCTTGGCGTTCAAGAGTAGCTAACCATGGCTGAGCAAGCGCTTTCCCCAACCTATCAAGCGTTCCTTCTGGCAGCGCCGCATCAGGCGCTTTTGCTTGATGCCATCGCCGAGGCGGGGATTGCCATTGAATTCTGCACCCCAAAGGGCGGGTTTGTTGCGTCCAATGCGGCCGCCGCGCAAGGCGTGATGGATACCGAAGCTGCGTGGCTTCCTTCCGCGAAGCGCGACAAGCTGCAAGCGCTGGCCGCCTGCTTCGAAGGGAAGATTGCCGCTGGCCGCGTCATAGGTCCCAACACCTATGAGATTGACGCGGAGGCGCGCGCCGACATGAAGGCGACATGGGACAATGATGCCTGGCCGGTCATATGGCCCACCATGCCGGATCCGGTGACGAGACAAGTCACTTTCACTGCGCCCTTGTCGCAGGTGCAGTTCCGCGCCGGGGCGTTGAATATTCTAAAATATGTCAATGGCCTTAAGGCGCGTCGTGTCGCGCTCAACAATGCCATCCGCGCCGCCGCCAACTATACCGCGCTCCAGGCTATAGATATCACCGCCGGCTGGCCCGCAAACCCTTAAGGTCGCGATGAGCTTTGGCCGTTTCGCATTCGGGCGCAGTGTTTTCGGAGGGATGGGCCGCACCCCGTCGAGCGGGGGAGCCTCTTACACACTCGCCGCGGCCACGGGTGCATTCAATGAGAGCGGAATCGCCGCGAGTTTGCGGCTTGGCCGTGTTCTTGCTGGGGCGGCGGCAAGCTATCTGGCCGGCGGCGGGGCGGCGGCATTCCGGGGCAGCTATCGGCTTGATGCTGGCGCCGGAGCGATCGCGTTTTTGGGAAGCGCAGCGGTTTTTAAGGGCGTGTTTTTGACTTCACAGATGAGCGCTCCGGTCGTTTGGAATTTTGCGCTCACGCATCCCGAAAGCTGGACGCAGCAAGACACAAGCCCGGAAAGCTGGCTGCCGCAAAGCCTGGCCGGCGTGAGCTGGACTCTGGCGCCTTCTGAAGAAACAGATTGGATTGAACAGTAGAGGAGTTGACGGATGACAACCGCAAATCTTGGCATGACAATTCCGACCGTTGGTGCGGACGCAGACACCTGGGGCGGGGAATTGAACACCGACCTGGGATTGATTGATGCATTTGCTGGGTCCCTGATGCCGCAAGCGGAGGTGACGCTGGCTTCTGCCGCCACGACAGACATCGGTTCGGCGGCGTCAACCGCGGTCGCGATCACGGGTACCACCACCATCACAAGCTTTGGGACGGCGGCGAACAAAATCCGGTTTGTGCGGTTCACTGGGGCGCTGACGCTGACGCACAATGCGGTGAGCTTGATTTTGCTGGGCGGGGTTAACCGGGCGACGGCGGTTGGGGATAGCGGAATTTATCAATCCGATGGTAGCGGCAATTGGCGGGAGCGTGCATTTTTCTCAGCCAGGACTGATCCAAGTACTGGGCAATATCAGGTTCGATACAGTGAAAAGGCGGCGCAGAACAATTCTGTCGTCACCTATTTTCAGGTCCCGTTGGCATCAGCTCCGGCGAGTCAGCGCAGCAATGCGAAGGCCACAGTATCACTGTATACAGATGATGCAGCGGGTGGCTATACGATAGAATATTCAGAATGGGTGATTGATTTTGGTGCTTATGGTGGTAGTTATTTATCACCTGGAGTGACACGAATTTCCCAAGTCCAAAACAGCGTGAGTGCATCCACAAATCAAGTGAGCTGTACCGTCACCGCGACAATAGCAAGCGGCATACTCTCCATCAAAATCCAACCCGTCTTTAATGGTGCCCTACCTTCAACAACGGCGAGGGTAAATGCGAAATGCGAAGTTTTCGGCCCCGATAAAACTCAATTGATCACTGCCGTTTAATTAGAGCGCGATGAGCTGAATACGCTCGAATTCATTTGTTACGCCCGCCGGCTCTTGCCGGACATGCGCAAAAGGCCGCTGCATCGATGCATTGTCGTTCAGCCAAAATTACACTAGATTCTGAAGTTAAATCATCATACTTACGGCTAAACCCGTCGGCCTAACGAGTAGCAAATGTTTAACTTCCGAGAATTCGCCAAAAAATTCATATTTCGATACACTCCATTTGGCGCTCCAACCTATCCATACACCTCTGATCCTATCGAGCTGGCATTGCTGGTTATGGAGATGGAGCGGCTACGCGAAACCCCAGGCGTGATTTTGGAGGTTGGTGTGGCCCGTGGGATGACGACCCGTTTTCTTGCAGAACACTCTAAGCGTAGTACCGGGGATAAAGTAATCGCGCTTGACACATTTAGTTCTTTTACGAAGCGAGATTTGGACTATGAGATGCAGCACCGTGGAAAGCTTGCTACCGAGTTGATGGGATTCGGCTACAATGATTTCGATATATGGAAGAAAAATTTCCGAGATTTGTCGTCTATTGTCACTCCAATACAAGCCGACTGTTCAGAATTTGATTACACGACTTTAGGCCCAATAAAGCTGGCATATCTGGACGTGGATCTGTATCTACCGACTAAGGCGGCGTTACCATTGATATTCGATAGTCTGGTGCCCGGTGGGGTAATTTTTGTTGACGATGTAGCAATGGTGAACGGCGGATACGATGGTGCATATCAGGCATACATGGAATTTTGTCAGAGCCGCAATTTTCCAATAAAGGTACATGGAAATAAGTGCGGGGAAATAAGGAAGAATTTCTGACATAATTTCTGCGGTTAGTCTGGCGTTAGTGGCACTCACGCGCCTGCTTGTGCAGTCCAAGCAACATCAATTTTAGGGCGAAACGGCTCGCCTTCCACTGGCCACGCCGCACGGCGTTTGATTGATTCCATGCTCTATCCCGTATCTTGTCGGGCTGTGGAAGCGCAGCATGCGTGTTATGTCGAATTCCAAATGCTTGCCGGAAAATTGTCTAAGGATGGTCATGTAATGTCTCGTCTCCCGCTTGCACTGCCGCCGGGTGTTTATCGGGATGGCACACAGTATCAAAGCAAGGGCCGCTATGCCGATGCGTGGTTGACGCGCTGGTACGGGTCAGCGCTGGGCCCCATCAATGGCTGGAGGCGCAAGGGAACCGGCACTTTGACAGGAGCCGCGCGGGCTGCTTTGGCCTGGAAGGCCAATGATGCCAAAACCTGGCTGGGAATTGGGACCCATAGCAAATTGTTTGTCAGCGACCGCGCCGGTGCGCTGTCGGACATCACGCCTGTCGGGTTTACGGCCGGACGCGCCGATGCCATTGCCGCCGGCGGATACGGCACCAGCACCTATGGCACCAGCACCTACGGAACGCCGCGGCCGGATACTTCGCTTGTGCTGGACGCCACACAATGGACCCTGGATAGCTGGGGAGAATATCTTCTGGGCGTCAGCCCAGACGACCGCAAACTGTACCAATGGCAATTGAACACGTCCGTTAAGGCTGCGCCGGTCACCAATGCGCCTGCGTGTTCGGCCGTGGTCACCACGGCCGAGCGGTTTGTGTTTGCGCTCGCCACCGCCGATCCGCGGACCGTGGATTGGTGCGACCAGGAGAACAACACCGTCTGGGCGCCATCCAGCACCAACCAGGCCGGCAGTTTTCCGCTGCAAACGGCCGGCCGGCTGATGTGCGGCTGCCGGGTGAGGGGATTGACCCTGCTGTTTACCGATTTGGACGTTCATGCCGCCCAGTATATTGGCGGGACTTTGGTCTATGGTTTTGACAGGGTGGGAGACGGATGCGGCGTCATCTCGCGGCAAGGGGTTGCGTCTTTCGGCACCGGTGAAGCCGCCTGGCTGAGTCCGACACTGAACTTCTGGCTGTGGAATGGCGGCAATGTGGCGCCGCTGCAATGCGATGTGCTGGACTATATTCGCCAGGACATCAATCTTTTGCAGATATCCAAGACCGTGGCCATCGTCAATGCCGCGAACTTCGAGATTGAATGGCGCTATTGCTCCAATTCATCGAGCGAGATCGATCGCTGCGTGGTGTGGCAATATAAGGACAATTACTGGAACATCGGGCGGGTGGCGCGGACCTGTGGCGTGGACAAGGGCGTTTTCCAGTATCCCATCCTGATCGCCAGCGATGGCAAGCTTTACGATCACGAACTGGGCTGGGCCTATGATGGCGTGCCGCCCTATCTCACCAGCGGCCCGATCGAGCTGGGCAATGGCGACAGCATCATGCATGTCCTGGGTCTCTATCCCGATGATGCAACCGTGGGGGATGTTACGGCCTCCTTTACCGTCCGGCGCAATCCCGACGATGTCGGGACAGCTTTCGGGCCTTACTCCCTCACGTCAAAAACAGACCTTCGCTTCAGTGGCGGCCAGGTCCAGATGACCATAACAGGTGCGGCGATGACAAATTGGCGTGTGGGCATTCCCAAGCTGGAGATTATGCAGGGCGAGGCGAGGGGCTGATGCAATTACCCAAGGCGCCGGCGCAGTATGACGGCAATGACCAGGCGCAGATGCGGGGAATTTTGGAACGCGAAGACAAACGCAACCTCAAGGCTGGAACAGTTCTTGAGAAAATTCTATTGCGCGACAGTGTAACCGGCGCAGTCAAGATTTTGACCGTTGCCAGCGGGACGCTCGTTATCACGTGACGGAACTGCAGAGGGAATGGGCACGCTGCCGGGAATGGATCCGGGCGGCGGTGGAGCCCACTGGCTTGTACCAGATCGAGGATGTCGAGAAGGCCATTGCGGCGGGCGAAATGCATTTTTGGCCAGGTCGATACTGCGCCGCGATCACCGAATTCATCTCCTATCCCAATTGCAAGGTGCTGAACGTCTTTGCCGGCGGCGGGGCCAAGGGCCAAGCGCTCAAGGAACTCGCGCGGGAGATGGAGCCGGCATTCCAGCATTGGGCGCGGGCATCGGACTGCAAGAAAATTATCGCGTTTGGCATCAAGCCGGCTTGGACCGCCGTGGGCGAGGCCCTGGGCTACCGGCATCTGTGGACAGTCATGACAAAGGACGTGGACTAATGGGTGGAAGCTCGCACACCGAAACCAGCACCAAAGTCGATCCGGCGCAGATGGCGCTGTATCGGCAAAACTATAATAGGGCCAACGAAGTTGCCGATCTGCCATTTCAGCCTTACACAGGCGAGCGCGTGGCGGGTTTCAATGCCCTATTGGCGGCTGCGGGCGATCCGACCGCCGGCCACGCCATCAGCCGGGCGCAGGATGCGGTGGGGTCTCTGTTGAATTATCGGGTTCCCACAATTGCAGCGCCATCCGCCGTTACGCCAGTCAATGTGTCCGCGGGACAACTGTCCGGCACGGATCTGTCGCCTTATCTCAATCCCTATACGAACGATGTCGTCCATGCGGCGTTGGGAGATCTCGCGCACGCCCGCGAAGTCCAAGGCCTGGCCGACAACGCCGCCGCCGCCGCGGCGCATGCCTTTGGTGGAACACGGCAAGCCGTTTTGAACGCCAACACCACCAATGACTATTTGCGTAACGTGGCTTCGACGACTGCGGGACTCCGGCAGGCCGGCTATCAGAACGCGCAACAGGCGGCCTTGTCCGACATTGCAAACCGGCTGGCGGCGGATCAGTACAATGCCGGCAACAGACTGACCGCCGATCAGTTCAATGCTACCGGCGCCTATAATGCGAATGTGGCCAATGCCGCCAATGATCTGGCGGGCGCGGGCCTGCGGTCGAATGCGGCAAATCAATATGCCAGCCTGGGCCAGGATTATTTCAATCAGCTGGGCCGTCAGGCGAGTCTTTACTCTCTTGTCGGATCACAACAACAGGCACTGCAGCAAGCCCAAAACGATGCGGCCTATGCAGAGTTCATGCGGCAATTGAACTATCCCTATCAGCAGCAGCAATTGCGCAATCAGGCGCTGGGGATGATGCCATTGCAGCAGACGCAGAGCACGACAAGCTCATCGTCGCCGGGAGTCTTGGATGTCCTCAATACGGCGTCACATTTTATCAGCCCTTTTAATCCTTGGTGAAAATAGCGTCCCGCGTTTCATCTCCGTGCATTCGAAAATTAGGAGGCGCCATGACGCAGACCATCAACGCCGCCGGATTGGCGCTTGTCAAAGCCTATGAAGGCCTGCGTCTGGAATCCTATCAGGATAGCGGCGGTGTTTGGACCATCGGTTACGGCCATACGCGCTCTGCCGGTCCTGGTGACATCATAAGTGCTCAACGGGCGGAGCGGTTGCTGGAATCCGATCTCATGGCCGCTGAGCAGGCGGTGGAACGTTTGGTGAAAGTACCCCTGACTGACAATCAGTTTTCTGCCTTGGTGAGTTTTGTTTTCAATTTGGGCGAAAGGGCGTTCGCCAAAAGCACGCTGTTAAGAAAGCTGAACGAGGGCGGGCATGGACTTGTTCCCGCCTGCCTCAAGTCCTGGATCTTCGATAACGGCTATGTGCTGCCGGGGCTGGTCAAACGCCGCGCCGCGGAGGCCGCGCTATGGAGCATGAAAGAATGAGATATCGCATGAAATTTGTCAGCAATTGGAAATCGGCCTGGAAATGGCTGTCGGTGCAGTTTGTGGCGGCGGCGGGAGCGGTGCAGCTATCGGTTTTGGCCTTTCCCGACAGCATGCGCGCCTGGCTGCCCGATTGGCTGACGCATGTTCTGGCGATTGTGCTGTTGCTGGCCGCGGTGCTGGGGCGGCTGATAGATCAGAGCAAGGCCCGTGCATGAGCAGGCTGTTGATGCTGTTGGGGGGATGGAAGGGCTATGCCGCCGCCGGCCTGTTGTCCGCGCTGTTGGCGGCAGGCGGCGCCAGCTATGTCACTGCTCTGGGTTACCGGCTGACAATTTCTCAGATTCAGCGCGATCAAGCGGCTTCAGATGCGCGGGCGACGCAAGCGATGCTGGCGGATTTTGTCACCGATGCCGCGCGTATCCACGCCGCCGCGCAGGCCCTGGAAAGTCTTGAGAATGGGCTTGGCCGCCGGTTCGATCATCTTTCAAAGGATTTCCATGACGCCATTCAAAGCCATCCCTTGCCTTCTGATTGCGTGCCTGATGCCGGGCGGCTGCGCGCCCTCCGTCAAGCCGTTGCCGTTGCGAACGCCGCCGCTGGCGCCAAGCCTGGCCCAACCGTGCCCGGCGCTGACTGAGCCGCCTATTGGGTCATACGATCTGTGGCAGGACTGGATGCAGAACGAGGTGCTGAGGAAGTATGGCCTCTGCGCGGCGCGCCATGCCGCGATTGTGACGGCCTGGCCGCAATGACTGAGATAGACCAGACGGCGCGCGATGCCGCCAATCGTGCGCTTTTGACCATTGCCGCCCATGAGCAGGTCTGCGCCGAGCGGCAGGGGCATATCATTCAAGGGTTGGCCGAGCTGAAGCAGGACGTAAAGGGTTTGTTTCTGCGTTTTTGGGTGGCGGCCGTCACTCTGATCACAATCCTGACGAGCGTGTGCGGCTCGCTGATTTATTTGATCCTAAGCCGCGGGCATTGAGGAGTAAGAAGGAGAAATTCTACCTTTGGAAGCTGGCGGCAGGAGAAGATGTACAGAGATACAGATCGGGGCAATGTTATTGCCATAACACCACAAACGTGGAGCTGGCCGCATGTTGCCAATGTGCCGGGATTTTTACTGGGATCGCCAGTAAATGCAGGATTTGCGCGGCGATACCTGGGGTGCATTGAGAAGTAAGTTTTACGAAGTCTCTTTCGCGGAGGTGCAATGCGGCTTCTGTTCCAGATTTGGCTAGCGCTGTGGCCGTTATTTCTGGCAGTACTACTGCCTTTGCTTACTCCTCCTTGGCACTTCATAAGCCTATCCTGGGGATATCTTTATGGCTTGGGATTCGGGCTGGTGCATGTCCTTGGCGGCATCGAAACGCCATGGGCGCTGTTTGGTCTCTTGGTCTGGCCTCTCCTGATCAGCGCACTGCTATTTTGGGCTGGTGGCATTCTGTGGCGAAAGAAAGGACGCTCCGGAGCGCAGTGGGTGGCAGTTGTTGTCCTCATCTCCGGCCTTATTTCCGCTACAGAGAATTTCCTGATTGCGCACCGTTCGCTTTGGTTCCCCAACTATTCCGTTTATGTGGCGATGATCGATGGCCCCAAAAGACAATCGCAATAGTCGTCCCGCAATTCCAGCGGGCTACTTGTAAAAGGCCCGGGCTGCAGCAGCCATCATAAAAATTGAATCGCGTCGCGCTCGCCGGCCGCCCCCTCCGGTCAGCTTGAGCGCACACTGGCCCCGGCATGCCTAAAGGGCTGCCGGGGCCTTTCCTTTTTGCTGGAGGGTCCCATGACGTTGCGGCTGACGCCGGATATGCTGGCGGCGGGCTATGATTTTCTGCGCACCACCACGCCTTTTTCGCGCTGGCGGTTGCCCGAATCCGACGAGGTGGGGTTCCATGTGGTGCGCAGTGCAGGCTTGTCGGCGGATTTCGGCGTGGAGAAGGGCATACCCTTTATCCGGGTCAGCGAGGCCAACAATGGTTTGGCCGTCACACTGCTCGCGACGTTGGCGCATGAAATGATCCATTTGCGCCAGTACCTGACCGGCGACCGCGAGCATCATGGGGTTCGCTTCCAGCGCATGGCGGCCAGGGTTTGTGCTGTCCACGGCTTCGATCCCAAGACCTTCTGAACTGAACCGCGTCCGCGCCGTACCAGCCCCCTCCTGGTTCGGTGGCGCGACATTGCCCCCGGCTTGATTCGCGTAAGCGGGTCGCCGGGGCGTATATTTTGCGACGCGGCGATTCTGGGTCATTGCGACGGTGATCTCAATTGTAAAGATTGCTGTAGAACCCATTGTGAAAACAGAAAAATATGCTTTCTGGCTGTGATGAATTCCCCTTTTTTGCTTCATTGGCCGTCCCCTTGTATTGAGGACTGGTCACATATTCACTTTTCTGTATAGCAGATCATGAAGCGCGTTCTCATCACCTCTGCCATCCCTTATGTGGCCGGCGTCAAGCATCTGGGCAACCTGGTGGGCTCCATGCTGCCAGCCGATATTTTTGCCCGTTATTGCCGTTCCCGCGGTTATGACACCCTGGCGATCTGCGCCACCGACGAGCATGGGGCGCCAGTGGAACTGGCGGCCCTGGAAGAGGGCATGCCGGTGGCGGATTATGCCGCCAAATGGCACGCGGTACAGAAGCAGTTGGGCGACCGGTTTGCGCTGGCCTGGGATAATTTCGGCCGGTCTTCATCGCCGCAGAACCATGAGCTGACGCTGCACTTCGCCCGCCAGCTCTGGAAGAACGGCTTTCTGGAACTGCGCACCACCAAGCAGGCCTATTCCGCCACCGATGGGCGCTTTCTGCCCGACCGCTATGTGATCGGCACCTGTCCACATTGCGGTTATGACCGCGCCCGCGGTGACCAGTGCGAGAATTGCACGCGGGTGCTGGACCCGGTGGACCTGATCAAGCCGCGCTCGGCTGTGTCGGGCGCGCAAGACATCGAGATTCGCGACTCCACGCACCTATTCCTCAAGCAATCCCAATTCGCCGACAAGCTTCGCGCCTGGATTGACGGCCACAAATCCGATTGGCCGCAGCTTGTGACCTCCATCGCCTACAAATGGTTGGACGAGGGGCTTCAGGACCGCGGCATTACCCGCGATCTGGAATGGGGCATTCCGGTGCCCGACGACATCGCCGATGGCAAGTTGAAGGGCAAAGTCTTCTATGTCTGGTTCGATGCGCCCATCGAATACATCGCCGCCACCAAGGAATGGGCCGACAAGAACAAGAAGGGTGAGGCCTGGAAAGACTGGTGGTACGGCGATGCGGCCAAGGACGTCGTCTATTGGGAGTTCATGGGCAAGGACAATGTGCCCTTCCACACGGTGGGCTTTCCCGTCACCATCATGGCTTCGGGCGAGCCGTGGAAGCTGGTGGACCGGCTGAAAGGCTTTAACTGGCTGAACTATGACGGCGGCAAATTCTCCACCTCGGGCAAGCGTGGCATCTTCATGGATGCCGCACTGGATGTGGCGCCGGCCGACTATTGGCGCTATTACCTGATCGCCAACGCACCGGAAGGCAGCGACAGTAATTTCACCTGGGAACAGTTCGCCGGGGTGATCAACAAAGACCTAGCCGATGTGTTGGGCAATTTCGTCAACCGGGTCACTAAATTCTGCGTCGCGCGCTTTGACGGCCAGATGCCGGGCGAGGGCGCGTATGGCGAAGAGGAAAAAGCGCTGATCGCCGATCTGGACCGGCGGATCGCGCAGTATGCTGCCTATATGGAAGACGCCGAATTTCGCAAGGCGATGGGAGAAATGCGCGCTATCTGGGTGGCGGGCAATGAGTATATGACCCGCGCCGCGCCTTGGACCCATATCAAGACCGACCGCGCCAAGGCGGCAGTGGGCGTGCGCGTGGGACTGAACCTGATCCATCAGTTTGCCCATCTGCTTTGGCCGGTGATGCCTGATTTCGCTAAGACCATCCATGAATGCATTCAGCCGGTGGGTTACCGCGGCGGGGTGATCCCGTTCCCCGAGCAAGGCATGGCGGTGCTGTTGGATGATCTGTCGCCCGGTCAGCCGATCAAGGCGCCGGAGGTTCTGGTGGCCAAGATCACCGATGAACAAGTGGCGGAGTGGAAACAGCGCTTCGGCGGCACTTGAACAGCTACGGGCGGGTTTCAGCCATCCGCGCCTGGAATTTCTACTGAGCGATTTTCTGGCGGAAATACCGGGTCTGGCCCGTATTCATGCCCGTCGTCATTGATACCTTATCCAAAAGAAAACGCCGCGCGGAATTCCCGCGCGGCGTTTTTTTGATTCTCGATGGCGTGACTTTCCACAGCCCGCCAGCCGTGGTGGCGGGCGCTAAATTTTGAGGTCTTCCCAGCCATTCTGGCCCAGCGCTTCCAGCGGCGCAAAGCGGATCTTGTAATCCATCTTATCGCTGCCGCGCACCCAATAGCCCAGATAGACATAGGGCATGCCGGCCTCGGTCGCGGCGCGCACATGATCCAGGATCATATAGGTGCCAAGACTGCGTGCCTCTTCGCCGGGATGGAAAAAGGAATACACCATGCTGAGACCGTCTTTCAGCTTGTCGGTCAAGGCGCAAGCCACCAGCGTGCCGTCATGCTTGCGATATTCCACGATATGGGTTTCCACCGGCGTTTCTTCCACCATGGCGACATAGTCGAACAAGCCCATATCGCTCATGCCGCCGCCGGGATGGCGGGAATCCAGATACGTGCGCAGCAACGCGAATTGCTCGCGGGTGGCTTCCGGCGCCACTTCGGCGCGGGCAATATCTTCGCTTCGGCGCAGAATGCGCTTCTGGTTGCGGCTGGGCGTAAAGGCGCCCACCCGGATGCGCACCGAGACACAGGCCGAACAGCCCTCGCATGCCGGGCGATAAGCGATGGATTGGCTGCGGCGGAATCCGGAATGGGTGAGGGCTTCGGACAAGGGCTGGGCCAGGTTCCCCCCCAGGCGGGCAAAAACCTTGCGCTCCGTCTTACCCGGCAAATAAGGACAGGGCCCGCCCGGTGTCAGGAAGAACTGAGGTACCCTGGTGCTGCGCTGGTCGGTCAAACCCCGCCCCAAATCTGTGTCATGCTGGGATCAAGTATGGCGCGGGCGGCGCCGGAGGAAAGCGGATTTTTCGCCCGAACGGTGAGTTTTTCGCTTTTCAGACCGTCAGGCGCGGTCAGTTAAGCCCGGTATTGGTGGGGATCGGGGGGGCTTCGCGCATCAGAAGGATGGAAAGCCGGCGATTGGCGCTGGCATTGGGATCTTCCGGCAAAAGTGGTTCGGACCCCGCCTTGCCCGCCACTTCATAGATGCGGTCGCTGGCCAATCCCCCGGACTGCAGCACGGCGCGGGCCTGGTTGGCGCGCGAAGCCGACAATTCCCAATTGCTGCCGCTGGTGCCGTCGCTGCCACTGGAATGGCCGGAAATGGAAACCCGGTTGGGCAGCGAGGAGATGATCCCGCCCACCGCCGCCAACAATTTGCGGGCATAAGGCATGGGCTCGTTCGAGCCGGGTTGGAACATGGGACGGCCATCCTGATCGACCAACTGAATGCGCAGGCCCTGCGGCGTCTTTTCGGTGATCACCTGCTTGGAAAGATTGGCCAGATCGGGATTGTCCTGCATCGCTTGATGGATCGCTTCGGCGGCATGGGAGAACTCGCTGTCTTGCGCCGAGCGCGCATCCGCATTGCTGGTGGAATCCGCATTGGCGCCGCCCTGGGCGGCGCCGTTGGCCAAGGCCTTGGCGGTGGAAGAGGGCGCGGGCGGCGACTGTTTCTGCATGACCGATTGCGCGCCGCCGGCATGGGCGCTGTCTTCGCCCATCACCTTGCCGCCCAACACGCCGCCGGAGCCTGACACGGTTTGCGCGATGGATTGGGGCGCAAAATAGTCCGCGATGCCGCGCTTCTGTTCGGGGGTGGTGGTGTTGATCAGCCACATCAACAGGAAAAAGGCCATCATCGCGGTCACGAAGTCGGCATAGGCGACTTTCCAGGCGCCGCCGTGATGGCCGCCATGTCCGCCCTTTTTGATCTTCTTGATAACGACCGCGTTGTTGCCGGCCATGTCCGCCACCCAATGAATTACCCGGCTGCAGCCTTGCGGTCTTTTCGCCGCCTCGCCTAACCTCATATCGCGAAATTCGAACTTCGAAACCGCGACACTAGGTGCGATCATGCATACCCCCGCTTAACCGAGTGTGAAGCGTGGGCCTTCCAGGTGAATTATGGCTTTCGATACCAAGGGTTTGCGCGAGGCGCTGGGCTCATTTCCCACCGGAATCGCGGTGGTCACCGCCGCCCCCGCTGCCGACGGTGCCACGCCCCTTGGCCAAGATGTGTCCCATATTGGGATTACGGTGAACAGTTTTGCCTCGGTGTCGCTGGATCCCCCCCTGGTTCTTTGGTGCATCGACCGGCGCTCCCGCCGCTACCCGTATTTCGTCAAAGCCTCCGGCTTTACCGTTTCCGTCCTGGCCAGTGGCCATCGTGACGTTTCGGCGCGGTTGGCGCGCGCTGGCGAACACAATCTCGATGGCATCGCTTTGATCCCCACCGAACTGGGCCCGCCGGCACTGGCGGACTCGCTCGCCATTTTCGAATGCGCGCTGGAAAGCGTCCAGGATGCGGGCGATCACGCGATCTTGATCGGCCGGGTTTTGCGCTTTGCGCGTCATGACGAGGCCGGCATGCCGCTGGTTTATTTTCGAGGCCGCTATGATGCTCTGGCCCAGGGCGAAACGGATAAAACCACCCTCGATAAAGCGCCTGCCGACTCGGATTAAGCCGGTTGAATTTTTCCGTACCCGGATACTGTTCAGCCCTCCTAGGCCAGGCGGGAGGCGTGTCTTTCTGGTCACGGCTTAGGCAATTCACAGAAATGACACCCAACTGACACAAGGAGTTCCGCCGCGTTGGCGAAATCGTCACATCACTGTCATGTGAATTTCATCCGGCTGTCACAGACCCTTGCGAGAGCAGCCGCACACGATATGCACAAATCTACAAGAGGGTGACAGCATGAAAATCCGGAAAATTGGGCTGATGGGCGGCGTTGCCGCGATCGCAATGGCCGCCGCCACGGCGGCCCAGGCGGCCGACACTGACGGTGCCTATAAGCCGCTGGTTTTGGCGCAGAATTTGCCGCAGCAGTCCCCCGGTGCTGGCAGTGCCGACCTATCGGCGCGTGTGCAAGCGTTGGAAGACGCGCTGGCGGCGCGCGACGAGCGGGCCCAGGCCGACCGTACCCGCCTTTCCACCTTGGAGCAGCAGTACAACTACGCCTCCTGGACATACGACAATGGCCGCCCCACCATTCTGACGGGCGACGGTCGTTTCACCATGTCGCTGCGCACCCGTTTCCAGACTGATTTCGCCGCCTTCTCGCAGGATCAGCAGCCCGCTTCTTTCGGTGGTCCGCGCGATCTTTCGACCGGCTTGGGTATCCGCCGTGCCTATTTGGGCATCGAGGGCAAGGCCTACAACGACTTTGCCTATGAATTTCGCCTGAACCTAGGCGGCAGCGGCGTCGAGGGCGTCGAGCTCAGCAAGGCCGTTGTCCATTATATCGGCATTCCCAATTGGCATTTCAGCTTCGGCATCATCGAGCCGGCCTTCCAGCTCGAAGGCACCACCTCGTCGGGCAACCTGATGTTCCTGGAACGTCCGGAAACCGTGAATATTGGGGCCGATATCTTCGGCGGCAATGACGCCCGGCGCGGCGTTGAAGTGGGCTGGGCCAAGGCCGATGTGTTCTGGCCGGGTGACGCGGTCAACGCCACGGTTTATTTCACCGGCGGCAAGTCTCAGAACTCTGCCGGTCACGGCAATGGTGGTGACGAGCAGACCCAGGTGCTGTTCCGCCTAGGCAACCGTATCTGGTCCAGCGGTCTGTCCAATCTTGCGTGGGGCTTGAGCTATGCGCATGCTTTCAACAGCGGCACCGACGCTGGCGGCGGCGCGCCGACCATGAACCTTCAGGATCGCCCGCATATCCGCGTGGACGGCACCCGCCTGGTCTCCACGGGCGCCATCAACGCCCAAACCGGCGACCTGCTGTCATTCGACCTGGCCGGCAATTACGAGAACTTCTACCTGGGCGGCGAATGGACGCAGTTCACCGTGGACCGTCGCTGCGGCACCGCCGCGGCCACCTTCACCGGCGGCGTCTGCGCTGGCTTGCCGTTCACTGCGATCGCAGAGCATCCCACGTTTGAAGGCTGGTATGTCCACGCTTCGTGGATATTGACGGGTGAAACCCGTCCTTACACCGTCGCCGCGCTGAACAATGAAATCGGCGGTTTCCAACAGCCAGTACCGTCGCGACCCTTCTCGCTGCGCGGCGAATCCTGGGGGGCGTGGGAACTGGTGGCCCGCTACAGCGATATCGATCTGGACTGGAATCCCCGCCGGGTCGCCAGCGCGACCCAGTTGGCCGGCATTGTCGGTGGCCGTGAGCGCATCTTGGACATCGGCGTCAACTGGTACATGAACCGCAATGTGAAGTTGCAGGTCCATAACAGCTTCGTCACGGTCGACAAGGGCACCGCCGCTCTTCCGACCCGCGACAGTCAGGATCTTCATATTCTGGGTGTGCGGCTGCAATTCGCGAACTAACGCAACGGGAGCGGCATTGCTCCCACATGGAGAAAACATATGAAGATGAATTATAAGGCCCTGATGGGCGCGGTGGCTGGACTGACCATCGCTGCCACTGCCGCGTTTGCCCAACAAATCACCGGCGCGGGCGCCAGCTTTCCTTTTCCGATCTACGCCAAATGGGCGGCGGCCTATAAGGGCGCTTCGGGCGTGGGGCTGAACTATCAGTCGATCGGCTCGGGCGGCGGCATCGCCCAGATCAAGGCCAAGACGGTCACCTTCGGCGCCACCGATAAGCCCCTGACGCCCAAGGAATTGGCGGCCGCCGGCCTGACCCAGTTCCCCACCGTGATTGGTGGCGTCGTGCCGGTGGTCAATATCCCGGGCGTGCGCCCGGGCCAGTTGACCCTGGATGGAACGACCTTGGCTGACATCTATATGGGCAAGATCGCCAACTGGGACGATCCGGCGATCAAGAAGCTCAATCCGGGCGTCAATCTGCCGAACCGCTCGATCAGCGTCGTGCACCGCTCCGACGGTTCGGGCACCACCTTCATCTTGGCCACCTTCCTGAGCCGCATCAGCCCCGCCTGGAAGGCGGATGTCGGCGCCGATACGGCGATCGACTGGCCAACCGGCATTGGCGCCAAGGGCAATGAAGGCGTGGCCGGCAATGTGGCGCAAATTGCGGGCGCCATCGGCTATGTCGAATATGCCTATGCCAAGCAGAACCACCTTGCGCATGTGAAGATGGTCAACAAAGCGGGCCAGACAGTCGAGCCGACCGTGGAAGCTTTCCGTGCGGCGGCGGCGAATGCGGACTGGGCCGCGGCCGCCAACAACAGCTTCTATGTGATCCTGGTGGATCAACCCGGCGCGCAGTCCTGGCCGATCACCGCCACCACCTACATCCTGGTCTACAAGAATCCGCCGGACCAGAAAGCGACCCAGGACGCGCTGAAGTTCTTCCAGTGGGGCATGGAGCAGGGCGACCAGTTGGCGCTGGGCCTGGACTATGTGCCATTGCCGGACGCTGCCGTGAGGGCGATCCAAGCCAGCTGGAAAGGCATTCAGGGCTCCGGCATGTAATGTTGGCTCTCAGCATGAGCGGAGAAGGGGCGGCTTTCGGGCCGCCCTTTTTCTTTGCGCATCGTATTGCTTGGCGCACTGGCACGCCGCCCAAGATCCGCGGTTTTTTTCAGGACATCGGGTTGCCTTCTTCGGATCACGGTGAAGACGGTTCGCGCTCCTTATCTCATGCACACCAATTTGGCGTCCCACGGGCTTGCGATTGGATCGAGGAAAATGTCGGGCGACCATTCAGACCAACTGTGCGCCGCCGGATTTCCTATCCAGAACGCGCCGGCGCAGCTTGTTGTGTGGATGAGGGTCGTGCCCAGCGTCGCCATCAATGACCGATCTGGAACTTTCGGAACTTCAAAAGAAATTAAAATAAGGTGGCCTTTAAAGATTCGCGGAACGGAATCAACTGCTTGCCGTTCCCCAAAACAGTTAACGCCAAAGGTCGAATAGCGTGGGTTCAGCCGACAATCATGAAAGCCCGGAGCATTATCGGGAACGGGCAGCGGATATGCTCAGAATGGCCGATTCGGCGCACACCGACGCCGTGAAGCTATTCTGCCTGCAATTGGCCACATCCTGGAACAGCTTGGCTGAGCAAGCGGAAAAAACCGGCGCGGCCCAACTTGCCTTTCTGGCGTCCGTGGAACGGGTTCCCGGCCGGCCGGAGCGAAGATAACGGTAAGTCGCGGAATCAGTGCCATGAGCGCTGCCGCAATAGGCGCTCAACCCGCGTTTGCGCCGTCTTCAAAAAAGAGCGCGGAAAAATCGAATCGCCGCTCCATCTGACGCGCTTTCACTGCTTGAAGAGCGCGGGTATCGGGCGATGATTGGCCGCTGCGGCTGCTGGCGAATTGGACACCCCATGTCGCATTTTGGACCATAGGCACGCGTGACATTTCATGACTCGCGGCATGAGCGAGGTTTGCGGCACTTTGGCCACAGTTGCGCGCAGATGACGCGAGCCCAAGTTTGGATGCGCGGTAGCGGTGTTATCACTGTTTTGCGCATTGGCGCTATTTGGCTGTGCTGTGCAAATCATCCGTACCCGGCAGGTCGGCCGTATGGGCACGTTCAACCGGGCGTTGGGTGCCGGCGGCCCGCCGGCGATGAATCCACAGATACCTTTTGGGTTGGCAAATCGGAATTCTCTCATAGAATGCCATGTGCTGGTGTCGGCTTATTCTAACGATTTTCTTTATGATGCTTTATTTCTCGGCCTGTATTCGCGATCACCCATACTCGCGATCGTTAGGCTGATGATGCGGGCGCAGGCGTGACAGACGGCGCAATTTTTGAACGAGCAACGAAAAGTAGAAATGGTGAACCAAAATGAAAGTAGCATTCCTCGGCCTGGGCGTGATGGGCTATCCGATGGCGGGCCATCTGCAAAAGGGCGGTCATGCGGTAACGGTCTACAACCGCAGCGGCGCCAAGGCCAAGCAATGGGCGGCGGAGTATGGCGGCGCGACTGCTGCGACCCCCGCGGAAGCCGCCAAGGATCAGGACATCGTCTTTTGCTGCGTGGGCCGTGATTCCGATCTGCGCGATGTGACGCTGGGTGCGCAGGGCGCCTTCGACTCCATAAAGAAGGGTGGCCTGTTTGTGGACCACACCACGGCTTCCGCCAGTATTGCGCGCGAACTCGCCGCAGAGGCGCAAAAGCGCGGATTCGATTTTGTGGACGCGCCGGTTTCAGGCGGCCAGGCAGGTGCGGTCAACGGTAAGCTGGGTATCATGTGCGGCGGCAGCGAAGCCGCCTATGCGCGCGCGGAGCCGGTGATGGCGGTCTATACCAAGATGGCCAAGCGTCTGGGACCGGCGGGCGCAGGCCAGTTGACCAAGATGGCCAACCAGATATGCATCGCCGGCACCGTGCAAGGCATGTCGGAGGCCTTCAGTCTGGCGCGCGCGGCGGGTTTGGACATCGAAGCGGTGGTGGAAGTGATTTCCAAAGGCGCGGCGCAAAGCTGGCAGATGGAGAACCGCTACAAGACGATGAATGCGGGGGAGTATAATCACGGTTTTGCCGTGGAATGGATGCGCAAGGATTTGGGCATTGCCATGGAAGAAGCGCGCAAGCAGGGGGTCAGCTTGCCGGTAACGGCGTTGGTGGATCAATTCTACGCCGAAGTTGAGAATTTGGGGGGCAAGCGCTGGGACACGTCCGGCCTTTTCGTGCGCCAGGAGAGCGCGCGCAAGGGTAACAAGTCATAGGGGTTTGCGTGGTATGAGTAATGAACGGGATCACCCCGCCGCGCCCGCGGGGATGCCCAAGGGTGTTGGGGGACGCGGCTATCATCATGGCGATTTGCGCAATGGTTTGCTGGAAGCTGCGCGCGCCATTCTGGAGGAAGAGTCTCTTTCCGCCCTGACGCTGCGGGCGGTGGCGCGCAAAGCGGGCGTCAGCCATGCCGCGCCCTATCGTCATTTCCCCAACCACGAAGCGCTGTTGGTGGAGCTTTCCATCGAAGGTTTTGAGGATCTGCGCGAGTCGATCGCCGAGGCCGCCAAGGCGCCGGGACCGGAATCCGACAAGATCGCCAATATCGGGGCCGCTTATATGCGGTTTGTCGCGCAGCGCCCGGCCTTGGCGCGGCTGATGTTCGGCGGGCAACTTGCCAATCGCGGCCAGTTCCCGGCCCTGGGCTTAAAGGCGGACTCCATTGGCACCGAGATCGGGGATTCGCTGCACGACAATGCCCTGGGCCTTGCGGTGTGGGGCGCCATTCATGGCTTGGCCATGCTGGTGTTGGAGAATGTGATCGATCTGGGCCAGCGGCGCTCGGGCCTGCATGTGCTGCCCGCCCGCGCCGAGATCATCCTGCGTAGCCTGTTTTCCACCGCGCGCGATTGATGACAAATTCCGGCTTCTTCCCCCTCATGGCGAAGCCATCGGAGGGGGAGTGAGCGAGGCATCCAAGCCTCGCGAACGTCGCAGCGAGGTGCTTGCTTGCAAACCCGAGCTGCGACAGATGGGGGTCATTTCTTCAAAAGCCTCGCCGCCTCGACCGCGAAATAGGTCAGGATACCGCTGGCGCCCGCGCGCTTGAATCCGGTCAAGCTTTCCAGCATGGCGCGCTCGCGGTCCAACCAGCCTTTTTCGAACGCCGCCGACAGCATCGCATATTCGCCTGACACCTGATAGGCGAAGGTGGGAACGCCAAAACGCTCCTTCACCCGTCTTACCACGTCCAGATAAGGCATGCCCGGCTTGACCATCACCATGTCGGCGCCTTCGGCCAGATCCAGCGCGACTTCGCGCAAGGCTTCATCGCCATTGGCCGGATCCATCTGATAGCTGCGCTTGTCGCCGCTGAGCGCTTTGGCCGATCCCACCGCATCGCGGAACGGGCCGTAAAAGGCGGATGCATACTTGGCCGCATAGGCCATCAGCAGGGTGTTGTGATGACCGGCCTGTTCCAAGCCGGCGCGGATCGCGCCGATGCGGCCGTCCATCATGTCCGATGGGGCGATGATGTCGCAACCGGCGGCGGCTTGCACCAGGCTTTGCTGCACCAAGATGTCCAGGGTGGCGTCATTGTGCACATCGCCGTTGCGCACCACGCCGTCATGGCCGTGGCTGGTATAAGGATCCAGCGCCACGTCGCACAGCACCCCGATCTGAGGCACCGCAGACTTGATGGCGCGCACCGCGCGGCACACCAGATTGTCCGGGTTGACCGCCTCCCGTCCGTCTTCGGTTTTCAGCGCGGCGGGCGTCTGGGGAAACAGCGCGATCACCGGAATGCCCAGGCTAGCCGCTTCCTTGGCGGCGTTCACCAGAAGATCCACCGACAACCGCTCCACGCCGGGCATGGAAGCGACAGGCTCGCGCTTGTTCGCGCCGTCGATCACGAATGCCGGCCAAATGAAATCGCACGCCGACAGCGTGGTCTCGGCGACCAGGCGGCGCGTCCAATCGTGACGGCGCAGGCGGCGCATGCGCAGGGCAGGGTAGCTACTCATACGGACTTTCTTTTGGTCGCTCCGGCTGTCGCCCCCGTCTTGCCAATTCAGGCTGGGCCGCGCAAGTCTTCCGCCAAATGATGGCCACCGATCCTCACGTCAAGAGCGAAAAACATGGGTCCCTGGGCCTCTTAACCCTGGACCGGCCCCAAGCGCTGAATGCCCTGACTCACGGCATGATCAAGGCTCTTACCGCTCAGCTCCAAAGCTGGGCGGCAGACGATGCGATCAAGAGTGTGGCGATCCGGGGTGCGGGGACGCGCGCCTTCTGCGCCGGTGGCGATATTCGGGCCGTGCAGCAGGCGGTGCTGGCAGATGATGCCCCGGCGGGCGCCGCGCTGCTGCGTGACGAGTACAAAATGAATGCCCTGATCGGACGTTATGCCAAACCTTATATTGCCCTGATCCATGGCATCTGCATGGGCGGCGGCGCGGGCGTGTCGGTACACGGAAAATACCGGCTGGCCGACGATACGCTCGCCTTCGCCATGCCCGAAACCGGGATTGGGTTCATTCCGGATGTGGGCAGCAGTTATTTTTTGTCGCGCTGTCCCGATCAGCTCGGTCTGTATCTGGGCCTGACGGGCCTAGCCATTGGGCTTGACGATGCTTTGGATGCCGGTTTGATAACTCATGCAGTTCACCCTCATGATTTTGATGCGGTGATCGAAAGTCTGGCGCAAGGCGAAGATGCGCAGAAAGCCGTCGCCCGCATCAGCCGCAAATCCGCTGCGGGCCGTTTGCGGGAACATCGCCGCCGCATTGCCACGATTTTCTCGGCCACGTCCGTGGAAGCCATCTTGGAACGGCTGGATCGCGACGGCAGCGAATTCGCCCGTCAAACCGCGCAAGTCATGCGCACCCGTTCCCCCACGTCGCTCAAGCTGGTGTTCCGCCAAATCCGCGACGGTGCCCGGATGGACCTTATGCAATGCCTAGCGATGGAGTTCCGTCTGGCTTTGCGGGTGCTGGAAACGCCCGATTTCCGCGAAGGCGTGCGTGCCGCGCTGGTGGACAAGGATCGCAGTCCCAAGTGGCGGCCTTCGGCATTGGCCGGTGTGGGCGATGTGGGATCTTTCTTCGCGTCCTTGGGCGGCAAAGAATTGTTTTGATTTTCACAAACCTGTTTACTGCTTGTTTGCCATACCCCGACACAGTTCCCCTACATGCGTAAGTGTTGCGATGCAAAGCCCACATTTTACGCGTCTTTAAGACATCCCGCCTAGTCTAGCTTTAACAACAGGTGGGCCTCGCGAAAAAGCGGGGAAAAGACAGATGACGGCAATGGCCAAACCGCAAGCCGCAGCGGCGCTGAGCAGCGTCCCCTCGGTTCGCAAGCACTATCTCGAAGCTCTCAATCTTGTGGAGCGGCTGCATCGCCAGTTGCTCGACGTGATCAAGGATGAGTTGGATCGCCGCGACGAGCGCGAGATCAACTCTGTCCAGGCGCTTCTGCTTTTCAATGTGGGCGACCAGGAATTGACGGCGGGCGAATTACGCACCCGCGGCCACTATCTGGGCTCCAATGTCTCCTACAATCTCAAGAAACTGGTTGAGGGCGGTTACATCCACCACGAACGTTCGGAATCCGATCGCCGCTCGGTGTTGGTGCGCCTGACCCGCAAGGGCGAAGTGGTGCGCGACATGTTGCGCGAATTGTTCGACCGCCATCTGACCTCGCTGGAAGCGGTGGGCAATGTCGGCACCGACAATCTGGAAGGTCTCAATACCACCTTGAAGCGCCTGGAGCGTTTCTGGATTGATCAGGTCCGCTTCCGCCTCTGAGGCGGCGCGGGTCTTTTGACCACCGGGTTCGTCGAATTACATATGGCCGGCCTTCGCGCCGGCCATTTTATTTTTGCCGGTGCCGCATGGGCGGCCATGGCACAAAAGCGCTCACCCGGCGCTTGTATGCATCGTAGCCGGGGCGGCGTTTTTCGATTCCCTCTTCCATCAGCGTCACGCCGGATACCTTGAGCAGCAGGAATGTGACCAGTGTCGGCGACAAGATCAGCCACCATTGATGGCTGGCGGCAAAACCGATGGCGAAAAATCCCCACCACAGCATCGCTTCGCCGAAATAATTGGGATGGCGCGACCAGCGCCACAAGCCGCGATCCATCACCTTGCCTTTGTTGGCCGGATCGGCCCGGAAGGCCGAAAGCTGAAAATCGGCTAGGGTCTCGAAAAAAAAAGCGCAAACCGCGATGGCGGTGCCCAGATAGTCCAGCCAGCCCATCGGCACCTGGCTGTAGAGGACTGCCGCCGCCAAAGGTGCGGGGATGAACCAGATGAGAATCGCTTGCAACAAGAACACCTGGAACAGGCTGACCCACCACCAGTTGCCGCCGAACCGGCTTCGCATGGCGGCATAACGGTGATCCTCCCTCTCTTGGGGGGATCGCCGGGCCCAGATATGGGCAGCCAGGCGAAGCGCCCATAGATTCACCAAGAAAAGTACGATGGACGTACGGGGTCCGCTGGCATGCCCCAGGGCAGCGGCGATATCCACCACACCCGCGATTCCAGGGCCCCAGAACAGATCCACGATGCTGACATCGCGCCGTTTCAACGAGGCCAGCCACAAGATCACGGCCGCCGAAAAGACAAAGATCAGCCCCCAGCTTGTGGGCGCGAAGGCTGGCAGCGGGAAAGGGAGGAAAGTCATGTGACAAATTGCATGGAATCAGGGACTTGGTTTCGGCTATGGTGCCCGGCGCGAGGGCCCCTGAAGGCAGAGTTCATGGCGTTTTCCTATCAGTCCCGTTTTCAGGACGCACTGGCCGCCCTGCGCCGTGAAGGCCGCTACCGGGTGTTCGCCGACATATTGCGCGAACGCGGCGCCTTTCCCCAAGCCTCTTATCGCCCCGGCCAACATACGGACGCCCAGGGGCGTCCGATCACGGTGTGGTGTTCCAACGATTATCTGAACATGGGCCAGCATCCCAAGGTGCTGGTGGCCATGCATGAGGCGGTGGATGCGGTGGGCGCCGGGTCCGGCGGCACCCGCAACATCTCCGGCACCACCCATTATCACGTCGAATTGGAACGCGAGCTGGCCGACCTGCACGGCAAGGACGCGGCGCTGCTGTTCACCAGCGGTTTTGTCTCCAACGACGCCACCTTGAGCACCCTGTCCAAGGTGTTGCCGGGCTTGATCATCTTCTCAGACGAACTCAACCACGCCTCGATGATCGAAGGCATCCGCCATGGCGGTACGCCCAAATATGTTTTCCGCCACAACGATATGGCGCATCTGGAAGAATTGCTGGCGGCGGCCAATCCGGCGGCGCCCAAGCTGATCGCCTTTGAAAGCGTCTATTCCATGGAGGGCGAATTCTCGCCCACCGCCGCCATCTGCGATCTGGCGCAGAAATATGGCGCCCTGACCTATATCGACGAAGTTCACAGCGTGGGCATGTACGGCCCGCGCGGGGCAGGGGTGGCCGCGCGGGACGGCACCATGCACCGCATCGACATTATCGAAGGCACCCTGGCCAAGGCCTTTGGCGTGATGGGCGGCTATATCGCCGCCAGCGCCGAACTGGTGGACTGCATCCGCAGCTTCGCGCCGGGGTTTATCTTCACAACGTCCTTGGCTCCCGCCGTCGCGGCCGGCGTGCTGGCTTCCATCCGGCATCTCAAATCGTCGGATGTGGAGCGCGAGGCGCTGGCCGAACGCGCCGCCACCCTGAAGAAGAAATTCGCCGCCGCCGGGCTGCCCTTGATGGAAAGCCACAGCCATATCGTGCCCTTGATGGTGGGCGATGCGGTTCTGTGCAAGGCGGTGTCGGACTCGCTGCTCCACGACCATGGCATCTATGTCCAGCCGATCAACTATCCCACCGTGCCGCGCGGCACCGAGCGGCTGCGCTTTACGCCAAGCCCGGCGCATACCGATGCCATGATGGATGCGTTGGTCGCGTCCGTGGTGATCGTGTGGGACGCCCACAAGATCGCGCGCGCGGCTTAAGCATCTAAGTGTCGGGCAAAGAGCTCTACGTCGAATTTGTTGTTTTGGGGAACACGGTCAAGGCCACCGCCATCGATCCTGAAACCGGTCTGGAGGCCAGCGTGGTGGGCCCGGCCAGCGCGCCGCAATCGGTGATGGCAGAGGCTGCGCGCCGGAAGCTGGAATATCTGAAAAAAAAGAAGACGACTTAGCGCCGCCGCAATTGGCGATATTGCAGCAGCGGCTCGGCCAGCAGCAGCGGGAACGCCCAGCAGGCCCAGGCTGTCAGTCGGCTGCGTCTTTGATTTCCAACGCGATATAATCGGACAGTCGCTTCAGGCCCTCGAGCAAGCCCCGATTTGCATTGGCGGGATCAGACAGAAGTGTCCGCAGGTTTGAAACCGTCACAGGCTGGGGCGGGTCGAAGCTGCAGGCCAGAATGAAAGACTCGATGCCGTAATGGCAAATCTCGTTGAACCGCTTCTTGCCTGTCCTGTTGACGGTCAAAACGGTCTTTGCGTCGATGCGCGGGTGGCACACTCCATCCATGAGCAGCCCGTCGCAGACCCAGCCCACTTTGTTGAACGATACGGTCAGCGTAGCATCGGCCGCTGCGGCGTTTTCAGGAGCCGCGATCTCAAAGCCCTGCCGCGAAAGCGAGTCCCGCAAATAAGCGACCGCCTCATCCCCCAGCTTGACATTATTGTCGTTCAGAATGGTTTCAGTCACGGCGGATCGCGCATTGTCGCCGCTGCCAAGACCGCGGGCAAAGCCGCTTACCGCGGCCCCGGCCACGCCACCGGTTGCGACAGCACCGGTGCCTTGAAACATTCGCAAATTGTAGGGCCATGAATAACCGGCAGGATTATCTATGGGCTGGATGGCGATGGTGTGGATGGCCGCCGCCGCCAGGGCAGACTGCGTCATTGCCGTCAGGTTGAAGAGCAGGACCACGCGAAGCAGGGCATAGCGGTGGATCATCTATTCCTCCGGTGACAGCGTGTCAGTTCGATTGTTGTTCAATCACCGGCGCGAGCGTAGCCGATACACGGATGGCCGGGTCAAGTCGACTATGACAAGTTGGGTTCAGGTTAGAGACCGTTCTATTCGTAGTGGGGAAGCCGCAGACTAGTCTTTCCTTCTTTTCTTTCCCTTGCGCTCGTCGCTTTTGCCCAGTCCGATCTTCTTGGCGAAGTCGCTGCGCTTCTGGGCATAGTTTGGCGCCACCATCGGATAGTCCGGTGGCAGGTTCCAGCGGGTGCGATATTCACCGGGCGACAGCTTGTAGCGCGCGCGCAGATAGCGCTTGAGCATTTTGAGTTTTTTGCCGTCCTCCAGGCAGACGATGTAATCGGGCTGCACCGATTTTTTGATCGACACCGCCGGGGTGCGGGGCAGGGCGCGCTCTTGCGTGCCGGCAAAACCGCCCAGGGTGGCATGGACGTTCTTGATGATGGCGGGTAGCTCATGGGCCGCCACCGGATTCTTGCTCACATAGGCCGAGACGATCTCCGTCACCAATTTGAGCAGGTCGTCTTCATTGTCCTTGCCCATACGCCCCGCCGCTGTTGCCGCCGTCACACTAGAATGCCGGCCGGGAACAGGAAATCTCAGCTTTTCCCGTGCCTTGCAAGAAGCTCTTCAAATTGTGCCCAAACCGCTAGATTTGGTGCCGCCGAAGGGGTAAATCCGCCATTCCTGCGCGGGGCCCCAAAATCGGCCCCCGTACCCTTTCCGGTTGTAAAGAGGCTGAGCATGTCGGCTATGGCGAATCCCATGGATACAAAGTCGGACTTTTTCACCAGGGGGGTAGAGGCGGCCGATCCGGACTTGTTCAACGCGCTGCAGGACGAACTGAACCGCCAGCGCGACAAGATCGAATTGATCGCCAGCGAGAACATCGTCTCCAAGGCGGTGCTGGAAGCCCAAGGCTCGGTGCTGACCAACAAATATGCCGAAGGCTATCCCGGCAAGCGCTATTATGGTGGCTGCGAGTATGTCGATGTCGCCGAACAATTGGCCATCGAGCGTGCCTGCAAACTGTTCGGCGCCGCCTTCGCCAATGTCCAGCCCCATTCCGGCGCCAATGCCAACCAGGCGGTGTTCTATGCCCTGCTGTCGCCGGGTGACGCTTTCATGGGCTTGGACTTGGCGGCGGGCGGTCATCTCACCCACGGCCATCCCGCCAACTATTCCGGCAAATGGTTCAAGCCGGTGCCCTACACCGTGCGCCGCGACGATCAGCGCATCGACATGGATCAGGTCGCCGCCCTGGCGCGCGAACACAAGCCCAAGCTGATCCTGGCGGGCGGCTCGGCCTATGCCCGCGTCATCGATTTCGCCGCTTTCCGTAGAATAGCGGACGAGGTGGGCGCGCTGTTCATGGTGGATATGGCGCACTTCGCCGGATTGGTGGCGGGCGGGGTGCATCCCAATCCTGTCGAGCATGCCGATGTGGTGACCACCACCACCCACAAGACTTTGCGCGGCCCGCGCGGCGGCATGATCTTGTCGCGCGACGAGGCGATCGGAAAGAAGATCAACTCCGCGGTGTTCCCCGGCCTGCAAGGCGGCCCCCTGATGCATGTGATCGCCGCCAAGGCGGTGGCGTTCGGTGAAGCGTTGAAGCCGGAGTTCAAGACCTATGCCAGGAACGTGGTGGAGAATGCCAAGGCGCTTGCGGAAGTCCTCAAGAGCAGCGGCCTGGACATCGTCACCGGCGGCACCGACACCCATCTGATGCTGGTCGATCTGCGCCCCAAGGGCGCCAAGGGCCGCCCCACCGAACATGCGCTGGATCGCGCCGGCATCACCTGCAACAAGAACGCCGTGCCCTTTGACACCGAAAAGGCCGTCGTTACCTCCGGCATCCGGCTGGGCTCGCCCGCCGGCACCACCCGCGGTTTCGGCGTGGGCGAATTCCGCGAGATCGGCAAGCTGATCGTGGAAGTGGTGGATGCCGTCGCCAAGAATGAAGCCGGCGATGCCCAGGTGGAGCAGAGCGTGGCGCGCCGGGTCAGCGAATTGTGCAACAAATTCCCGATCTATCCATAAGAGGAAAATATGCGCTGCCCCTTCTGCGGACATGACGACAGCCAGGTGAAGGACAGCCGTCCTTCCGAGGACAATTCCGCCATCCGCCGCCGCCGCCATTGCCCGGAATGCGGCGGGCGGTTCACCACCTTCGAGCGCGTGCAGTTGCGCGAACTGATCGTGGTCAAGAAAAACGGCCGCCGCGAATCCTTCGGCCGCGACAAGTTGGAACGCTCTATCAATCACGCGCTGCGCAAGCGCCCGGTGGAACGCGAGCGGGTGGACCGCACCATCACCGGTATCGTGCGCCGCCTGGAATCCATGGGCGAGAATGAAATCCCCGCCAATGTGATCGGCGAGTTGGTGATGCAGGCC
>DATEMS010000002.1:0-25071 GCA_035275465.1 Rhizomicrobium sp. | reverse complement strand
AAGGCGCGTATCTCCAGCCGGTCATTGACCCGGCCGGTGACAAAAGCGGTGGAGGCGACTTGGGCGGCGGTGATCTCCACCACCGTGCCCGGCGCCTGGGTGACGCCACCCACCACCCAATTGCCGCTTAAGCTGCTGCGGGTGGAATCCCACAATTGATACTTGGTCATGCTGTCGCCGTCGACATCCGTCACCGTGATCAGGCTCGACAGCGACAAGCTCTGGCCTATCGCGGCATTGACGGGGCCGGTGGTGACATGGGGCGTGGTATAAGCCGGCACGCTGACGGTGAAGGGCGACCAAGAGGCCGTGTCGGCGGCGCTCCAGATGATGCCGTCAAAGGTGCGTATCTGAAGATTGTCATTCACCGTGCCGGTAACGAAAGTGGTCTGGGCCAGCTGCGCGGCAGTGATATCGATAACCGTGCCCGCGGACTGAGCCGCCCCGTTGATTTCAAAATGGCCGCTGTTGGGATCGCGCGTGCCATCCCACAGCTGATACCTGGTCATGCTGTCGCCGTCGCTGTCGCTGACCGAAAACAGGCTCGACAGCGTGTAGCTCTGAAAGTGCGCCTTGCTGACATTGCCGGTGGTGACCACGGGCACCGCATCGGGTACCGAAACGGTGAAGGGTGACCAGGGGGCGGTGTCCGCCGCGCTCCAGCTGATGCCGTCATAGGCGCGCGTCTGCAGGCTGTCGCCGAGGATGCCGGTGACAAAAGTTGTCTGGCCCAGTTGTGCGGCCGTGATCTCGATGATCGTACCCGCCGCCTGCGCCACGCCATTGATTTCAAAGTGGCCGCTATTGGGATCGCGCCCGCCGTCCCATAGCTGATACTTGGTTATGGGATCACTGTCGGGATCGCTCACTGTGATGAGGCTCGATAGTGCCGTTGTCACGCCCCGTGCGATGTTCTGGTTGGAGGTCTGCACCGCCGGCGCGTTGTTCACCAACGGACCGATGGTGAAGGGCGCCCAGGCCGCATTGTCGGCAGCGCTCCAGCTGATGCCGTCAAAGGCGCGGATCTGCAGATTGTCGTTCACCGTGCCGGTCACGAACGAGGTCAGGTTCAGTTGGGCAGCGGTGATGTCGATCACGGTTCCCGCAGCCTGCGCCTGGCCGTTGACCACCCAGTGACCGCTGTTGGGACCCGCCGTGGAATCCCAAAGCTGATAGCGGGTCATCGTATCGCCATCGCCATCGCTCACCGAGAACAGGCTCGTCAGAGTCAAACTCTGCCCGGCCCCAGCCCGCTGTGTCGCGGTTGACAGGTTCGGCGGGTTGTTGCTGGGAATCGATATCGTAAAGGGCGCCCAGGGCGCCGTATCCGCATCGCTCCAGAGGACACCGTCGAAGGCGCGAATCTGAAGAGCGTCGCTTACCGTGCCGGTGACAAAGGTGGTCAGGGGCAATTGGGAGGCTGAAATGGTGATGACCGTCCTGGCCGCCTGTGTCACGCCATTGATTTCGAAATGGCCGCTGCTGGGATCGGGCGTGCTGTCCCAAAGTTGGTATTGGGTCATAGCATCGCCGTCGTAATCGATGGCGGAGAACAGGCTCGAAAGCGCATAACTATGCAGGTGTGCCCGGGTGACGTTGCTGGTCAGCATCCTCGGCTGATCGTCGTACACGGCAACCGTAAACGGCGCCCAGGCGTCATTGTCCGCTGCGCTCCAATAAGTCCCGTCAAAGGCGCGGATTTGCAGGTTGTCGCTGGCCATGCCGGTGACAAAAGTGGTCTGGGCCAGTTGGGCGGCCGTGATGTCGATCACCGTACCCGCGGCCTGTGCCACGCCGTTGATTTCAAAATGGCCGCTCAGCGGGTCGCGGGTCGCGTCCCATAGCTGATATCTGGTAATGGGAAGGCCGAGAACGTCGTACACTGAGAACAGGTCCGACACGGCAATGGTCTGGTTTCTGACAGCGCCTGTTCTGACTGTCGTTAACACCGGCCCGAACATCGGCAAGGTCTGGTCGGTGAATTGCGCATATTCGACATTGGTCAGCGCAATATCGCTAAGGCCGAAATGGTCGCTCTTGTCCTTGAGCGTAACCGTCCCGCCTGAAACGGAGAGCGTGTAGTTCGATCGCGTCTTGTCCAGCACCACCGTATCGGTGCCAGTGCCGCCATTCACGGTTGTGTGATAGATTTGGCCCAACCACGACAGGACGACGAACGTATCGTTCCCGCCTCCACCGCTCAACGTATCGCTGCCGCGTTTGCTCCACAGAATATTGTCGTTGGCATCGCCTGTCAGCGTATCGTCGCCACTTGAACCCATGAGGTTCTCGATGCTGATAAAGGTGGCGGTGCCACGGCCTGTTCCCAAATTCTGCGGGCCCTCAAGGCTGAGATTGGCTGTGACACCTCCGGTCAAAACGACGGTATCGTTGCCCGCCCCGCCATTGAAGAGATTAGAGCCGGTGCCGCCAGAGAATATGTCATCACCCGCGCCTCCAATCAGTTCCAGATTGCCCGCAAGCACGCTGGAGGAGTAGGTGTTGGTATTGAAAACGAAGATGTTAGACGGACCCAGCGCGGACCCGTCGATCCTCAGGGTGGAACCGCTCGCCACAATGTCCGAGGGAGATACGATGATATAGTTGGAACCCGCCGCGAGATTGATGGTCTCGACATTCTTGACGGCGAAGTTCGAGAGCTTGGGGATCTGGAACAGATCGATGGCGGAGCTGAAAAGTATATAGTTGCCCAACGCCCCGCCGGCTATGTTGAGCGTGTCGCTCCCGGTGCCGCCGTCGATGCTGTAGCTGAAATCGGATTCCCATCCCGTGACATTGAAGACGTCATCGCCGCCGAAGCCATAGAGAATGCCGCGTTCGGCGCTGGAATGGGCCGAGCTCCAGTTGAAGATGTCGTTGCCACCAAAGAACAGGGTATTGAAGGCATTGAAATCCAGGATCGCATTGAACGCGGCGGCGGCAGAGACGCCGATGTTCGACCAGGTCTGGTTGCTGGAACCCTTGGTATAGGAGACACCAGTGATGGTGCCGCCGGTCAGCTGGTAGACGGTCTGGCCGTTTACGGTCGTGCTGCTGTAGGTGAGGCCTGTTCCTGTAACAACGACGGTGCCGTTGCTATTGCTGGCCGTGAAGCCAGTATCGCCGCCGCCTGTGAAAAGGAATGAAGATCCGAACACAGAAAAAATTTGGCCGTTGCCCAGCCCGGTACCGCTCAAGACAGCCACGAACACCCCCAACGGCCGGCCCTGTTTTCAGGATCGGTCCCAGCCCAACAGTTCCCGTTTGATTTTCGGATGGCGTTAAATGGGCGTCAACATTGATATATTGTCAGCGCCTGGGCTTAACCCTGTGGGCCCGAATACCGCGCAAAGCTGGGCGACGGCTGGACAGGGTGTTCACCAAGCGGGTCATGCGGCAGAAGATATTTTTATGCCGGAATCCCTGCTTGGAATGGGTGTCGCATGACGTTCACAATCGCGCTTTGCCGCCGGCCGGTAAAAGCAGCGCCTTTTTCGCGCCGGACCGGTCTTCCATTTAAGGAACACCCATGTTCCAAAATACGCACACCGCGGGGGTTGGGAGACGCTGGCGGCTCAGCGGTCACGAATCTGAAAAATATGGCGTGAGCAATGGGATGGCCCGTCTGTCGCATCAGCGCAGGTCGGCGAGCCCCCGGCCGATGGCGATGCGGATCAGGTCCGCGGTATGGCTGACGCCGAGTTTTTCCTTGATGCGGCTGAGCGTATTGGCGACGGTTTTATAGGCGATACCCAGCGCATCCCCTATCTGGGTGAGGCTGTTGCCGGCCGCCAGCAGACGCAAAATCTCCAGGTCCCGTTGGGTCAAAGGCCGCAAATAGGCATTTTCCCCGATATCCTGGGCGGCAATTTCACTGGCGATATCGCGCTCAATCGCCGTGCCACCCGCCAGAACGGTTTGCACCGCCGCCAGCAATTCCTCAGGCGTCGCGTTTTTGCTGACAAAACCGCGCGCGCCCGCTTCCATGGCGCGGTTGGCGTAAATCGCCTCGGTGTGCAGCGAGAATACCAGTACCACCACCTTCTGCCGGACTTTCAGAAGACGACGCAGCAGCTCCAGGCCGCCCAGGCCCGGAAGGTTGAGGTCGAGAATAATCAGATCGAACGGACCGGCGCCCAGCCGTTCCAAGGCTTCCTCGCCAGTGGCGGTTTCTTCCAATTCCAGATCGGGAAGCGCCCCCAGCAGACGGCGAATGCCCGACCGCACGATCGCATGATCGTCAACCACCAGCACCCGCTTCATGCGTCTTCCAGCTCCCGCAATTTTGGCAAAAGCGCATGCACCCGCACGCCCCGTCCCGGCAGATTTTCCATGGTGAACCGGCCTTTGAGAGCGCGCACCCGGTCCTCCATGCCCGCAAGACCCATACTGCCCAGGCCCTTGCCCGATTGCTTGAGTCCGCCGCCATCGTCCTCGACGCATACCGCCACGCCACCCGCCTCATCCGCGATAACGATGCGAATCGTTTGCGGAGCACCATGACGCATCGCATTGCTGAGGCTTTCCTGCACGATGCGATACAGCGCCTCTTCGCTGCGCCGATCGAAGGTCAGGCCGGGCGCGATGGCACGCTCAAAACGGATGCCGGGATAACGGCGCGACCAGAAAAGAATCAAATCCGCAATCGCGGCTTCAAGCCCGAACTCCAGATCATTGGCCGGCCGCAGCTGCCGCAGAATATCCCGCACATGCCGCTGGGCGTGCAGTACGGCGTCACGGATCATGCCCCCCAGCTCGCGTGTCTGCGGATCGGCGGATTTGGCGGCTGTGTTGGCGTCCACCTGGATGGCGAACAGATACGTCCCCACTTCGTCGTGCAGGTCGCGGGCAATGCCGGCACGCTCTTCTTCCTGAATGCTCTGAATCTGCCGTTCCAGGCGCTGGTTGCTATCCGAGAAAGCCTCCAGCCGTTCCGCCATATGGTTGAAGCCATGCGCCAAGGCCGCAAGCTCGGGAGCCCCCTGGGTGTCAAGCCGCGCGCCATAGCGGCCCTGCGCCACCTCCAGCAGTCCAGCCTGAAACCGGCGCAAAAAACTGAATGCATAGGCAAAAGCCAGTGACACCACCGCCATGGTGGCGCCGCAAAAAACCAGCATTGTCAGGAAGGCATTGTGGGCATTGTTCCAAACCTCCGCGATCTCGCTCAACGGATCGCTGGTCAGGACCACCACACAGGGATAGCCTGGCAGGTTGAGGGGAATCCGGGACATTAACGGCAGTGGCGTCATCAGCCGCTCGAACCAGGCCGGCGCGGGGTTTTTCAGAGGGGCTATCTGCGATTGCACGATCACCTTGCCTTTTTCATTGACCAGCGCGGCGCGGACATGGCGTTGTCCCTCGAAACTGGCCACGACTTGGCGCAACGTCACAGTGTGTTCGACATTGCCCTGCAGCGTATCGCGGATCGACCGCTCCGCCCCCCGGAAGGCGGTATGAACCTCAAGCTCCGCCACGGAGCGGGCCTGCAGCACCAAAAGGGCGCCACCGCAGAAAAGCGCCAGCACAAGCAACACGGCGATCGAGCCCAGAACGCGGAACTGAAGCGACATAAGGACCTGCGGGAAAGACGGTCCACTATAACAGCCGCGGCCGCCCAAAGCCCAGAAAAAGGGCTTTCGGCAAGAATTCCCAGGCCCGGACCGGAAAATTTGGGATCTTTGCGGCAGTGTCCTTGACGGCCTTTGCCAATCGGCCAATCACTGGACCCGCGCCAGGCCCTGGTCCATATCTTCCTTATAAGAAACAGCGCGTGGGGATTGCGGGTGACCACCAAAGTGACGTCGGCGGCGCGGTTGCGCGCCATATTTGCCGGCTCCATTGGCAATCTGGTGGAATGGTATGACTGGTATGCCTATTCCGCCGCCGCGCTTTATTTTGCGCCGGTGTTTTTCCCCAAAGGCGATCAAACCGCGCAACTGCTGCAAACCGCGGGAATTTTCGCGGTCGGATTCTTTGCCCGTCCTGTCGGCGCCTGGATCATGGGCCGCTATTCCGACCGCTTCGGCCGCAAGCGCGCATTGGTCGCTTCGGTTGCCTTGATGTGTCTGGGCTCTCTGGTGATCGCCTTTACGCCGGGCGCGGCCCAGATCGGCGTGGCGGCACCTGCGATTCTGCTGCTTGCCCGAATCCTGCAGGGACTGTCGCTGGGCGGCGAATATGGCGTCAGCGCCACCTATATGAGCGAAGTGGCGGGCAAGACCCATCGCGGCTTCTGGTCCAGCTTCAACTATGTCACCCTGATCGGCGGGCAACTGACGGCTTTGCTGGTGTTGATCGCGCTGCAACACGCCATCGGCGCGGAGGCCATGCGTGTGTGGGGCTGGCGCGTGCCGTTTGTGATCGGCGCCATCCTGGCCGTGGCCGCCTTTTACCTGCGCGGCCGGATGGAGGAATCGCAATCCTTCGTCCAGGCCAAAGCCTCAGGCGTAGAATTGGGCAGCACCCGCATGCTGCTGCGGCGATATCCCCGTGAGACCCTTACGGTGCTGGGCCTGACGGCGGGCGGCTCGCTCACCTTCTATATCTACACCACTTACATGCAGAAGTTTCTGGCCAACACCGCGGGGTTCACCCGCGACCAGGCCACCGAATTGAGCGCCGCCACCCTGGTTTGCTTCATGCTGGCGCAGCCGCTGATTGGCTGGATTTCCGACAAAGTGGGGCGCAAACCGCTGCTGATCATGGCCTTTGGCGGCGGCGCGCTGATCACCTGGCCGGTCATGAATACCGTCGCCCAAGGCGGATCTGCCGTTGGCGTCTTCTTCATTCTGCTGGGCGCCATGCTGGTGCAGGCCGGCTATACCGCAATCAATGCCGTCGTGAAGGCTGAGCTTTATCCCGCCCACATCCGCACCCTGGGCGTGGCGCTGCCTTACGCCCTGGCCAACGCCACCTTTGGCGGCACAGCGGAGTATGTGGCGCTGTGGTTCAAATCCGCGGGAATAGAAAGCGGCTTTTACATCTATTCCTCGGTTATCATGGCGGTGGGCTTTCTGGTGGTTTTGGCCATGCCCGACACGCGGCAAACCAGCCGAATCCAAGAGGATTGACGCCTGCAGCGCCGGTCTGCACCAGAACATGTGCGCATATCCCGTGGCATACAAAACTGTTACAAAATCGACGACTTTCCGTAACGTGCATAAGCCCACTGTATGGCCCGTTTCAACAGGCCAGGAGGGCATATGCGCCGCTATCTCATTTCCGCTTCCGCCATAGCATTGACAGCCGCCATTTTTGCCGGGGCTGGCGCCGCGGTCGCCGAACCGCAGTTGAAAACCATTCTGGAACTTCCCGGTGAGAGCACCGACCTCACCAAGATCAAGAAAAAGGAAACGGGGGGCGCCGGCATCAACCGCAACGGCTTTTTCTCGGACATCTTTTATGACACCAAGACGGGCGATTGGTATGCACTCTCCGACCGCGGACCGGGCGGCGGGTTGCTGTCCTATGATACGCGGGTTCAGAAGTTTACCGTCACTTACAATGCCGACGGTTCCATCAGCGATTATCGAATCGTCAAAACCATTCCCTTCCGCTATGGAAGCGAGCCATTCAATGGGCTCAATCCCAGCCTTCTGAACGGCGACAGTTCCAAGCTGAGCAGCAGCTTCGATCCGGAAGGCCTTGTCGTTGGCCAAGGCGGGCATATGTTTGTGGCGGACGAGTATGGTCCCAGCCTTTATGAGTTCACCGCAAGCGGCCAATTCATCCGCGCCTTTGCACCGCCGGCCAATCTTGTTCCCCGCGAAGCGGACACGGACATCAATTATGTCGATGGCCGCCCCACCATTGTGACGGGACGGCAGGACAATCGCGGTTATGAAGGCTTGGCGATCAACAAGTCGCGGACCAAGCTGTACGCGATCATGCAGGACCCCCTGGTGAATGAGGGCACCTCCAACGACGGACGCCGCAGCACCAATGTCCGTATCGTTGAATATGATATCGCAACCGGCTCGAGCGAACGGCAGTTCGTCTATCAGCTCGACACGATTGCGCAAATCAACGCCCGGGACCCCAGCGCAGCCGCCTTTAGCGCTACCAATCAGGGCCGCAGCATCGGCGCCAGCGGCATCTACGCTCTCAGCAATACCGAGTTCCTGATTCTGGAACGCGACAATCGCGGCCGCGGAGTCGATGAACCTTCGGGCATAAGCCCCAAGCCTCTGCACAAGCGCATCTACAGAATCGACATCACGGGCGCCACCGACGTTTCGGGCATAAGTTTGGCCGGAACCAATGGGAGCACCCTGCCGGACACCTCCGTGATCACGCCAGTCTCAAAGACCCTATTTCTCGATATGCTGACGGCAATCAAGGGGGCCAATCACTGGGTCCCGGAAAAGATCGAGGGTTTTGCCCCGGGTCCCGTATTGCCGGACGGAAAGCAATTGTATCTTGCCGGAACCGACAATGACTACAGCATCACGCAGACAGGCGGTCAGTTTGAAGTCTGCATAGCCACGGACGCGAACGGCCAATTGACCGGCTCGACGCAAGTGGCAATCGATGCCAGTTGCCCCGCCGGATACACCCTCATTCCTGCCATGCTGATGTCGTTCAAAGGCCAGTAAGCATTACCCGGAATAGACGAACCCCGATTTCTCCCAATTTGCGCCGCGTGCAGGCAATTTGGGGGAGATCGGGGCCAACGCCTTGCTGCCGGGCCATTGGCCCGGTGCCTGCGTTAGGGCCATTTGCGCCCCCTTTTCATCTTATGACATCACTGGCCCGCGCCAGCAGTTTGCCCGCCAGGTGGGCCTGTTCCTGGAAGTATTTCACGAAACGCTGAGGCTCCCGCGCCTGATAGGGGCGCAGATTTTCCGCCCAGCGATAGCTGATAGATTCATAGAGCAGTTCGGCGGTCACGCTATGGGGTCCGCCGGCGACAGCCACACTGTATGTCACCGTATCCTGGCCGCCGGTGAAACCGGGGTCCTGGCGGGCCGCGCCTATGACGGCGATTTGCGGATCGGCGCTGTTCTTGTCGAAGCCGCGCGGCAAGAGGCGATTGTCTTTGAGATAGTGGTTGCCAAAGACCAACCCGGTGGTGACCCGCCCTTTGCTGTCGCCCATGATGGATTCATAAATTTGCACCTGGCCGGAATCGGTGATCCGGTCGTGATGCGGTTCGAATTTTGAGGCGTCTTCGTCATTGTCGTTGCCGACAATGGAGCCGTCCCGCTTGAGCGCCCCGGATTCGAAGACAATTTTGCCCTGGGTATCGCGCACCACGACATGCAACCAAACACGGCGGGCGGGATAGCCCGTTGGCAATTTGTGGCCCGCCTTGTTGGTCACCCGGACGTCAAAGGCAAGCCGTCCGCCGGTAAGATGGGCATTGCCGATGGATACGGACGCAGTCTGCTGCGAGAGAAATTTTTCCGAGTGCTGCGCCGAGGCTTCCAACTCTTCCGGCGTGGCGATGACGCCGAGTTCGCGGGCATAATCCTTCAGAATGCGCAGCATGAAGGCATTGCCGCCGACGAAAGTGTGGCGCATCACCCCGTCACGCGGCTGGGCATGCACCGACGTGATGGGCGACTGGTCGGGCGCCCGGGTCATGTGGCAGGACTGGCAGGAGTCGGTTTTGGCATAGGCGCTGTGCTGCCATTCCTGGAACGGCATCTGCTCCGGCAAAGTGCCCGCCGGTTTGCCCTCTTCGTCCAGCGCCTCTGTGAGCAATGTATGGCAGGTGGCACAGAGTTCCGATGCCTTGATGTGGTCGCCCCGCGCCGGCAAGAAGGAGCTCGAAGAATGCATGATACGCTGGCGGCCCTTGTCGGGAACGTCATAGGGGCCGAACACTTCGCGTTCTTCCGGCTTTTTCACCGTGTCGATGAGAAAGCCCCCATCCAGACTGGAAGGCTTGCCCAGATTGCCGGGCTGAATCTGATGGCAAAGGGTGCACCCAACGCCGTCGGCCGCCAAAGCCGCTTTGACATCCTTGGCTTCTTCCAGTTCGCCTTCGGGTTCCTCCATCGCCGAGCCGTCGCTGATGCCGGCGAGATATTTCAGCACCTGGCCGCGCAGGCCCTCGGCACGGGCCTGAGACCGCTGCATCGGCATATGACATGTGGCGCATTTGTCCTCGATGGCGGCCGCGGCCGCGGGATGGTCCATGGTTTCGCGGCGGATCGAGGCTTGCCAATAAGGATCCCGCGCCGCGTTCGCCATGATCGAGGCACGCCATTCATAGCCGATGGAAATGTCCTCTCCGTTCGGCGCGCGCACCTGGCTGTGGCAGGCGATACAGTGGGTTGACGTCGTGAAGAGGAGATGCGTGACCGGGAGCGTGAATTGATCGCCTGCTTCCCGCGCAACGACGGCATGAGTCGCAAGGCCCGCGGCGAGCAGCATCACCAACGATCCGCACAGCAGGAAAAGCTTTGCGTGCTTGCGGATCACTTTCATGTGCAGAAAAAATCCCGACGGCTATGTGAGTTAGCAATAGGCGCGATCTTGCGTCAACGGACACATACGTTCTAATTCGCGCCAGCGGGGGAGACGCGATTGCCCGAACTGTCGAAAACATTTTCGATTTTGTTTCTGATAAGCGTTTGCAGCTTGCCCTGCCTGGCTGCGCCTGCGTCGCAATCGCTGCCGAATGGCCGCGCCCTGTTCAAAGAAAATTGCGCCGCCTGCCATGGCGCGGACGGGCGCGGGAATCGCAAAATTTCGGAGGTGGGCTTTCCAAACGAAATGCCGGACTTTCAGGATTGCAGCTTCGCCAACCGCGAAGCCGATGGGGACTGGTCTTCCATTGTCCACAAGGGCGGACCGCGGCGCGCTTTTTCCCGCACCATGCCGGCTTTCGATCAGGCGCTGAACGACGATGAAATTGATGCCATCATCGCCCATTTGCGCACCTTCTGCCAAAAATCAGGCTGGCCCCGCGGCGAATTCAACTTGCCGCTGGCGTTGTTCACGGAAAAAGCCTTTCCCGAGGATGAAGTGCTGAACCGCACCACATTCAACACCAGTGGCGCACAAGAGATTACCTCTACCTCGGTTTACGAAAAGCGGTTCGGCGCGCGTGGACAGTTGGAAGTGAGCCTGCCCTTCTCCAGCATCGATAGCGGCGCGGGCGTCAAAACCGGCATCGGCGATATCGGCGTGGCCTGGAAACAGAACCTGCTGGCCGATGTGGACCGCGGGACCATCTTCAGCATACTGGGCGAAGTGGTGCTGCCGACGGGCAGCGCGGCGCGAGGATTGGGCAAGGGTACCTTCAATTTTGAACCCCACCTCCTGTTCGCCCAATCGCTGCCGGCCGATTTTTTCCTGCAAGGCGACATTTTCGGCGAGTTTCCTGCCGGTAAGGGATTGTCCAAGGAGGCCCATGCCCGTTTGTCGTTGGGCAGGACATTTGCGGAGGAGGACGGGTGGGGACGGTCTTGGTCGCCGCAGATTGAACTTCTGACCTGGCATGAGTTCGCGCCGGGAGCGCAGGTGGATTGGGACATTGTTCCGCAACTGCAGGTCAGCCTTTCAAAACGCCAGCACATACTGGCCAGTGCGGGCATACGCCTGCCGCTTAACAACAGCTCTGAGCGCAAGCCGATGTTCGTCTTTTATATTCTGTGGGACTGGTACGACGCCGGCTTTCTTGAAGGCTGGCGTTGACATCCACATCGGCACCTGCAGCGCCGCCACGGGTTCAGCCTTCATCGAATTCGACATGCATGTGGACCGGGAACGGCGTGTCTTTCGAATCGATCTGGCCGGCAGCGCCGGCGGCACGGCGAAGACCCTGCTTGACGAGCAACGGCTTCAGCATCGCCGGAATCACGGCCAGGTTGATGTGCGCGCCAAAGCAGGTATGAAGCCCGTCACCCCACAAGATGTAATTGTCGCGCGGCCGGCCCGGGCGAAAACACGTCGGTGAATCGATCTTCAGCGGGTCGAACATCGCGGACAGATTCACGGCCATGACCATATCGCCCCTTTTGACCGCCACCCGGCGAAAGCGATGGGCCGCAACCTGCGTATCCATAGCGGCGCGGCGATAGATCAGCGGATTGACCGGATTGAACCGCAAGGCCTCAAGGCAATATTGTGCAACCAGGACATCATCACCGGCGCGGGCCGCCGCTTGCGCGCCGGCAAGCGCCCGGGGCCGATCCAAAAGCTGGTCCAACGCCTGCACCGCGGCCTTCGAGAGCGTCGGCACGCAGCCGATCATCAACCCGATCAGATTGTTCCGGATGCCCAGATCGTCCATGCCGGGCGCATTGGCGCGCTGCAGGTTCAGGCACCGGTTGAGTACGTCATCGGCCGTGCTAGGGCTGGATTTTCGGACGGCGATCGCGCCGTCGAGATAAGAACGGCATTTCGCGGCGGCATCCACCGCTTTGGCGCCCAGCGACGGATCCGCCTTAAGATCGATGAACAGGTACCAGAACATCAGCGTCGTCCAGTCGATCAATTCCCGCTCCGAGGGACCCGGTACGCCAAAATAATTGCCCACAATGCCTGACGGCACGCGCAGGGTAAGGTCCTGCGGCACATCGATCCTGTTCGTCCTGGCTGCCACCAACTCTGCCGCGCGCCTATCGGCATAGGGCTTGACGATACTGGCCACGTCTTCGCGCCGCATCGCAAGGCGCATGTTCGATGTATCGCGCGTGTAGGTTGGCGTGTTCTGCATGCCAAGGAAGAAGTTCGCGCCGCCGGTTATTTTCTCCATGCGCGGGCCATACACGACCTCGAATTCACCGTCGCGCGACAAAACATCCTTGACGTCGTCAAAACGGGTGACCAGCACCGTGCCGCTATTCTCATAGGCGGTGATGAATTTGACCGGCAGCGCCAGGTTGGGAATAAAGGCGCGCAGGAAACTGAATATCAGGCGCAGGCCTTGCGAGCCGCCAAGATTGGCGCGCAGCCGCGTCGCGACCGTACCGCCCGCGCCGAACAGACTGCGGATGCCGATCCAAACGAGCCCGACCGGCGCCCAAAGGCCCGAAAGGACGATCAGAAGCCGCGTCCAGATCGCTATGAACAGAGAAATAATCGCAGACATAGAAGCCTCAAGTCGGATCTATGGTTCCCATGCCGATCATGCGCAGGGCGGTCATGCTCGGCAGAAAGAAATAATCGCCGCCCCGCATCTCCACAAACTGCGGCATACCGGCGGCGATGAACGGCGTGTCCTGGCTTTTCGAATCGACGGGCACGATGAATTTTGAATCGCCCCTGCGATTGCCCACGATCGGACAGGTATCGCTGCCGGCATTGGCATCGAGTCCGTAATTGATCCATTGCTGCTGTACGAATTCGAACTGACGCTCAATATCCGCGCACATGACCATAAAGATGATGCCATGGTCGCCATCATCGTCTTGCGTGGTCTTGCCATAAGGCTGTCCGCGGCGAAGAATGCGCCGGCGATTGTTGAGCGCGGACGACGTTCCCGTAAGGCTGTCGCGTGTGTTGGTGCGCCGCATATGCGCCGCGACCGGGCATTTCGCGCCGTGCGGATCGTCGCCATAGGTGAAATTCGTATAGGCCCAGTCCGGCCCCAGCGTACCGGCATTCTTCGCATTGAATGCCTTCCATTCGGCTATGGTTGACGCGACCGCAACCGGTACGCCGTCCTCCCAGCGTCCGGCCATCTTGGCTTTCAGAATCATGCAGGCGTCTGCGACCGGCACATTGTTGGCCTTGGCGTAAACCTGCGCGGCACGGTCGAAATAATCCTTGAAGCTCTTAATATTCTCATGAAGCTTGCGAAAGACCAGGAAGGTGCCGTTACGCATGATCTCATTCGGCGCCGCCATGTCCGCCACCTCCTGTGCCTCGTCAGGATAGCCCAGGAGGAACTCGCCGGTGGCAAGCGGCGCCCAACGGTCCAGATCGGATCGGCCAGCAACAGCGGGAAACAGTTTGCCGTTGCCGATCGACATCATTTGGTCGGCGTGCGGATCGCCGAATTGACCGTCAAATACCGGGTTGCTGATGCCGTCGATAAAACCAAAATGTTCGCGCGGCACGGGCTTGTAGGTCGCCTTGTTTTTTTCCATCTGAATGTTGCCGTCGGGCGCCAAAAGCGCGCAAGCATCCTGCCAGGCGGCATTATCCTTGCCATGCCCCCTTAAAATCTGGAGCCCGCATTTGGCGCAGAGGTCTTCAAGATACTTCGTCTCGCGATCCAGTCCGGGCAGCGGATTGCCCGCATCGTCAATACCGCTATTAAGACCGATGATGATGTGTGCCTGGCCCGTCCGCCACACCGGATCCCAATGCTGGACGGCATCGCCGTCTTTGTCGCTGGCGATCCTGTCGTCGCCCAATATGGCGGCGCGCTTCTTCATGCCGTCGATAAATTCCGGCGGCAGGCGCGCCAATGTTCGCGTCGGCAGCTCCAGCGCCAGAAACCCGCTGAATGTAAAACCGATATTGATGGCGATATCCGGCTTGGTGGTCTGGATTTTCTGTGCAAAAGCCTTGCTGGAAGCCCAACGCAGAGCTGTTGTGACCTTGGAACGGTATTCCAACACGAATTGGCGCCCCCTGCTGGCGTCCGTGATGCGCAGCAGAAGAAACCGCGCGGCGGGATAGCCGCTGACGAATTCCTGCAGGATATTGCCCTGGATATCGGCGAGGTCGAGTTCTCTGTCCATCGTCTTGGCCTTGCCTATTGGATCGTTCCAGGCGCCTGGGTAGGCGCCTGCATATTGTCGACCTGCATCGCGTTCAAGAACGCACTCATCTCGTCGAACAGTTCCTGCTGCGACTTGCCTTGCAGCTCGGCGACTTTGGGAATAAGCCGGCGCTGCAGATAGAGTCCCTTGAGGATCGATGGCAGATCGGAATTGGGCGCCATCGGAAAGGGCTTGAGGCCGGCCTTGATCACCCTGCGATAGGCAAGGTAGATGCCCGCGCCGAGCCCTGCCAACACCACCAACAAAATCTCCAACCAGCGCCAAAAGCCGGTCCGGGCAGTCAGTTGCGCCAGGTCGAGCAACCACCAAAGCCCGTAACCGGCAGCCGCCGCGGCAATAGCCGCCGTTACGGCGAGCAAGCCGAGCGACAATGTCGGCAACTGGGGAGGACTTTCGAGCGGCCAATAGTCGTTGAACGGCATGGTGGTTTCGAGCCGATGCGACATCACATAGTCGGCGAAGCTGTCGGCATTGCTGACCTTGGCCGCATATTGGAAACAATGCGCAAAGATCGGATCGAGATCGCTGTGCATCTTGGTCCACACCCCGCGCAGCCAGTCGCGGAGTTCTGTGTCCATACCTTGCGGCGCATCAAAATCGGCAACGAAAAAGAGATATGGTCCCGGCAACCTATCCCTCGGTTTTGGCACCAGCGGGTCCTCGCCCATGATCGTAACGGCGAGCGCATCTTGCGGCATGCGACCATTGAAGATCACATCGTCAAGCACCAGGAAACGGGCAAAATGCGTCTTGGTGCAGCGCGCGAAGGGACTGTTGCAGGGCGCCCTATCGGTCGCGGGCGACTGATGGGCGGTCGGCAAAACCGACAATGCTTCACGCACGCGTTGGGCATGGGAGCACTTCTGACCGTTATGATCGACAACATCCGCGCTGTTGATGGGAAACAGCGCCGTCAAGAAACAATGGCCACCGTCGAATGTCGGCATGATGTCAGTTCCCCTGCTGCGATTAAGGCTGCGGCGTGCAGACAACGAACGGCAGACGGTTCTCATCGGCGGTCCAGGTGTCCAGGCTGGCGATCGGCGCATAGCCCGGCGAACCCAGGCTGCCCTGCACCGCGACCAGGAATTTTCGGTATTCCGCCGCGAAGGCAGCCGGTGTCATGCCCGGAGCGCTGCGCACAGCCGCCAGCTTCTTGAGCTCCGCCAGCACATTGAGCGCTGCCTTGATGTCGCGCTGCGCCGAGCCCGGCGTCGCATTGTAATAGTAGTTGGTGTGGAACTGGTTATGGACGATGTAGGACTTGAATGATGTAATCGGGATGGAGTTTGGATATTTCAGGCTGGTGTACCAGAACAGATCCAGTCCGGTCGGGATGCCGTCGGCGAAGGCATCGATATACTGGTCCCAGGTTCCGTTGAAATTGCTGCAGAAGAGCATGTAGTCATGCTGCAAAGCGGGCTTGCCATTATCGCCGGCCGGCCATTGCTCCCGCCTGATCAGAACCCAGCGCGCAAAATGGATCAGGCTGAGATTGAGCAGACCGCCCAGCGTCTTGGGGAGCGCGCGTGACAACATGAATATGAGATTCTGGAACCACGTCGCCCACCAATGCATCGGGGTGATGACGTTCATGCCATAAGCTTTGCCCGCGATATTCGACATCGAACCGCCCCATCAAAATTGCAGACTACCGTGAATTATCAGAGTATCAAAAGCCCATATCGACACGTAAACAATTGGCGCTAATTTCGTTGTGCATCAAGCATCGCGCAAGCCTCAGCGACGGTCGTCTTGTCCGACGATTGCGCATCTATGTCCGCAAGCATCCTCGGGAACTGCGGATCTTGCCGCAGCAGCGCCCGCCCAATCTTCAGAAGACCGTCAATTTCCCGATCGCTATTGGTCCAACTTGTCTTAATATTGTGGAACTTGCGCCTGCAAGTTTCTTCCCCAATCGCGTCAAAATCGACGTTGAGCAAATAGATATGCTTTTGGAGCTCATCCAGATTTGCCGCCATATCGGGAAAATTGGCGCGCCTCTCGGAGGCTTTCGCAGATAGCTGATTGCTGAGCACTTCCATCAATCTGGCGGCGTTGCCTGCCGCAGTCCTGTCGATTCCGCTTGATATCGTGCTCAGCAGCATTGGCAAAATGCCGGGTGTGGCTTGTTCCCGGTTAAGCGTTGACGTTTCAAACGCACGGGCATTGACCACGATAAAGACGATTTTCTTGATAGTGCCTGCTTCCAAATCGTCCAGAAAAGCAGGAGATGGCGAAGTCGTCGTCAAGATACGCAACGGCTCTCCAAGACCGAGATTGTCGGCGATGCCGCCGTCCAGAAGATGGACATAGTCTTTGGAGTATTGCCCGCCTTTGCCTAGGGCATAGGCGAGCCCAGCCCGTCCCCGCATGGCGCGCTCGGGGTTATCATACCAGTCCGTTGCGGCATCGGCTCGAACCCACAGAGGGGGCCAGCTGCGTGGCTGGGCGGGACAGGGCGAGTGGTTCTTGAGCGTTACGGCAGACAAAGCAACGGGAAAGGCCGCGGACGCGGCAACGCCCACTGCCAGCGGCAGGGCCGAAAGATCGCTGCAGAGCAGGTCAAAGTTGGTCTGGGTCAGGGGAAACGGAATACCCTCGACCATATCGGCCGCATTCAAAATCAGATAGGGCCGCCGGCCCGTTTGCAGCAGGCTGCCAAAACTTTCGTGGTTCGTGAAAAGGGTCTTCTCGAAATATTCAATCAGAAGATCGATCCGCTCAACCGCGGGCGTGGATATCCTGCTCAATCCCACGGGGTTAAGCCCCGAAGCCAGAAGCGCGCCGATGCCATCCTGGCGCAAAAATTTTGTTTCAAGCTCATCGATACGATCGCTGCCATGAAGCGCGAAATAGGCCGCCGTCACGCTGCCGCCGGATACGGAGGAGATAATATCGACCTCATCGGACAGCCGGCCGCCCCGTTTCAGCTTGATATCCTTCAGGCCTTTCAGGACCGAAAGTTCCAAAGTCGCGGCGCGCGTACCGCCACCGGATGCCGCCACGATAACCAGCGTATCGTCCAAAACGCCGCCCTTAAGATTGGGCCAGCGGTAGCCGCTGCTATCGATCTTCTGTGCCGGAACGTTGCGTATGGGATAGGCACAGCCGCCCAGCATCAGAGCCAGGCTGACGCAGGTCGATAAAATCGTCCGTTTACCCGGACGGACGGCACGATCCTTTTTGCTGCGGGCCATCACTTGGGCTCCGGGGGCACGACGGGTGCAAGCGCCAAGTCGCAATCCTTATTCGCGTCATTGGTTGTCACGCTGCCGCGAAAATCGATCCGATCGTCCCCGTTGACGGTCTCAAAGACATTCTCGCCATACTCGACCGCGAAGGTGCAGGGGCTCGTTTTGGGTAAGCTAGGCGTATAGTTTCCATTGACATACGCCTTCCGCCGTCTGGGGGAAGTCACGGTTACAGTGCCTGTTTTGCTCACAATAGGTTCCTTAAGTCTGCGATCGGCACATCAAGAAAAGCAAACCAGATTTCCCGAATCCCATTTTGAGAAAGATCGCACGCAACATTTCGGGGCGCTGCCGGATATTTGAGCAGGCGGGTAGATGCGCAACAACTGAATTATATGATGCGCGAGGAATGCGAGCAATTGTCGTGCTGCTTCAACCAAATCTATGTGAGTTCCGCGAAAGCGACAGCCCAGGGAAATGCCCGTGCCATTCACAATCAGCCTGGTTTTACCGAAGGAGAGAGGCAAACATGACGGCGCCGTCAAAACGCAAGCCCCAAAAGAACTCTAGTTAAGCAAAAGCAACCAATCAATTGGCTGGCCGCTGACAAATTGTCTGTTCTCTCAATTCCTTAGCGTGTTTCGGCGGGAGGCGTGAAAGCAAGGTACCAAACGGCCATCTTCGGACGCTTGCTTTACAAAAGCAAAAACAAGCGCAGAGGCACACAGACTCCAGGTTGAGAGACTGAATTCAATTCACCGAACCAAACACGATCCGTCGTTCGGATTCGCCGCCAGGATCCATTTTGCTACCCAGAGCAAATGGGCAGCTCTGCTGCCGCTGGCTAAGTCTTTGAGGGAAATGGTGGGTGATGTAGGGATCGAACCTACGACCCGCTGATTAAGAGTCAGCTGCTCTACCAACTGAGCTAATCACCCACGCGGCCCCGCCAAAGGACCGGCGAGGGAGCGGCCTCATAGCAGAGGGCATCCCCCCTGTCTACAAAGCCGGGCCGACCGCCCTGTGGGCGGATTTTCCAATAAAAACCGATGGAAAGCTCGAGCCCGGCATTTCGCCGGGCGGTCCGGCCGCTCGCTTAGGCTCGCGGCGTTCGTCGCTCTTGCAGGTCCACCGGACCTGCTCGTCCGCGTTCCGCGGACCGCTCGCTCACCCTGCAGCATCCGCCAGATTCCTTCCCCCTTTGTGCGGAGCACAGGAAGGGGGAAGGTGTCGCAGCGAGGTGTTTGCGACTTCGCAAACCCGAGCTGCGACGGATGGGGGTATTTAGATGATTCCCCCGGAATGACGTGGAATCTCGACCTGGCGGTGGATATGCACGCTCATCAACAGTCCGAATCCCAGCATCACGGTTAGCATGGCGCTGCCGCCATAGGACAGAAGCGGCATGGGGATGCCCACCACCGGGATCAGTCCCATCACCATCAATCCGTTGATCATGATGTAGAAGAAAAAGTTCAGGGTGACCCCCATGGCCACCAACCGGCCGAACTGGCTGCGGGCGCTCATGGCCGTTTGCACGCCATAAAAGATCACCACCGCGAACAGGACCAGCACCGCCAGCGCCCCGACAAAGCCGAATTCCTCGCAAATGCTGGTCCAGATGAAGTCGGTCTGTTTTTCCGGCAAGAAGTTCAGCCGGCTCTGTGTTCCCTGGGTGAACCCCTTGCCGCCCACACCCCCGGAACCGATGGCGATCTTGGCCTGGGTGATGTTCCAGCCCTTGCCCAGGGCGTCGGATTCCGGATCGAGGAAGGTTTCCACCCGGGCCTTTTGATAGTCATGCAGGATAAAACGCCAGGCCAGGGGCACCGCCGCCGCCACAGCACCAAGGGTCGGTGCAATCCACCACCAACTAAGCCCCGCCAGGAACAAGAGCGAACAACCATCCGCCACGATGATCAAGGTGGTGCCCAGATTGGGTTGCAACACCACGAAAATGGCGGGAATGCCGATCATCGCCAGGCCTATGGCCAAGGGTATGGGCTTGGAGACTTCCTCGGTGCTCTTGCCGTGCAGATAGCGCGCCAGCGCCAGCACCAGCGCGATCTTCATCAGTTCGGAAGGCTGCAGGTCAAAAGGACCGATCGAGATCCAGCGTTGCGCGCCAAGCCCGACATGGCCCACCACATCCACCGCGATCAACAGCAACAGGGCCACGCCATAAGCCGGATAGGCCAGGCTCATCCAAACCCTGATGTCGATCACCGCGGCCGCGACCAATACGATCAGGCCCAGGACAAAATGCCCGATTTGCCTCAGCGCCCAGGGCTGAAAATGGGCGTTGGCCACCGAATAGAGCATGGCGATACCGGCGATGGCGATCAGGCAGATCATCAGCACCAAGCCCCAATTCATTTCCCCCAGCTTGTCGGCGATCGACAGCGTGCGCTTGGCGGCGGCATAGGGACGAAGCGCCATTAGAGCATGCTTTTCTTAACTGGAATCGCCTGCGCCGCAGGGATTTTGTGACGTGGGCAGGAGAAGGGCGAAGGCCGTATCGGGAATACGGACGAGCCCTTCGACGAACCCACGGCGCAAAAGACCGCGGCCCTCCGGGTTGCCGTCCGGCGGTCGCCCGCGGCGTCGCCGGGCTCGACCAATGGACCCGCATTGCTCATCGCCCGGCTCCTGGCGGATCGCCTCGCCGGACGGCAACGCAGGCTGTTTCCAGTTAAGAAAAACATGCTCAACCGCCAACCTTGTTTGTTTGGGGCGGGGCGGCCTCGGCCTGCTTTTTGGGCGGGGCGGCGCTGGCCGAGTTGGCGGCGGGGTAAGCGGCCGGCATGCGCGAGGGATCGCGTTGCTGGCACAACAACAGCACATCGCGCGCGGTGGCGACATGGGGATGCCCCCCTGCATTATGTTCGATGATGCTGACGATGGCGTATTTGGGGTCCACGACCGGGGCATAGCCGATGAACAACGAGTGATCGCGCATCTTCCAGTCCAGATTTTCGTTCTTGATCAGGCCGCGGGCGCGCTCTTCTTTGGAATAAACGCGCACCTGGGCAGTGCCGGTCTTGCCCGCCATTTCAAAACCGGGTTCAGTGATACGCCAGGAAAAGCCGGTGCCGCCGGGTTCGTTTGTCACCTTGCTCAGACCTGCGCGTACCGCAGCCAGCGATTCCTGGCTGAAATCCAGTTTCGCCGGTTCCGGGCGCGCGATGACTTGGCCACCCACCGAATGTACCAGCCGGGGTGAAACCGCCTTGCCGCTGGCGACGCGCGCCGCCATTTGAACCAGCTGCAAGGGCGTGACGGTGACATAGCCCTGACCGATCCCCACGCTGAGGGTATCGCCCTGCTGCCAGACCTGCTTGTAGGTGCGCTGCTTCCATTCCCGGCTTGGGATCAGACCGCCGCGCTCGCCCGGCAATTCAATGCCGGTGGGTGCGCCCAATCCCAATTTGCGCGCCGCCGCCTCGATCTTGTCGATGCCCAGCCGGCGCGAGGTCTCATAGAAGAAGACATCGCAGCTGTGTTGCAGCGCGCCCTGCACATCGAGCGTGCCGTGCCCCCCTTTCTTCCAGCAGTGGAAGGCATGACCGCCGAAATTGTAAACACCGTTGCAGCTGACGTGATAGTCCGGGGTCGCCACTCCCGCTTCCACCGCCGCCAGCGCCACCGCCGTCTTGAAGGTGGAGCCGGGCGGATAGGTGCCGCCCATTACCTTGTTGAGCAGCGGCTTGTGATCGTTGGTGGTGAGATCGCGCCATTGCGAGCCACTGAGACCGACATTGAACCAGTTGGGATCGAAACCGGGCGTGGATGACAAGGCAATGACATCGCCATTATGGACATCCATCACCACCAAGGCCGCGCTTTCCTCGCCCAGCTTGGTGTCGGCGAGCTGCTGCACCTGCCGGTCAAGGGTCAGATAGACATCCTCGCCGGGCTGGCCCGGATCCTTGCCCAGCTCGCGGATGATGCGGCCATAGGCATTGACCTCGACGCGGGAAGCCCCGGCCTTGCCGCGGATTTTCTTGTCATACTGCTTTTCGATGCCGCGCTTGCCGATGCGCATGCCCGGCATGCTCATCAAGGGATCGTCGTCATGCTCCTGGTCCTGGGGCGACACCGATGCAACATAGCCCAGGATGTGAACCAGCTCCTTGCCGAAGGGATAGTCGCGTGTCTCGCCCACATCGCACTGGATGCCCGGCAGGTAAGGCAAATGCATGTTGACGCGTGAAAACTCTTCCCAACTGAGATTTTCCGCCACCGCCACCGGCACGAATTTCTTGTTGTTGGCGACATCGCGCAGAATCTTCTTTTTCTGCTGATCGTCAATCAGGATGACCTTGCCGATAATGTCCAGTGCGTTCTCGACGCCTTCGCTGGCCTGTTCGCTGACCAGAAGGACGCGGTAATTGCGCCGGCTGTTGGCCAGCTCGACGCCGAACCGATCCATGATGCGGCCGCGCGGCGGCGCGATCAGCCGTTCGGAAACCCGGTTGTCCTCAGCCTCGACTTTATACTGGTCGCCATTGCGGATCTGCAGTTGATACAGGCGCCCGGCCAAAACCCCGAATACCGCGGTCATGCCTACACCCATCCCGACCGTGCGGCGGGTGAATGCGGCGTAGCGGCTTTTGTCCTTTTTATCGAACAGCGGCATCAGACATCGCCTCGCCAAGCGCCGACCAGTTTATGGTGCAACCATCCCACCGCCAAAGTGCTGGGCACATAGAAAAGCACGGTCATCGCCAATTCGCCCAGGATGGGCGGCAAGGGCGGCAGCTGCGCGCCCGGGGTTAGGAAGGCGAAAGCCGCCACCGTGAAATAGGCGACGGCGCAGGCAAAAGCCGCCGCCGCCGCGAACCCCAGCACCGCCGCCAGGCCCGCCAGGCCGGCGAAGCTGTCGCGTTGGCGCGCCACCAGGGCATAGGTCAGCACAAAGGCCAAGGTCCAGATGCCGGGCGGTCCGCCCGACAGGATATCCTCCGCCAAGCCGATCATCAGGGCAACCGCCGGGGTCATCAGGTCCGGGCGCACCAGGCACCAGAAGTAAACCGGCACCAGCGCCAGAAGCGGCGCGGGAACCAATCCGCCCAACAGCGAGATCGGGATATTGGCGATGAGTACTCCCAACAGCCCGCAAAGCGCGGGAATGGTGGCGACCAGATAGCGGAAGCGGGGCGGGGTGGAGGTGCGCTCCAGGCTGGCCATGGTCAGCGGTCCACGTCTTCCGCCGGGGCACCGGGCGCGGCAGGCGCCACAGGCGCAGGCTTAGGCTTGGCCGGCGCAGCTGCCGATGTGACTGCGACCGGCGGCGGTGGCGCTTGCGGTTTCAGGCCCGCGGCCTCGGCGGGCAACTGGGCGGTCGCGGGCGGCGCCTCGGGCGGCTTGGAGAAATTCAATATCTCGACATCCTGGCTGGATGCGGCATCGGCCAGAAGCGCCACGCGCCAGCCTCCCGCGCCATCGGGCAGGACGGTGCCAACCGGCAAGCCTGCCGGCAGCAGGCCGCCATCGCCGGAACTGGTCACCTGATCGCCCGCATGCAGGGTCACGGTATGGGACATCAGATTGAGGATGGGATTGGCGGTGTTGTCGCCGGTCATCATCGCCTGGACATTGCGCGGCGCGATGGTGACGGGAATGCGGCTGTTCAGATCGGTCAGCAGGATCACCCAGCTGGTGCGCTGGCCGGTGAGATAGACGCGCCCGATCATGCCGCGCGCATCCATCACCGCCTGTCCGGGCAGAACTTTATGGCCGCGTCCCGCATCCAAAATCATCGTCTGGAGGAAAGGACGGCTGGCGCGCCCGATCACCCGCGCCAAGACGCGGTTCATCTGCGGATCGGGCACGGCATGCAGCAGCGCCTGATAACGTCCCACCCGCCCCTGCAGCACGATGGCGACATTGCGCCATTGCCGAAGCCGGGCATTCTCGTCCTTGAGCTTCAAATTCTGCTCATAGACCGAGAAGATTTCTCCGATCGAGCCGATCCAGCGGTCGAAACCGGCGACCGGCGCGCGCACCTTCTCCAGCAGCGGCGCCATCAAGTCGGTGGCATGGGCCCGGGCCCGGTCGAACAGCCCGCTCTGCGCCCTGCCGAGCAATACCAGGACGACCGCCAGCGCGATCACGATCAGCAGCGGAAGCTGGGCGTTGCTTTTGCGGGCGATTTTCCAGGCATTTGCCATCAGCGGCTAGCCCTGCATGTTAGAAGGCGGTGGACAGGACGTGGCGCATGCTTTTGGAATTCTCCAGGACCCGTCCCGTCCCTAATGCGACGCAGGACAAGGGATCGTCGGCAATGGATACCGGCAAGCCGGTCTCGTCCCGCAGCACCTGATCCAGATTGGCCAGCAGCGAACCGCCGCCGGTCAGCACAATGCCCTTGTCCACGATGTCGGCCGCCAGTTCCGGCGGGGTGGCTTCCAACGCCACTTTCACCGCCTCAACAATGGCGCCCACCGGTTCGGCCAGGGCTTCGGCGATATGGCGCTGGGTAATGGTGATTTCCTTGGGCACGCCGTTCAGCAGGTCGCGGCCCTTGATCTCCATGGTGACGCCATTGCCGTCGGCGGGCGGCGCCGCCGAACCGATTTCCTTCTTGATGCGCTCGGACGAGGCTTCGCCGATCAGCAGATTCTGGTGGCGCCGGATATAGGCGATGATCGCCTCGTCCATCTTGTCGCCGCCGACGCGGACCGAACGGGAATAGACGATGCCGCCCAGGCTGAGCACGGCGACTTCGGTGGTGCCGCCGCCGATATCGACCACCATCGAGCCGGTGGGTTCGGAGACCGGCAGGCCGGCGCCGATCGCCGCCGCCATCGGTTCTTCGATCAGATAGACGCGGCGGGCGCCGGCGGAGAGCGCCGATTCCTGGATGGCGCGGCGCTCGACGGCGGTGGAACCGCTGGGCACGCAGACAATGATCATCGGATTGGCGAAGGAACGGCGGTTATGCACCTTGCGGATGAAGTGCTTGATCATCTCCTCGGCGACTTCGAAGTCGGCGATGACGCCGTCGCGCATCGGACGGATCGCTTCGATGTTGCCGGGCGTTCGGCCGAGCATCATCTTCGCTTCGTTGCCGACGGCGAGCACTTGCTTCTTGCCGCCCTTGTTCATGATGGCGACAACCGAGGGCTCGTTGAGCACGATGCCCCGCCCCTTCACATAGACGAGCGTGTTTGCCGTGCCGAGATCGA
>DATEMS010000001.1:0-37830 GCA_035275465.1 Rhizomicrobium sp. | reverse complement strand
AGTTGCAGCAATTTGCCTGAGCGAGCACCCATCGGTTTGTAGGCGGGCAACTTCACAGCGCTCTTCCAGCGTGAACTGGTCATATTTTGTTCCCATCGCAACACCCTAGTCTGGTGTTGCACTTCGTTTGAGAACTCAGGGCATCCAACTTTCGCACAGGCGGACAAATGGATTCCCGCTCACGCGGGAATGACAATTTCCTAGATTCTCTCAGACAACTTTATCGCGATGCGGCAGCCTGCCTTGATCGTTTCGCTGAGCAGTTTGTAACCCGGCGCCTGTTCGGCGCCTTGCGCGATGGCCGTATCGCGATGGGCGGCCTCGTCGGCGCGAAAATCCTCGATGCTTGCTTTCAGCGCGGGATCCTTGTCCTCCAGCGCCGCGATCTGGGCGGCATAGTGTTCGTCAATCACTTCCTCCACCGCGGCGGTGCAGGCGAAGGCCGCCTTCTCGCCCAGCGCGGCAGTGGCCGCGCCCAAAGCAAAGCCTGCGACGCGCCATACCGGCTCCAGCGCGGTGGGGCGCACCCTTCGCTCGTTCACCAGAGCGTCAAACGCTTTCAAATGGCGCTGTTCTTGCTGCGCCATGTGCGCAATGGTTTCGACGCTGGCGGCGCTACCGTGGCGCCGTCTTAGAACAGCGAGCTGCCCCTCATAGATGCGCACCGCCCCATACTCGCCGGCATGATCCACCCGGATCATGGCTTCAATATCGGGTGCCGACCCGGGCGCGGCAGGTTTTGACTTACGCGGCATGCTTGCGGCTCAACAACACGGCCCCGGTTCCGGCGATCAGCAATGAGACTATCGCATTATAGGCCGCCAGAGACAGGCCGAACAGGCTCCAAGTCACGGCGTTGCAACTGACTTCCGGCGGCGGCGCGCCCGAACCCATCACATAGGGGTGATCAACGGTACAAGCTCCGGGACCGGGCAAAATTCCCATCTGCATCCCGGTCTGATAGGCGCCGATCAAGCCGGATACGGCCACCAGCAACATCGTCATGACGGCCAGCAACCGCGCATCCTGCCTGCAAAAACTTGCAGCCATCAAGGCAAGGGCGGCAAGGGCGATGAAAATGGCAACTTGCCATTGCGCCGTTATCACCACCCCCGATAGCGCCACCGCGCCGATGATGGAAATCACCAGCAAGCGCCCGTCCCCTTTCCAGACCGACAGGCCGATGGCGGCGATAAGTATCGCCGCAATATGCGGCCAACGCTGCCAATGACACATTTCGCAGGGCGGTAAATGTTTAAGATATTGAAAGCCTAGCGCGCCCAGCAGCAATGACGCCGCGCCGGCGGCCATCATCGCGGTAATCTTCTCATCACGAATCATGACGGGAATAAATCTTTCGGGTGTGGTGCAATCGCGCTACAAATATCGCCGATCTGCGCAGTCTAGGCAAACCGCCCCTGCTTTTTTGGAAAATGTGTTGTTTAAAAAAAAGCCTGCCCCCACCCGTCATGAATTGCTCCGGATAGACGGCCGCATGCTGGAAGTGCGGGTGCGGCTCAATCCCCGCGCCCGGCGCATGATTATCAAGATCAATCCCACCACCGGAGAGATCAGCGTTACGGCGCCGTCACGCAGGGGTATGGCGCATGCGCTGGATTTCGCGCGCGGCGAAAAGGAATGGATTGCCGGCCAATTGGCCAAAGCGCCAGGATCGGTGGCGCTGACGGCGGGCGCGCAGATCCCCTTTCGCGGCACGCCGCATCTTATCTGCGCCGCCCCGAAGGGCGCTGCGCCGGTTTGGGTGGAGGGCGGCGTGATATGGGTCAGCGGAGAGGCCGCCCATGCGCCGCGGCGGGTGTTTGATTTCCTCAAGGCCCAGGCGCGCAACGCGTTCGAGGCGCGCGCGCTGGAACACGCCGCCAAATTGGGGGTCAAGCCGTCCCGCATCACCGTACGCGACACCGCCACCCGCTGGGGTTCTTGTTCGTCGGGCCGCTCGCTGTCTTTTTCCTGGCGGCTGATTTTGGCGCCGGACTTTGTGCTGAATTATGTGGTGGCGCATGAGGTGGCGCATTTGCGCGAAATGAATCACAGCCCGCGTTTTTGGGCGCAGGTGAAGAATCTGGTGGCCGATATCGAGGCGCCGCAAAATTGGCTCAAGGCAAATGGGCGCGAATTGCAGCGCTATGCGGCCAACCCGGGCTAGGTGCCTCCGAAAATTCCGCTCAGCAATTTCTGCAATGCGTCCGGTTGCGATTTGTCGTCTGCCGGCGGCGCGGCCTGGTTGGACGGGGCCGGCTGCTCAACCGAGGCCACCAAGGTCGTTCCCGCCAAGGGCCGCACCGGCAGCCCCTCTTCCGCATCGCTCATAAAGGCCCGGAATATCCGCGCCGGAAGCGTCCCGCCGGTCGCCTTGCGCATGGGCGCGTTGTTGTCGTTTCCGATCCATACCCCGCACACCAGATCGGCGGTGAAGCCGACAAACCAGGCATCGCGGAAATCCTGGGTGGTGCCGGTTTTGCCGGCGGTGGGACGATCCTCCAGGCGCGCGGCGCGGCCGGTGCCGGTGGCGGTCACCTCCAGCAACAAGCGGGTCATTTGCAGATTGTCGTTGGCGCTCATGACGCCGCCGATATCGGACGGTTTGCGCTGATAGAGGATTTTTCCGGCCCGCGTTTTGATGCGCAAGATTCCGAACGGGGTTACGCCATTGCCGCCATTGGCGAAGGGCGCATAGGCGCCGGTCAATTCCAAGGGCGTCACGCCCGACGTGCCCAAGGCCAGCGACGAGACTTCCGCCAGGGGCGAGGCGATGCCCAACCGCTTGGCGGTGCGCGCCACTTCCTTGGGCCCAACTTCGGCGGTCAATTGCGCCGCCACGGCGTTCGAGGATTCGGCGAAGGCTTGGATCAGCGGAATCTCACCTTTGAACCGGCCTTCGAAATTCTGCGGCTTCCAGCCGCGGATATCCACCGGCGCGTCATTGACGGTCTCATCGGGATTGCGGCCGTGTTCCAGCGCGGTGAGATAGACGAAGGGCTTGAAGGCGCTGCCCGGTTGACGCATGGCGTCGGCGGCGCGGTTGAAGCCCGAGCCGCTATACGTTCTGCCGCCCACCATGGCGCGGATCGCGCCGTCCGGCGTCATGGCCACCAGCGCGGCTTGATGGGCGTTCAGCTGCTGGCCTTCCGCCGCCAAGCCGTGCGCCACCGCGCGCTCCGCCAGGATCTGCGTTTCCAGATCGAAACTGGTTTCGACGATCATCGGCTCCGACGATGGGCTCACCACCTCTTCCAGATGGGCCATGACCCAGTCGGTGAACCAGCCGGAGCCGGGCGTGCCGTTGGCGCGGATGATGCGCGGACGCGTCGCTTGCGCCATGGCGCGGGTATTCTCGTCTATGAAACCGGCGGTCTGCATGGCTTTGAGCACCAGCCGGGCGCGCGCCAATCCGGCGTCGGAATCCGACAAAGGGTTGTAGCGCGCGGGCGCCTTGACGCTGCCTGCGATGATGGCGGCCTCGGTCAGGCCCAATTCATGGGCATGCTTGCCGAAGAATTTCTGCGCCGCCGCTTCGATGCCGTAAACGCCGGCGCCAAAATAGACCCGGTTCAGATACAGGGTCAGAATTTGATTCTTGGAGTAACGCGACTCCAGATAGAGCGCCAGCATCGCCTCCTGCATCTTGCGGTCGAAGGTGCGGCCGGGGCTGAGGAAAAGATTTTTCGCCAATTGCTGCGTCAAGGTGGAGCCGCCCTGCACCACCCGTCCGCGTGTCATGTTGGCAACCGCGGCGCGGGCCAGCCCGATGGGATCAACGCCCAAATGGGAGCGGAAGCGGCGATCCTCGATGGCGATAAAAGCATTGGGCACATAGTCGGGCAGATCTTCCACCTGAACCATCCGTCCCTGGGTCAAGCCGCGCCGCGCGATCTGGCGTCCCCGGTCATCCAGGATGGTGATGTCCTGGGACGGGCCGCTGATCATCAGATTGCCCACATCGGGCAGGCCGGACAGAAAATGCGAGAAGAAGATGCCGCCGAAGATCACGCCCCAGCCGGCCAGCATCACCAGAACATAGGGCCAAGTCGCGCGTGGCTTGGGCTTGGGCGGCGGTGCCTGCCGGGGCGCGCGTTGCCGCGCGCCGGAATCGCGGGCGCGTGAAAAATTGGGCTTGCCGGGCTTTTTTGCCATTCCCCGTTCTAGTGTCCCGATTCCGAAATTCGCATCATCTCGATATCCAGTTCGGGCGAATTTCGGAATCGAAGGACACTAGAAACTTATTGATTCCTAGTGTCGTTTCGGTTTCGAAGTTCGCTTGGAGCCCGATATCGACCGATAACGCGAACTTCGAAACCGCGACACTAGGGACGGTTTGGTTAACGCGCGTTAAACAAGTTCTTAACCCGCAACCTGGGAACTCACGCGCTCAAGCGATAGCCGCCGCCCTCGGTGAGCAGAATCTGGGCCTTGGCCGGGTCCTGCTCGATCTTCTTGCGCAGGCGGTAAATGTGGGTTTCCAAGGTATGGGTGGCGACCGCCGGGCCATAGCCCCACACCTCATGCAGCAGGATATCGCGCGGCACGGTGCCGGCGCTGGCATGAAGGAACTTTAGGATATTGGTTTCCTTCTCCGTCAGCCGCACCTTGCGGTCTTCGGCCTGCAGCAGCTTGGCGCTGGGATGGAAGGTGTAGGGCCCAATGCGGACCGCGCCGTCATTGGCCGCAGCATGGTGGCTATTGAAGGCATGCAAACGCGCCAGAAGCGCGGAAAAACGGAAAGGGCGGGTCAGCGAATCCTGGGTGACCGGCGCATCGCCCTCGGTCAGCAGCAGAACCGGGCAATTCAGGCCCTGTTCCCGCAACTGGGCCGCGATTCTGTCGCCGCTGGAAAGGCCGATGATGGCGAAATGCAGCAAATCCCGCGCCGCTGCGCGCGCCTCATCGCCATTGCCGGCCGCCACAACCTCATAGCCTTCATACTGCAGCTGCTCCGCCAGGCTGGCGCGCAGCACGTCATCGGATTCAGCCAGAAGAATTCGGGTGGGCATGATTCGCTTTTGGAGTTGGAGCGGCCAAGACTAGCGCGCTATGCGGCAGGGCGGCAAATAGTGCCGGTTGCGGGCCTCCCGCAGACGGACAAAAGGCCAGCAATAGCGCGGAAAATATCTGGCGTGGCACTTGCTTTGCATCCCGCCATGACGGTCTTCAGCTATCAATATCACACCACGATTGCCTCCCCCGGTCCGCCGGCCAGGGAAACGAGCGCCGTCACCGCGGCCAAGCTGGGCGCCAACGAGGCCAAAGGCGGTGAGCAGAAGGAAAGTTTTTTTCAACATCTGCTGGATGTGGTCAATCCGCTGCAGCATCTGCCGATCATAGGGACCATCTACCGCGCCATCACCGGCGAGCGGCTGGATCCGGTGGAGAAGATCGCCGGCGGCGCGCTGTATGGCGGATTGTGGGGCGCCGTCGGTTCCATCGCCGATGTGGCCTTTGAAGGCATTACCGGCAAAAGCTTTGAAGATACCGCCCTTGCCTTGTTCAAGAGCGACAGCCCGTCCGACAGTGCGCTCGCCAAGGCAAAAACGCCGGTCACTAGCCCCGCGGCGGTGCAGCCGTCCCCGCCCCGGTCCGCCGCCAATATCCCCGACAGTCGGGACGTCACCGCGCTCACCGACGCCCTGTCCGCCAAGGGCGTGGATACCGACATCGCCAACCGCGCGCTATATGCCTATCGCCGTTCGATGGGACATGGCATGCCGTCGCCGGTTTTCGCCAGCCTCCACTGACGCTATACCGTCTCCATGGATTTGGTCGTCACCGCCGATAAGGACGGCGCTTGGCTGGATTGGGGCGCGGGCAAAAAACGCGCCGCCATCGGACCGGGCGGCATCGCCGTCAAGGGCGGCGAAGGCGACGGCATCACGCCACGCGGACATTTCCCGGTGCGCGAGATATTTTATCGCGCCGACCGCATCGCCAAACCGGTGACGCAATTGCCGTTGCGCGCCCTTCAAAAAGATGACGGCTGGTGCGATGCGCCCAACGACGCCAATTACAACCGCCTGGTGAAATTGCCCTATCCCGCCAACGCCGAACATATGTGGCGCGACGATCATCTCTACGATCTGGTTGCGGTGCTGGGTTACAATGACGATCCGGTGGTGCCGGGCAAGGGCAGCGCGATCTTCCTGCATGTGGCGCGCCCGGATTATTCCGCCACCCATGGCTGCGTGGCGCTGGCCTGTGACGATGCCGTGGCGGCGATCCAGCAGCTTAAGCCCGGCGATCAGGTGATTGTTGAAGGGTGAGGAACGGCGCGCGGAACGCGCGTGAGCAGGTCCAGTGGACCTGCGAAAGTGACGAACGCCGCGAGTTTGAGCGAGCGGCCGGGGGCAAGGGTGATCTCTGTCAAACTCGTGCGCCGAAGATCGCGGTCCCCACCCGCACATGCGTGGCGCCGAATTTCACCGCCAGCTCGAAATCCCCGCTCATCCCCATGCTGAGATGGGTCAAGCCATGATCGCGCGCCAGTTTTGCGAGAAAAGCAAAATGCGGCGCGGCATCGTCATCAAGCGGGGGAATGCACATCAGCCCGTCCAACGGCAGCTCCAATTTGCGCGCATGCGCGATCAGGGACGCCACCTCTTGCGGCAGCACCCCCGCCTTCTGCGGTTCCTCGCCGGTGTTGACCTGCAAAAACAGGCGCGGGCAACGCCCGCTTTTGTCGCGTTCCTGCGCCAGGGCATCGGCCAGCTTCGCCCGGTCCAGGCTTTGAATCACGTCAAACAACGCTACCGCGTCCTTGACTTTGTTGGTCTGCAAGGGGCCGATCAGATGCAATTGCAGATCGGGAAATTCATGTTTCAACGGCGGAAATTTCGCCTGGGCTTCCTGGACCCGATTTTCGCCGAATAGGCGCTGTCCCGCTACGATAGCATCGCGGATACCGGCCTCGGGCACCGTCTTGGACACCGCCACCAGATGCGTGGCCGCCGCCGGCTTGATCGCGGCCTTTCGCGCCGCTGCGATGCGCGCCAGTATGTCCGCGAGATTCTGTGAAATCGTCATGACCGCGAACCTATCAACCCATCAACACAGGCTCAACGCCAACATGCCCTTGGTGTTGATGACCGACGATCGCGCCGCTGACTGGGCGCGCGCCGCCAGCCGCCTGCCATATGGCAGTATGGTGGTGGTGCGTAGCCGTGACAGGGACCAGCGAACGAAACTGGCACAGCAGCTCGAAGGCTTGGCGCGTCTGGTGATTGCCGACGATCCCGCACTGGCGGCAAGGTTGGGTGCGGCGGGGCTGCATTTGCCCGAACGGCGCATCAAAGAAGCATCCCATTGGCGGGCGCGCTTTCCCGATTGGATCATTACCGCTTCGGCCCATTCGCTGAAGGTCTTGATGCACGCGCATCCCCTTGACGCGGTATTCTTGTCGCCGGTCTTCGCCACCGCCAGCCACGAAAAGGCCCGCTCCTTGACGGCGGTGCGCGCCGCCTTCATCGCCGCCCGCGCGCCTGTGCCGGTTTACGCTTTGGGCGGCATTGATGCGCGGAGCGCCGCGCTGCTGGCGCCGGCCTTTAGCGGTATCGCCGCCATCACGTCATTCCTCTGAGGTTTTGAGATTGAGGTGGAGATAGATGGCGTCCATCCGCAATTGCGAAGCGCCGTTGAAAAACACACCGCTATTGCGGCCATAGGTCAGATGCTGCCATCCGCCGCTGACGCGCAGGCTTGGCGAAAAAACATAGCCCAGCGAGGCTTGGGTGCCGTTCAGGCCCAGGCGCGGCAGGCCCGCGATCGCCACCCCTTTGGCGACGCCATTGCCATATTCCACCCCTGCGATCCAATTACCGTCGGTAATGGCGGCCGAGATATGCTGGCCGCGGGTGGTGGAAGGCTGCCAAGTCTGATGAATGTCGAAACTATAGGCGTTGCTTTGCCGCCAGGAGCCGCCCAGTGAAAGGCGGACGGTATCGCCTAAGGGATAGTCGCCGCGAAGGCCGAAGCTGAAATCGCTGGTGCCTTCTTGGCCGGGGCGTTTGTGTTCACCGCGGCTCTCGACAATCGCGCCATAGGCCGCCAGGGACAGCGCATCCCATTCCATCTCATAACGCAGCGCCGCTTCCCAGAACGCCACTTGCCGGCCAGGGACATGGGGTCCGGCATTGAGGAAGGGCAACTGCTTTCCTTCCGAGGGCGTGAAGGAAAGCGCCAGTTGGGCGCCGAACAGCAATGGGCTGGTATAGACGAACTTGGCATAGTTGCTGGATGCGCCCGCCTGCGTGCGAAGCGCGAACAGACTGAACACCGCTTTGCTGTCCAAAGGATTGCGGTAAAAGCTGGTGCGCGGATCATCCAGGCTGACATCGGCATCCACTTTGGGGCCGCCCAGATCCAGCGCATCGCCCGCCCCATCCGTCAGCCCGATTTCGAACGTGCCCAATCCCGTGCGCGCCGCCACGGTCAGCCGTTCGATCACATCGCCGTCATAGCCGCCCCGGGACAAAGGATCGGCGGCAGCGAAAGTCCCGTTCAAGCTCAGGGACAGTCCGCTGTCATAGTCGCGCCGCAGCTGGGGCATCAGCAGGAACGCGCCGCTGACCTGCGCGCCGCGCCAACCCGGCTGATGGGTCTCAAACAGCGCGCCGCTGGCTTCGGCCGCCAGCTTGAGTTCGGCTTGCCCCACTTGCCATGACGGCGGCGCTACGGCGTGGGTGAGCGGCCCCGTCAGGGTCTGTTCCGGTTCCTGGGCTTGCGCGGAGCCGGTCAGGGCAAATGCCCAAAGCGCCGCAATCTTACCGATCCGCAATCCGGCCCACTCCACGCTATCTGCTAAGCCCTTCCAGAATAAGCCAAACTGGCTCGCTTGGCGCAAGCCTGCGCCGTTGCGTGCCCCCGGTCCCGCCGCTATAAGCCGTTGGCGGTGCTGGCCGCCAGTCCTCGAAGGACCTGCTTCCAAAGGAAAAGACAACTCCATGCGCGTTCTGCCTGCCTTGCTGTGTGCCCTGGCCCTGGCCGGTTGCGACTCGTCCAATGACGGCACCCGGGATATGGACACCGGCACCAGCGCCATCGCCAGCGGTTCCAGCCGCGTTACATTGGGCGTGAACTCCTATCTTTGGCACGCTTCGCTCGACACGTTGTCCTTTTTGCCGTTGGCCTCGGCCGATCCCTTTGGCGGCGTCATCATCTCGGAATGGTATGTCGCCCCGTCCAGTCCCAATGAGCGGCTGAAAGTGACGATCTACATCATGGACCGCGCCTTGCGCGCCGACGGCTTGAAGGTGGTGGTATTCCGCCAGGTCAGGAGCGGCAGCGCCGAATGGCAGGAGGCTCAGCCCAGCGCCGAAACCGCCCGCCAGTTGGAAAATTCCATTCTGACCCGCGCCCGCGAACTCAGGCTCGCCACGCTCGGCCAAGCCGGCTGAGGAAGAGCGCTATGACGCGCTACAACGCCAAGGAATCGGAAAGACATTGGCAGGCGGAGTGGGACGCACGCGCCCTGTTCGCGACCCCCAGCCATTCGGATAAGCCCAAATGCTATGTGCTGGAGATGTTCCCCTATCCATCGGGGCGCATCCATATGGGGCATGTGCGCAACTACACCATGGGCGATGTGATCGCCCGCTTCCGCCGCGCCCAAGGCTATAATGTGCTGCACCCCATGGGCTGGGACGCCTTCGGGCTGCCGGCGGAAAATGCGGCGCGCGACAAGGGCGTAAGCCCACGCGATTGGACGTACGAAAATATCGCGGCCATGCGCGAACAGCTCAAAATGATGGGTCTGTCGCTGGATTGGAGCAGAGAATTCGCCACCTGCGATGTCGAATATTATCACCAGCAGCAAAAGCTGTTCCTGGATTTCTACAAGGCCGGATTCGTCTATCGCAGCGAAGCCGATGTGAATTGGGATCCGGTGGATATGACCGTGCTCGCCAACGAGCAGGTGATTGACGGGCGCGGCTGGCGTTCCGGCGCCATCGTGGAGCGGCGCAAGCTTTCGCAATGGTTCTTCAAGATCACCGCCTTCGCCGATGAACTGCTCACCGGCTTGGACGGTCTGGACCGCTGGCCGGAAAAAGTCCGCGTCATGCAAAAGAACTGGATCGGACGCAGCGAGGGGCTACGGTTCCAATTCACCCTGTCCGACACGCGGACCCTCGATGTTTTTACGACAAGGCCCGACACCTTGTTCGGCGCAAGCTTTGTCGCTTTGTCGCCCGATCATCCGCTGACACAGCAGCTCGCGGCCAAGGACAAGAAACTGGAAGCCTTCATTGCCGAATGCCGCAAGACCGGCACCGCGGAAGCCGAAATTGAGAAAGCGGAAAAACTGGGTTACGACACCGGTCTCACCGCCGCCCACCCCTTCGATTCCGACTGGAAACTGCCGGTGATGGTGGCCAATTTTGTGCTGATGGGTTACGGCACCGGCGCCATATTCGGCTGTCCGGCGCACGACCAGCGCGATCTGGATTTCGCCCGCAAATACAGGCTTTCGGTGACGCCGGTGGTGGTGCCGTCCGACGCCGATCCCAAGACCTTCGCCGTGGCTAAGGAGGCCTATACCGGCCCCGGCAAACTGGCCAATTCGCGTTTCCTGGACGGCATGACGGTGGAAGCGGCCAAGGCCGAGGTCGCTTCGCGGCTGGAAAAGGCCGGCATCGGCGAGCGCAGCATCAACTACCGCCTGCGCGATTGGCTGGTGTCGCGCCAGCGCCCCTGGGGCTGTCCCATCCCCATGATCCATTGCCAGACGTGCGGCGTGGTGCCGGTGCCGAAAGAACAACTGCCGGTCAAGCTGCCCGAGGCGATCAATTTCAACGTCAAGGGCAATCCACTGGATGCCGATATGGCGTGGAAGACCGCAATCTGTCCGAGCTGCAAGGGACATGCGGTGCGCGACACCGACACGCTGGACACCTTCGCGGATTCCTCTTGGTATTTTGCCCGCTTCACCAATCCGGCCTCCGACACGCCGGTGGACAAAGAGGCTGCCGATTACTGGCTGCCGGTGGACCAGTATATCGGCGGCATCGAGCATGCGATTCTGCATCTTCTCTATGCGCGCTATTTCACCCGCGCCATGTCCAAGCTGGGCCTGGTGAAAGCGGCCGAACCCTTTGCCGGCCTCTTCACCCAGGGCATGGTCTGTCACGAGACTTACAAGGATGGGGATGGCAACTGGGTCGCGCCGGACGAAGTGGAAAAGCGCGATGGCAGGGTCTTTTTCGCCAATACGGATACGGAAATCAAAATCGGTCCGTCCGAGAAAATGTCCAAGTCCAAAAAGAATGTGATCGCGCCGGAAACCATCATCGCCGATTACGGGGCCGACACCATCCGCTGGTTTATGCTGTCGGATACCCCGCCCGAGCGCGACATCGAATGGACCGATGCCGGGGCGGAAGGCTGCTGGCGCTTTGTCCAACGCATCTGGCGGCTTTGCACCGAAGCGCAGGGCCTGCCGGCACCCGGTACGCCCGCCAGCGCGGACGATGAGACCTCCAAGTTGCTGCGTCAGGCCACGCATAAGGCTATTCAGGCCGTGACCGAACATCTGGAACATCTGCGGTTCAACAGCGCCGTGGCCCAGCTTTATACTTTGGCCAACGCGATTGGGGCCGCCGACAAGGCCAATCCGTCCGTGCGGCGCGAAGCGCTGGAAGCGATTGTGCTGCTCTGCGCCCCCATGATGCCGCATCTGGCGGAATCCTGTTGGCAGGCTTTGGGCCATGCCAAACTGGTGGCCGAAACGCCCTGGCCGAAATATGATCCGGCTCTGACGGCGTCGGACAGTGTCACCTTGGCCATTCAGGTCAATGGCAAGCGCCGCGGCGAGATCACCATGGCCAAGAATGCCGACAACAAGACGATCGAAGCCGCCGCTCTGGCGGACGAGGGCGTGATCCGCGCCCTGGAAGGCAAGGTGCCGAAAAAGCTGATCGTGGTCCCCAACCGGATTGTGAATATCGTTTTATGACCCCCTCCGGTCCGGCCATCGCGCCTGGCGGCGCTCGGCGTTCGGTTGGCTTGGCCGCCAACCTCACCCTTCGCATCGCCCCGCGAGCGGATGCGAGCCAAAAACAAAATGCTGCTACGGGCACCTCCCCCTCTAGCGCGCTGCGCGCGCGATGGGTAGGCGGGCCTGTGCTTGTGATTGCCCTGTGTTTGTTGCTTGGAGCCTGCGGTTTTCGTCCCATGTATGGCGGCGCGCTGGCGCCCCAGCTCGCCTCCATCTATGTCGAGCCGATCCCCGAGCGGGACGGCTATGAAATGCGCACCACCCTTATCGATCTTTTCAATTCCGATGGTGTGCCGGCGGGCAAGCGCTATCGGCTCAAGATCACCTTGAACGAAACCAGCCAAGGCATCGCGCTGCAGAATGACGCCACCATCACCCGCTACAACACCACCATGCAAGCGCGCTACACCTTGAGCGATATGCGCGGCAATGTTTTGACGTCGGGCATCCAGACCGAATTGTCGGCCTACAATGTGGTGCAGTCGCCCTATGCCACCCTGACCGCCGAGCAGGACGCCAGCAAGCATGCCGCGCAGGATGTCGCCGAGCGCATCCGCTTGGATTTGGGCGCCTGGTTCCGGCAAAACCGCAAATGATCGTCAAAAGCCACGAAGCCGACCGCTATGCCGCCGCGCCGCCAAAGGAGTTGCGTGTCGCGCTGGTCTATGGCCCCGACGCCGGATTGGTGCAGGAGCGCAGCGAGAAATTGCTCAAAAGCGTGGTGCCCGACCTCACCGATGCCTTCAATGTCGCCGATCTCAGCGAAGCGACGCTGTCGGCCGATCCGGCGCGGCTGGCGGACGAGGCGGCCGCCATCTCCATGATGGGCGGGCGCCGGGTGGTTCGGGTGCGCGGCGCGGGCAATGATCTGGCGGACCTGCTGGAATCCTTTCTCGACGATCCGAAAGGCGATGCTCTGGTGGTGATCGAGGCCGGCGATCTGGCCAAGACGTCTGCTTTGCGCAAGCTATTCGACGACCATAAAAGCGCCGTGGCGGTTCAGTGCTATCCCGATTCGGCGCGCGATCTGAGCGATGTGGTGCGCGACGCCTTGCGCGCCCAGGGCCTTTCCATCGCGCCCGATGCCTTGGAGGATGCGGTGTCGCGGCTAGGCTCCGACCGGGGCGTGACCCGGCGGGAAATCGAAAAGCTGATTCTGTACATGCATGGCCAAAAGCAGGTGAGCCTGGAGGATGTCCGCGCCGTGATGGGCGATGAGGCCGAGGCGCGCAGCGAAAGCGCCTGCGACGCGGCGGGAAGCGGCGACTTGGCCGGGTTGGACCGCGAGCTGGAACGGCTCTGGGCCTCCGATACCCAGCCCGCCCAGGTGTTGCGCAGCGCCATGGGGCATTTCCAACGTCTGGTGCAGGCGCGCGAAAGCGCGGCGCGGGGCGAAAGCATCGATGTCGTGATGAAACGTCTGCGCCCGCCGGTGCATTTCTCGCGCAGCGCCGCTTTCAAGGCCCAGGCGCAGCGCTGGAACACCGACAGGCTGGGCGAGGCACTGGATATGTTGCTGGATGCGGAAGTTCTGACCCGCACCACCGCCGTCCCGGCCGAAGCGGTAACGGCGCGCGCCCTGATGAACATCGCCGCCATGGCAAAAGGACGAATGCCGTGCTGAAGGTTCGCGTCATTCCCTGTCTGGACGTCAAAGACGGCCGCGTCGTCAAAGGCGTGAATTTCGAAGGCCTGCGTGATGCCGGCGATCCGGTGGAGCAGGCCATCCTCTACGACAAGGCCGGCGCCGACGAACTCTGTTTTTTGGACATCACGGCGTCTCACGAAAATCGCGGTACTCTGCTGGATGTGGTGCATCGCACGGCGGAGGTTTGTTTCATGCCCCTGACGGTGGGCGGCGGGGTGCGGACCCTGGAAGACATCCGCACCTTGTTGTTGGCGGGCGCCGACAAGGTTTCGATCAACACCGCCGCGGTCAGCCGGCCGGAATTCGTCCGGGAAGCGGCGGAAAAATTCGGCAGTCAATGCATTGTCGCGGCGATTGACGCAAAGAGTGTCGGTGGCGGCCGATACGAGATTTTCACCCATGGCGGGCGCAAAGCCACCGGCATCGAGGCGATCACCCATGCCCAGAAGCTGGTGGGCTATGGCGCTGGCGAAATCCTTTTGACCTCGATGGACCGCGATGGCGTGAAATCCGGCTATGACCTGGAATTGACGCGGGCGGTGTCCGACGCGGTGGCGGTGCCGGTGATCGCCTCGGGCGGGGTCGGCAAGGTCGAGGATTTGGTGGACGGCGTCATCAAGGGTCATGCCAGCGCGGTGCTTGCTGCCTCCATCTTCCATTTTGGGGAAGTCAGCATCGCGCAAGCGAAAATGGCGCTGAAAAAGGCCGGATTGCCGGTTCGCCCAATCTGATTGTTGATCGCTTTACAGGGACATTTCCGCCGCGATTGATACCGGCGCGCGATCCGGTTTAGCGTTGAGCATGGACGATCCGCGCGCCGCCGTGCATTCCCTGGCCCGCCGCAACCTTGGCCCGATAAAACCGGTCAAGGCGGCGCCCCTGCACATCGCCAAATCCATGCACCCGGAAGAGGCTTTCCGCGCCATCTTGTCCGATTGCCTGGCGCAGATCACCGCCAATGCCGCCAGCCTACGGGTCGGCCGTTCGGTGGAAGGCTTGCATCAATTGCGGGTGGCGTTCCGCCGGCTGGACGTGGCGCTTGGCGCTTTCGGCCGGCAGTTCGGCCAGGACTGGCTGGAGGAGCTGCGCGGCCGCGCCAAGATTCTGTCGGGGCGGCTTGCGCCGGCCCGCGATTTGGATGTGTTTGTCGGCAAGCTGTTGGCCGGCCCGCCCAAGTCCGGTGTCAGCGATGGCATGGCGGCTTTGCGGGCCCGTGCCGAAAGCGCCCGCGACACAGCCTGGTCCGCGGTCGGCATTTGCATTTCCAGCCCCGATTTCGAACTTTTTGCAGACGATGTCGCGGCTCTGGCTTCCTCCCAATTGCCGCTGACCCGCAGCCGCCGTTTGCCCCGCACCGCAAAGCGCATGCTGAACCATCAGATCCGGCGGGTGAGAAAGCGCGGCAAGGTGGCCAAAAGTCATGAAGAAGGCGACATGCACCGCTTACGTATCGCCCTCAAGAAACTGCGCTACACCGCGGAATTTTTCGCGCCGCTATACCCTAAGAAGAAAGTGGCGGGCTATTTGCGCCAGGTGCGGGGTTTGCAGAATTATCTGGGCGATCTCAACGACGTCGCCAATGTGCGCGCCGTGGTCGGCGGCTTGGTGCGCGAAAAGGGCAAGAAGGACGACGATAGCGGCATGCGCTATGCGGCGGGCGCCATGGTGGGCTGGTATGGCGCGCAGGTCGAAGGCGCCGTCAAGCAGGCGCTGAAGCGCTATAGGACGTTCAAGCGCGTCAAGCCATTTTGGGTGAGGAGCGGTTCGCCGTAGGCGAACGAAATGGTCCAGTGGACCATTTCGAGCGACGAACGCCGCAACGGCGCGCACCCAGGCGCGCCGTGAGGCCGGGACACCGCGAGCTTAAGCGAGCGGCCGGCAGATCATCAGGGCAAATCAGCCAGTTACAAAATCCATATTGAGTTGCTCAATCCTGGGCGCGCCGGAGCTGTCCAATGACAGCAGCAATATCTTGGAAATATCCAACGCCGCCGGCATGGGCGTGGCCATGTCCCAACCGGTGGCCAGGGTATAGGCAGCGCGCAACACGCCCAGATGCGCCACCGCGATGGCATCGCTTTCTTCGCGCGCCACATCCTTGAGAAAGGCCGCCACCCGGGCATGCAGCTCGCGCGTGGATTCGCCGTCTCCGGGACGAAACGCTTCGCCCAGACCGGCCTTCGCAAAGGCATCTTCGCCATGGCGCGAAAGGATTTCCGCGCGCGTCAGCCCTTCCCAGATGCCCCAATGCTGTTCCATCAGCCGCGCGTCCAGGACCGGATTTTCTAATCCCAAGGCTTGCACGGTCTGGCGGGCCCTGAGCAGGGGGCTGGCATAAAGCCGGGGCGCGGCAAGGGGCAGGCGCAGTGCCGCCATGCTGGCGAGGCCCGCCTCACTCAGCGGAATGTCGGTATGACCCTGGATGCGCCCCAAGGCGTTCCATTCGGTGGGGCCGTGGCGCAGAAACGCGATTCTCATCAAGAAGCCTTATGCTTCGACAAGCTCAGCATGAGGAGCAGAGAAAATCCTCACCCTGAGCTTGTCGAAGGGTGAGCATCAAATGTTGAACTCCACGATCACCGGAACGTGATCGCTGGCTTTCTGCCAGCCGCGCATTTTTTTGACGATCCTCTGCGATTTCAGCGCGCCCTTCAGACCAGGACTGGCCCAGATGTGGTCCAGACGGCGGCCCCGGTCGGAAGCCTCCCAATCCTGCGCGCGATAGCTCCACCAGCTGTAAATCTTTTCCTCCGGCGGAATGAAATGCCGGGTGGCATCGGTCCAGTCAAAGGCGGCCTGGGCTTGGCTCAGCAATTTGGTTTCGACCGGTGTGTGGCTGACAATGTCTAGAAGTTGCTTGTGACTCCACACATCATTTTCCAGCGGCGCCACATTCAGATCGCCCACCAGAAGAACCGGATCGTGCTTTGTTTTGCGCTTGGCGAAAAATTTTTCTATTCCCGCCAGGAAGTTGAGCTTGTGATCGAATTTGATATTGCGTTTGGGATCGGGAATGTCGCCGCCGGCGGGCACATAGAAATTGTGCAGCTCCACGCCATTCTCCAGCGTCACGCCCATATGGCGGGCATGGCCTTCGCGGCAAAAATCCTGGGTGCCGGTTTCGCGGAACGGCTTTTTCGCCAGCACCGCCACCCCGTGATAGGCCTTTTGGCCGTGGATCGCCTGGTGGGTGTAGCCCAGCTTGCCGAAGGCCCCCGCCGGGAACAGCTCGTTGAGCACCTTGGTTTCTTGCAGGCACAACACATCGGGTTGTTCATCGCGCAAAAAGCGGGTCACCAGGGCCAAACGGTGGCGCACCGAATTCACATTCCAGGTGGCGATTTTCAACTTTTTGCATTCCTTCCATGCTGCAACTGCAAAGCACAAGTTTTAATCACGCAATTTAATTGCTAGTTCAATGACTTCAACAGTTTAAGGCAACAATTTGCCGCAATATTATACAAAAACGCATAGCTAGATGTCATTGAAATGCAAATCTAAGAGGGGTATATTGCAATGCAACATTAACCCCGGGCCTGTGTTTCGGGATTTATTTGTAAGGAGTAGCCAATGATCCATCTTTCTCAAACTCCCTCTCCCAGTGAGCGCTTCGCCAACCTGGTGACCGAGCTGTTCCAGGGCGCCACCATCGCTCTGGTCGGTGTGCTGGGCATTCTGACTCTCGCCGCTACGATCTAAGCCTGGTTGTTTGGATTGGCGCGGGCCAAAGGCCATCGGGCCCGCGGTGAGGCAGAGAGTGCATCACCTGCGCCTTTATTGGCGCAAAGCCGTTCGACCCCCGCCCAGGCGATCATCGCCGCATTGTCGGTGCAAAGGTTGGGCGCAGGAATGCGGATGACAAAAGCTTCTTGGGCGCACAATTGCGCCAGCGCCGCGCCGACGGCCTGATTGGCCGCCACCCCGCCCGCCACCACCATGGTATTCGCATCCGGAAAATCCCGGCGGAACAGCGCCATCGCGATGCGGCTGCGATCGCACAGAATATCGATAACCGCGGCTTGAAAGCTGGCGCTGGCATCGGCGACGTCAATCTTGTCTTGTGCCAATTGGCGCACCGCCGTTTTCAATCCGGAAAAGGAGAAATCCGCGCCCGCGCGTCCTTCACCTCTTTTATTCAGCAGGGGCCGCGGCAGATCATAGGCTTTGGCGTTGCCGCCTTTGGCGGCATTTTCCACCGCCGGTCCGCCAGGATAGGGCAGGCCCAGTATTTTCGCGGTTTTGTCAAAAGCCTCCCCCACCGCATCGTCGATGGTGCTGCCATAAAGCCGAAAATCCTCCGGCCCGCCCACGCCCACCAGCTGACAATGTCCGCCTGACACCAAAAGCAGCAGAAACGGAAATGCCACGCCATGCGTCAGCCGCGCGGTCATGGCATGACCCATCAGATGGTTGACGGCGATCAGCGGCTTGCCTGCGCCCAATGCCAGGGCTTTGGCGGTGGTCAGTCCCACCATGACCCCGCCGATCAAACCGGGCCCCGCCGTGGCGGCAATACCGTCCAATTCGGCAAAGCCGATTTTGGCTTCGCGCAAGGCGCGCTCGATCACGTGGTCCAATAGTTCCAAATGGGCGCGCGATGCGATCTCCGGCACCACGCCGCCATAAGGGGCATGGGCCTCTGTCTGGCTGAAGACGATATTGGACAGAATCTCGCCCGGCCCGGGCGCGGCCCCGCGCACCACCGCGGCCGCGGTTTCATCGCAGCTTGTCTCGATGCCCAAAAGCGTGAGGGGCTTGTCGCTCATGGGCGGGTGCTTTACCCCCAAACGGGCCTGCCGCAAACTGGCTTGCCATGCGCATTCTTGTGACCAGACCTTTGGAAGACGGCGTCCAAATCGCCGAGAGTCTTGCCGCACTTGGCCATCAGCCGCTGCTTGCGCCTTTGCTGACGCCGCATTTCCGTCCCGGTCCACTTTTGGAGGAGGGGGCCGGGCTGGATAATGTCCAAGCGATCCTGGTCACCAGCGCCAATGGCATTCGCGCTCTGGCGCCGCGAACCGCCCGCCGCGATCTGGCGATCTTCGCGGTCGGCCCGCAGACGGCGCAAGAAGCGTATAAGGCCGGATTTTCCGAGGTCAAAAATGCCGATGGCGATGCCGGGGCGCTTGCCGAAGCCGTCCTGCGCTGGGCCTCGCGGGACGGCGTATTGCTGCATGTCTGTTCGCAGGATGCGCCCGGAACCCTGGCGGATATCCTAGGCGCGCGGGGCTTCACCGTGCGGCGTTGCCCGCTTTATGAGATCGCCGCGGCCTCATCCCTGCCGGACGAAGCTCAGGCCGCGCTGCGCGGCCGCGCGCTGGATGCGGTGATGTTTTTTTCGCCCCGCACGGCCCGCATTTTCGGCGCCCTCGCGGAAGGTCTGCCTACGGACAACCTCACCGCCTTTTGCATCAGTCCCGCCACCGCGCAGGCTTTGGCGCCCAGTGCCTTTGCACACATAAAAGTGGCCGAACGGCCCAACCAAAGCGCCATGCTGGCCATGGTGTAGCGCATTGTAAATGAAGAATATTTTCTTCATCCTGGCATGGCCGCGCTCCATCTGACGCGGCAGCGATTGCTGCGCGTGATGTTGGGGCCCGCTGCCGCTCCAATCGGTCGCACCGATCCGCCGCCTATTCTGTCCCGGAAAACAAAAGCAAGACTTGCGAGGAGCCCCGGCCTCTGTGCAGACTTCGCTTATGCAGCATGAAGTTTTCGCGAACACGGAGGACTTCGGCGGCCCTGATATCCTGGCCGGACCGGGCCGGGCGGCGCGCCCTGGGGTGGATGTCCCCTATGCCCATTATGAGCTGGGCAAGCCTTACGATGAAATGTTCACCCCCGAGGGCAAGCCGCGCGCGCCCTACGCCACCATGGATTCGCGGATTTCCACCCTGCCGCTGGAAGAGCTGAACCGGCGCCAACAGGCTTGCGAGCAGAGCTTCCTGCATCAAGGCATCACCTTCACCGTCTACAATGACAACAAGGCCACCGAGCGGATCATTCCCACCGACTTGCTGCCGCGCATCGTCACCGCCAAGGAATGGGACCGGATCGAACGCGGACTGACCCAGCGCATTCATGCCCTGAATCTGTTCCTGCGCGACATCTATAACGATGGCCGGGTTTTGAAAGACGGCGTGATCCCGCGCTCGATGATTTTCGGCTCCAAGCATTATCGCCGGGAAATGCGCGGCCTGCCGGTGGCCCATGGCGCCTATGTCAATATCTGCGGCAGCGATCTGATCCGCAACGAAGCGGGCGATTTCGTGGTGCTGGAAGACAATCTGCGCGTGCCTTCGGGCGTCAGCTACATGCTGGCCAATCGCGATGTGGCGCGGCGCGCCTTTCCGGCGGTGTTCCGCTCCATGGGCGTGCGGCCCATCGAGCATTATCCGCTGGAATTGCTGGCCACCTTGCGGTCCTTGACGCCGTTCCACGAGGAGGTCTCCATCGCGGTGCTGACGCCGGGTGTGTTCAACAGCGCCTATTTCGAGCACGCTTTTCTGGCGCGTCAGATGGGCGTGGAATTGGTGGAGGGGCGCGATCTTCTGGTCAATGACAATGTCGTTTATACCCGCACCACATCGGGTCTGAAGCGCATCGATGTCATTTACCGCCGTATCGATGACGACTTCATCGACCCGTTGATTTTCCGCCCCGACTCGGCGCTGGGCGTGCCCGGCCTGTTCAACGCCTATCGCGCCGGCAATGTCACCATCGCCAATGCGCTTGGCACCGGCGTCGCCGACGACAAGGCGGTCTATGCCTATGTGCCCCGGCTGATCCGTTATTACCTGGCGGAAGAACCGATTCTGGAAAATGTCGAGACGTTTTTGTGCCGTGAGGAAAAATCCCTCAACCATGTGCTGGCCAATCTGGACAAGCTTGTGGTCAAGGCGGTGGGCGAGAGCGGCGGCTATGGCATGCTGGTGGGGCCGCATGCCTCGCAGAAAGAACGCGAGGAATTTGGCGAAAAAATCAGAGCCGATCCGGAAAATTATATCGCCCAGCCCACCATTCAGCTTTCCACCGCGCCGACTTTCGTCGGCAACGGGATCGAAGCCCGCCATGTGGATTTGCGCCCCTTCATTCTGCACGGCGCGGAAACCAAACTGGTGCCGGGCGCCTTGACCCGGGTGGCGCTCAAGCGCGGCAGCTTGGTGGTGAATTCCTCTCAGGGCGGTGGTTCGAAGGATACTTGGGTGCTGAGTCAATGAACTCCTCGCTCGCCATTTCCTCGGTGTCATGGCCCGCAAATGCGGGCCACCCAGGTGATGTCAGGCTCGATGTGGTAAAACGGATCGATATCTTTTCCTGCAATTTCCTTTCCGGCTCCAACTGGGTGGCCCGCACTCAGGCGGGCGATGACATTTCATGTTAAGCCGGGTCGCCGATTCCCTATATTGGATGAGCCGCTATATCGAGCGGGCCGAGCATACCGCCAGGCTGATCGCGGTGAAGCTGGATTCCATGGTGGAACAGACGCCGGAAGACGCCGCCGCCAGTTGGGCGCGGGTGATCGAATCCCTGACCGGCGAAAAGACCGCGCCTTCGCACCAGGACGCTTTCGCCATCACCCGCAAATTGGCGTTTGACCGCGCCAACAACACCTCGCTGATCACCTCCCTGGCCCTGGCGCGCGACAATGCCCGCCAGGTCCGCGAGGCTCTATCCAATGAGGTTTGGGAAAATCTCAACCGGCTCTATTTGCGCCTGACGCCGGTGACCATGGATTCCATTTGGGTCCATACGCCAGCGCGCCTGTTCCGCGAAGTGCTGGAGGAGATGCACACACTGGAAGGGGTGACCTATTCCACCTTGAGCCATGGCGAGGGCTGGTACTTCCTGGAATTGGGCCGCCATATCGAACGGGTGCAGCAACTGGGCCGGTTGCTGGATATTCATTTCAGCGCCGCCCAGAATGGCGAAACCGCCCCCAAATATTTCGATTGGTTGGTGCTGCTGAAATTCTGCACCGCCTTTGAGCCCTATACCAAACGATACACCGCCTCGATCCGGCCGCAGAAGATCGCCGAATTCCTGTTGTTCGATTCGGAGTTTCCCCACTCCATCTGTTTTTCGGTGGACCGCATGACCGAAGCCCTGGCGCGCGTGGCGCCGGGCGCCACGCCGGCGCGCCGCGCCGCGGTGGAACGGCTGGCGGGGCGCCTTAAGGCGGCGGTGGATTTCGGGCAGGTGGATGAGTTGATGTCGGGGGGCGTTGCGGCCTTCATCGCCGACATCACAAAACAGTGTGAGCAAATTCATAAAGCTTTGTATTCGTCCTACATCACATATGGCGCGGAGACGGTGCTTTGATGTGCATCTTTAGCTCGAGCGCCGCACATCGCGGCGCGACCCGCCGCATCCGACAGCTTTCTCCCCCCTCATGGCGAAGCCATCTGAGAGGGGAGATGTCGCAGCGAGATGTCGGCGGAGCCGACTCGAGCTGCGACAGAGGGGGGTAATCAAATGTTTTATTCTATTCGCCATGTCACGCGTTTCCGCTATTCGGGTCCTGTCCGCGAGTCGGTGATGGAATTGCGCATGCAGCCGCGCTCGGAAGGGCCGCAGACCCTGCGCTCCTTCCAGATCTCCACCAATCCCCGCGCCCAGCTTTATGCCTATACCGATCATCTGGGCAACGCCGTCTATCACTTCAATATGTTGCGCGAGCATGAGGAACTGCGCATCGAGGCGCAGGCCATGGTGGAAATCACGCCCATGCGGCCTTGGCCCGAGCAGCTCGATCTCTTGGAATGGAGCCGTTACAACGGTTTCAATCTTAGCGACGATCATTTCGACATGCTGGAGCCGTCGCATTTTGCCCGCCCCTCGCCGGAGTTGGAAAGTTTCATGAAAATCGCCGACCTAGAAAAACCGGTGGGCGATCCGTTAAGCGCCCTGCGCACTCTCCAGCGCGGTATTTACGATTCCTTCGAGTATGAGCCCGGCGTCACGGAGGTGAATTCGCCGATTGAGGTGGCCTTGGAGCAACGGCGGGGGGTTTGCCAGGACTTCGCCCATATCATGACCACCATAACGCGGCGCTGGGGCGTGCCCTGCCGGTATGTGTCGGGGTATCTGTATCACAAGGGCAGCCGCGACCGGTCGTCCGCCAATGCCACCCATGCTTGGGTGGAAGCCTATCTGCCGTCGCTGGGCTGGGTTGGGTTCGATCCCACCAACAACATCATGGCGTGCGAGCGTCATGTCCGCGCCGCGGTGGGCCGTGACTATTCCGATGTGCCGCCGACACGCGGCACCTACAAGGGTGGCGCTGACAGCGAATTGTCCATCGCGGTGTCGTTGGAGCCGACCCAGGCGCCCGTGCGGCATGAGGATTTTTTGAAGGTGGCCCGTCCGATGTCCTCGCCCACCCCCACGGCCTCCATGCCGGAACGGCTTTATCATCAACAACAACAGCAGCAACAGGAATAGCGCGGATCTTTCGCGTCCTGGGTTCGTCGCAAGGTCGCTCATGGGCTGTTTGCCCACTTCGCTCCTTGCTCCTGCCCAGGCCGCGAAATCTCTCGCGCTATAGGGGCCTGGAATGACCAAACGTAAAAAGCGTGCCTTGAGCGGCAGCCTGGACGTGGACGGCTTTGCGCTGCGCTGGTGCCTGAAAAGCGAGCAGATCTGGGATCCCCAAGGCAATCACATCGGGCTGCGCCTGTCGGTCGAGCGCGCGGATGAGACACGCCGCGAACTGGTCCTGGAGTATCCTTTCCGCGAAGGCGGCAGAATCGAGCGGCCTGACATCGATCCGCACACGCTCCAGAGCGATATTCGCCGCGCCATGGATGCCGGTTGGAACCCGAAATCGCGGGGCCGGCCCTTTATCTTCCAGCTTTAGCGCGTCTTCTTATGTTTAACCGTTCGTAAACAATTGCCCGACAATACGTCAGTCTTTTATTAACACCGCTGGGCGTATCGTCTGTCCCGTTCGAGAAGGAATGGGCGCGATGCCGCTGAAATTGTCGTTAAAACCAGGTGAAAAATTCGTGCTCAACGGCGCGGTTTTGGCCAATGGCGACAAGCGCACCAGCCTGGTGATTCAAAACAAGGCCTGCGTGCTGCGTGAAAAAGACATCATGCAGCCGGAAGGCGCCAATACCCCGGCCCGCCGCATCTATCTCGCCATCATGATGATGTATCTGGATGGCGAGGCCAGCGAGGAGCCTTATAACGAATTTGCTTTGCGCATGACGGAATTCATGGGGGCGATCCGCACCCCTTCGATCCTGGCCATGTGCGTGGATATCAGCCGTGACGTGGCCCAGGGCGCTTACTACAAAGCGTTGATCGCCTGCCGCAAATTGTTCGATTTGGAAGAGGAGCGCTTGAAATATGAGCCTTAAAGCCTATCAGGCCGCGCAGGTTGCGACCGAAGATCCCCGTCTGACCGAGTACCGCTTGTTTGGCCAAGTCACCGGCGCTTTGCTCACCGCTAAAGAATCCAAAGCCGTGGGCGGCCCGCTGGTCGAAGCGGTGGATTGGAACCGCCGTCTATGGCGCACCCTCGCTGCCGATTGCATGGATGACCGCAACACCCTGACTCAGGATGTGCGCGCCAAGATCATTTCCTTGTCGTTGTGGGTGGCGAAGTACTCTCGCAGCGTGACGCGTGAAAAGGCGCCGCTGGATCCCTTAATCGAAATCAACCGCACCATCATGCAGGGCTTGCAGGCCGGCTAACACGGTCTGACAGTTTGAATGGGAAAAAGCCGGCGCCAAGCGCCGGCTTTTTTTATTTTACCCCCATCCGTCGCAGCTCAGGTCTGCTCCGCAGACACTTCGCTGCGACACCTTCCCCCTTCCTAGCGCTGCGCGCCGAAGGGGGAAGGGATCTTTCGGATGTTGAACGTCGCTCGGCGGAATGCCTCGCTCGAGATTTCTGGACAATTAAATGGTCTCGAGCCCCGCATTCCGCGGGGCGACGCTCAACGCGCACCAGCGTTCTCCCCCCGCGAGCGAAGCGACGAGCGGGGGAGATGGCGCAGCGAGGTGTTTGCGGAGCAAACCCGAGCTGCGTCAGAGGGGGGAATAAAAATGAGCTGTGACGGATGGGGGATCAAAAATAGACGGCAGAAAATTCCCCTGTGGCAGTTCATGCCTAACAGGCTGCCGCCAACCAAATAAAATAACCAAATAAAATCAATATATTGCGCGGTTAACAGCCTGGCACGGGGGTTGCAAAAGTTCTTGCGGGTCCCTTGCCCAAGGGTCCGCAGAACGCGTGTTCCGCCACCAGAATTATTGGAGAGTAGCCATGTCTTTCAGCGTCAACACCAACACCGGCGCACAGGTCGCGCTGCAGTATTTGAATGCCACTCAGGGTCAGCTCGACCGGACTCAGAGTGCGATCAATAGCGGCCTCAAGGTTGCGAATGCGAAGGATGATGGCGCGATTTACGCTATTGCCCAGAACCAGCGCAGCGCGGTGGCCGGATACTCCTCCGTCATCAACAGTCTCAACAACGGCTCTTCCGCCATCGACGTCGCTCTATCGGCGGGCCAGTCGATCTCGGACCTGCTCATTCAGTTGAAGTCCAAGGCGCTGGCCGCGGCTGACCCCTCGCTCGACACCGCGAGCCGTCAGGCGCTGAACGCCAACTTCACGGCTCTGCGCGATCAGATCACCACCATCGTCAAGAATGCCGTTTTCAACAACTTCAACATGGTTGATGGCTCTACAAACCAGGTTCAGGCTCTGGCTTCGTCCGACGGCACCCGCCGTATCACGGCCCAGGCTCAGAACATGAAGCTGTCGGGCGCCATCGTCACCCTGAAGACCACGTCCACGGTTTCCACCCAGGCCAAGGCTTCGGCTATGATCGCCGTGCTTCAGACCTCGCTCACCAACGTCAACTCGGCCTTGGCCAAGCTGTCGTCGGGTGCGGCGAAGTTCTCGATCCAGGCGACCTTCACCCAGAAACTGGCCGACACCCTGACGGCCGGCATCGGCAATCTGGTGGACGCCAATATGGCGCAGGAAAGCGCCCGCTTGCAGTCGCTGCAAGTCAAGCAGCAGTTGGGCGTGCAGGCTCTGTCGATCGCCAACCAGGCGCCGCAGACCATCCTGTCCTTGTTCCGGTAAAATCCTCTTTTCGAGGGGGCTTGCGGGAAGGGGCGGTGCATCGCACCGCCCCTTCCTGTTTTTTAAAGGCGCTCCGGCTCGCGCCTACGCGCTTGGCGGTGCTATGCATCGCCCTTACCTACATTAAAAGACACATCTTGCGGAACCTATTTGGGCCTGAAAAGCGTGGGTGTGGTAACGCTTGTTTACCTTGGCCTGTACCGGCGTGAACCATTATTTTCCTTGGATTTGCTGGGTTTTCAAACATCACTTTTCTGAAAAGTGGAAGTATTTGCCCATCGCATACGGCAAAAATTGCCGGGCACGGCAAAATTTGCCCAGTGACGCGAGGGGCGCGGAAAATCCCGCCGGGACCTATTTTCCTAGCCCGCGCAAAATCGATGTTTAACCAAAACTTACATCCGTTCGGCACGGCCCTTGCCAATGCTCATGCGGGCAAAACGCCCAAGAGCAAGCATTGCTCGTACCCAGAACGGAGAGACCAATATGACTTTTAGCGTCAACACCAACACCGGCGCGCTTATCGCCCTGCAATACCTGACCGCCACGCAGGGCAAGTTGAATCAGACCCAGTCCCACATCAACAGCGGTCTCAAGGTCGCCAACGCTCGTGACGATGGTGCGATTTATGCGATCGCCCAAAATCAGCGCGCCTCGGTTGCCGGTTATGCTGCCGTCGTGAACTCGATCAACAACGGCACCTCCGCCATCGACGTCGCCTTGTCGGCGGGTCAGTCAATCTCGGATCTGTTGATTCAGCTCAAAGCCAAGGCGCTGGCCGCGGCTGACAGCTCGCTGGACACCGCCAGCCGTCAGGCCCTGAACGCCAACTTCACCGCCCTGCGCGATCAAATCACCACGATCGTCAAGAACGCGGTGTTCAACGGCTTCAACCTGGTGGACGGTTCAACCAACCAGATTACTGCTTTGGCATCTGCCGACGGCAGCCGCCGCATCACCACTGCGGCTCAGAATCTGAAGCTGTCCGGTTCGATCGTCACCGTGAAGACCACGTCCACGATCTCCACCCAGGCCAAGGCCTCCACGCTGGTCGCCACCATCCAGACCTCGCTGACCAACGTCAACTCGGCTCTCGCCAAGTTGTCGTCGGGCGCTGCGAAGTTCTCGATCCAATCGACCTTCTCTCAGAAGCTGGCCGACACGCTGACCGCGGGTATCGGCAACCTGGTGGACGCCAACATGGCGCAGGAAAGCGCGATGCTGCAGGCCTTGCAGGTCAAGCAGCAGTTGGGCGTGCAGGCTCTGTCGATCGCCAATCAGGCGCCGCAGACCATTCTGTCCTTGTTCCGCTAAGTCGCGGATGGGCGGGCCGTTTCTTCCGTCGGAAGAAACGGCCCGCCCATCGCCAACCGCCGAACGGCCGTAAGAATACGGCGTTCGACCCGGGGCGTAGGGAATTTCATTTTTCTGGTGGGCAGGCGAAGGGCGAAGTACTCCGGTACTTCGTCCTTCGCTATTTTTGGACCAGATCCTGGGGCAAAACCTGTTCGCCCAGCGCCAACCGGATCGCGCCAACGACAAAATTGGCCGGGGACAGCCGGGTGGAAACATCCGTGACATGGGCTGCACCCTGATGCATCACGATTTCGCAGCTCAGCGGGCCGTCATAAATCCCCAAAGCGGATGCAGTGCGTTTTGCCGCCTCGGCCGCGGCGCTCTGCGCTGTTCCCGCCACATGACAAGAGCCCTGCAGCATCAGGCAATCGACCGAAATGGTTGGGCCCGCCAGCACTTGCTCCACCATCACCCGCTCGGACGGCGAACAGCCGCGCGCTTGCCCAAAGGCGGCATGGAGATCCTCCACCGCCTCGAGATTCTGGACGCCGGTTGTTCCATGGTTTTCCACAGGTTTGAGAAGCAACGCGCGCCCTTTGGCGATCACAATGCGTTGCAGTTCCTGCGGCGTGAAAATCTCCGTATGCCAGGGCGTGGCGATGCCGGCGGATGCGAAACACCGCCGTATCGCCAATCTGTCATCCATTAATTCGGCGACATGCAAAGGCAGGCCGGGCAGCCGCAACCGTTCGGTGACGGTTGCGGCGGTCAAGGCCGTGGCGGCGGCGCACACCACGCCATCGATTTTGCGGATCTTGCGGTTGTAGCGCTCGGCGGCGGCGGCGGTTTCGCTCGCACCGTAAATATCGGCGATCAAACAGGAATCGGCGCGGGAAAAGGCGGGCGCCTGCGGATCGGCGTCGGAAACGATCACAGTGTGCCCGTCTTGGTGGGCGCGGTCAGTGATGTCTGCCGATTCGCTGCCACCGGAAATGATCAGCAGCGTTTTGGTCATCTGGAACTGCCTCCCAGGCATGGCGCAGTTCCATCCCGTTAACCGCTTCTTAGCCATGCGCTCTTTAGATTCCGTTAATGGCCAGCGAATCCGAAAACAATCCCCGCGCCGCCAGCGAACGCGAACATATCCGCGTCGTCGCCGTGATCCAGGCGCGCATGGGCTCCACCCGCCTGCCCGGCAAGGTGCTCAGGCCCGCCGCCGGCCAGCCGCTTTTGTGGCATATCGTCCACCGCCTCCAATCCTGCCGTCTCTTGGAAGATATCGCGGTGGCCACCACCACCAACCCCGCGGACGAAGCCATTGTCGAATGGTGCAACAGCCAAGGCGTCACCGTGGTGCGCGGCCCGGAAGACGATGTCCTGGCGCGCTATGCCTTGGCCGCGGAAAAGCTGGACGCGGATGTGATCGTGCGGGTGTCGTCGGACGCCCCCTTCCTTGATGCCGGCTTTGTGGATCATTTGATCGCCACCCTGATCGAACAGGACGGCGACCATGTGCTCCTGGAAGATGGCAGCGAATGCGCCCATGAAGGGGTTGACGCCTTTAGCCGGCGGGCGCTGGACCGGCTGATGATGGACGCCGCCCATGACAGGTGCGCGCGCGAGCATGTCACCGGCTATTTCAAGCTTCATCCCGACTTTGTGAAGAGTGTGCGCGCCAAGGCCTATGCGCCGCTCGCCGCGAAATGCGGCCGCTTCACCGTGGATACGCTCGACGATCTGGCCTTTGTCGAAGCGGTTCATGCGCGCTTGGACGCCAAGGCCGGCGAAGCCTCATTGGCCGATCTGCTTTTGTTGTTGGAACGCGAGCCGGACCTGAAAGAAATCAACGTCCCTATGCGGCAAAAACCGATCGCGCAAGCCGCTGACGGCGATTGCGGCCGTCTGGCGCTGATCCGCTGCGACGGCGGCGGCAAGTTCGGCTATGGCCATGTCAAGCGGATGGTGGCGCTGGCGCGCGCCCTGCGTGACCGCGAAGGCATCGGCGCGATCTTTGCTCTTAACGGCACAGAGGACGCGGCGGTGCCGATCCGCCGCGCCGGATTCGCGGTGACGATGTTGAATTCCGCCAGCACACTGGAAAGCCTGGTCGAGGCGCACCATCCGGACCTCCTGTTGCTGGACGGGCGCGAAGGGCCATCCCGTGCGGACGTTGAAAAATTCAAGCGCCATGTCGCGATCTGCGCGGCGATCGATGACGGGCATGAGCGCCGTTTGGCCTGCGATTTTGCGTATTATCCGCCGGTGCCCGGCGCCCGCGCCCTGGATTGGTCGGGTTCCAACACCTTGCCGCGCCTGGGCTGGGAGTGGGCAATCCTGGGCCTCAATCCCAACACCGCGCGCAAGCGGGTTCCGGCGGCGCGCCCCACCGTGCTGGTGGCAATGGGCGGCAGCGATCCACAAGGGTTGACTTTGCGCATGGCCCGGGCCCTGGCGGTGCTGGATTCGGTCTATCGCATCCGCTTTGTCATCGGCACCGGCATGAAGGACGCCGATGTGGTGGCGCGCGGTCTGGTGGGTTTGCGCAATAATTATGAAACCGTGGAAGGGGCCGACGATCTTTCCATCGAGTATGCCAGCGCCGATATGGCCCTATGTGCTTTTGGCGTCACCGCCTATGAATTGGCGGCGTGCGGCGTCCCGGCGCTTTACCTGGGCTTGACGGCGGACCATGCCGCCTCCGCTTCGGTCTTTGCCGATGCGGGCATGGGTCTTTCTTTGGGGGTGGCCGATAAGATCTCCGACGCCGATATCGCGCGCAATGTGCAATGGCTGCTCAACAAGCCTTCGGTGCGTCGCGAAATGCGCCGGCAGGGCATGGCGCTGATAGACGGGCAGGGCGCGGCGCGCATTGCCGCCGATCTGGCCGCCGCCTTGACGGCGGCGCGGACACCGCTCAAGACAGCCTTGTAACGGCCTGGCGGAACACATCCGCCCAATTGCCCAAGGCGGACGGCATCAAACATTCGCAGGATGGCGCGAAGGGTTCCCGGTCTTGGCCTATGGCTGTCCATGCCGGGCTATAAAGCAGCTTCAAAGTGCGAACGCCCGCGCCCGCCGCCAGCCAAGACACGGCCGTGGGGGCGCTGACCAGAGTATCCAGCGCCGTCAGCATGGCGCAAGCGCGATCCAATTCGTTCTTCTGGTCGATGTCTTGCGGCACGATAATGGGACGGCCGCTCATTTGCTCCAACGCCGCGATTTCCTCTTGGGTTGCGTCGTACTGGGCGCAGACAAAAGCCGCGTCCATCTCGCGCAGAAAGGCCGCCCACGCGTCCAGCGTGGCATATTGCAGATTGCGGTCGCCGCCGCCGAACTTGCCGCTGCGCCAGCTGATGCCGATGATTTTTTTTCCCGCCGCCATGCCGGCGAAGGACTTTTTCCAACGCGCCACTTCGTCCGGATCGGGCGTCAGAAAATGATGCGGGTTTGGAAAAGATTTTAGATCGGGGCGCAGATATTTGGGCAGGCTGCCCATCAGCACACTCGCTTTGGCGCCGCCGGCTGCTTTCAGCCAGCCATAGTCCGCGGTTGGAATGCCGCCGATGGTTTTGATCGCCGCGGGCCGGATAGCGGCATCCGGGAAGGAACGTGCGAACAGGCTGGCCAGCCGCGGTTCGCATTCCATCAGCACGCTGCCGCCATCGGCTTTGGCGCGGGCCGCCAGGTCCGGGATCAGGCTGGCAAACAGAATCTGATCGCCGATGCCTTGTTCGGCACGCACCAGCAGCCGCGTGCGCTTGAGCGGCCCGCCGGTCCAGGGAGCCAAACGCTGTTCGCCAGCGATGGCGGGGACCTTGCCTGGCACATCCGTGCGCGCGCCATAGTCGCGCCAGCCATCCTTCAGAACACCGTTCAGAAGGTGCAGGATGGCGCGGTTCAACCGGGCTTGCGCATTGCTCGGATCGGCTTTGATCGCCTGATCGTACAGTGTTCGCGCACCCTCACGATCGCCGGAATCGCTGAGCATATCGGCCAGATTGGCCAGCGCCGGGGCATAATTGGGTCTGGCCGCCAGGGCTGCGCGGTAATGGTTTGTTGCTTTGGCGAAATCGCCTTTTTCCCGCCAGGCGGACCCCAAAGTTAGAAGCAGCTCCGGGCTTTCGGGCTCACGCGCCAGGGCGGGGTCCAACAATGCGATGGCGGCGTCATACTGACCGGCGTCCCGCAGCAAATTTGCCAGATTGACGATGGCTTCCAGGCGGGCGGGTTCCAGCACCAGAACGCGGCGAAAGAACTGCTCCGCCGGACCCGCCAGTCCCAGTTGGCTGGCGGTATTACCCAGTGCGAACAGCACTTTGGTGTCGTCAGGCTGAAGCGCCAGCGCCTGCTCGAATTGGGCAATGGCTTCCGCATGCCGTCCCTGGGACGACAATTTCAAGCCTTGGGCATAGGCGCTTGTCATGGTCCATGCTCGCGCCGCGCCCGTTAAGGCCGCGTTAAGCACGTTTTGACGGGCGGAACCGAAAAACCAATAGGCTTTTTTCGGCCCTTTGTTAGCGGGCTCTTAAGGCCAAAAATGCGATTTTTCTCCCATGGCGATCAACGGCTTGAGCTCGTCTGTATTGCTGGGATTCTACCAGGCGCAAATCAGCGCCAACCCTTCGTCTATTTCCGCCGCCAACGCGCAAGCCGCCCGACTCGCCGCCACGACGAAAAAGGGCGCCACGGCCAACGACAATCCGCCTTGGAATACGCCCAACACCAATGACGCCAAGCAGGACGCCAAGGTCCTGGGCACCACCAATTTTCTCGACACCTCCAAGGTGCCGCTCAGTCCCGGCGCGACCAGCGACGCCAAGATGGAGCAGGACAACCAGAAACTTTTCGCGCTCTACAGCGCGGTCAACACCTTGGCCTATATCAGCAAGATGGCGCAGCGCGGCACCGCCACCAGCGGTCAGCTCGCCGGTCTCAACGACCGGTTCCAAAAAGGATTGGATCAGGTGGAGCAGTATCTTGCTTCCACCAACTTCAACAATTTCAAACTGCAGGCCGCCAAGCCGTCCGACACGGTGACGTCCTCGGCTAGCATTGCCTTTGGCGGGTTCACCTATGCCACCAAACAGTTGGTGACCAACGCCCATATCAACGATCCCTTGTCGGGTGTTTCGGCGTCCGACAGTTTCAATATCGCCATCAAGAAAGCCGGCGTCACCACCAATGTCACGATCGATCTGTCGCAGGTGTCCGGATCGCTGACCCTGGGCAATATCGTCAGTCACATCAACGACCAACTGTCACAGGCCGGTTTTTCCACCCGGTTCCAAAAGACGGAAAAAGGCGGCACGCTCACTTCCGACACCAACAAGACATACGGCTTGCAGATCACCCCTGGCGGCGTCGAGCAGGTGAGCCTGTCGGCCACCGCCACGCCATCGCTCTATCTGGTGGGCAGCTCCGGTCTGGCCACGGAAAGCAATACGACCACCAACGTGGCGACATCGGCGGTGACCACCATAGCGGCCGACCAGACCGCGCGCCTGACCAAGCTTTCGGGCCTGAGTGGGACGCCAACATCCACTTTCAGCGTCAACCTGCAAGCCACCACCGGCATCACCGCGGCCCAGGCCACGGCGGTGGATGCAAGCGGCAACATCTATGTCATCGGCACCGCGACGGGGAATTTCGGCAGTCAGCTCAACCAGGGCACGCAGGACGTCTATCTGACCAAGTATGATTCCGCGGGCAATGTGGTGTTTCAGAACCTGCTGGGCAGCGGCGGCAAGGCCAGCGGCTATGGCTTGGCGCTGGATCCGTCCGGCGGTGTTGTCGTCACCGGCGCTTCCACCGCCGATCTGACCACCACATCCGTGGCCGAAGGCAACAACGATTCTTTTGTGGCGCGCTACGATGCTCAGGGCAACCAGACTTGGATCCGCCAGATCCAGACGCTTGCCACCAATCAATCCAATGCCGTCAGTGTCGATGCCAGCGGCAATATCTATATTGGCGGCAGCGTTTCCGGCGGCGTGATCGGCGCCGGCCAGGTCGCCCTGGGCCAGGGCGATGCCTTCCTCGCCAAGTTCGATTCCAAGGGCAAACTTCTGGCCGAGACTCAGTTCGGCACCAGTAACCTCGACAGCGTGGCGGCGACCGCGACCGGTCCCGACGGCAGCCTCTATGTCGCCAGCGTCCAGGGCGGCCACGCCATCCTTGCCAAGTATGCGGGCGGGGACATCACCGCCGCGCCGACCTGGACACAAGACTTGGGCGATCTGGCCGCGGGCGGCAGCATCGGAGGCCTCACGATTGCCAGCGGAAAGGTCTATGTCTCCGGCGCGACGTCCAATTCCAATCTTACCGGCGGTGGCGCCAGCATCGCGGTCCCCGCCAGCGGCGGCATCGACGCCTTTGTCTTCAAAGCCACGGACAATGGCGCAAGCGTCAGCGCCGACACCATCAGCTATGTCGGCACGTCAGGCACCGACAGCGCGGGCGATGTCACGGTCGCGGCCGATGGCACCGTGTATCTGGTCGGCACCACCACCGGGACTTTCGCGGGCGCGCAGCGCAGTGTCCAGAATGTCAACAATGCTTTTGCCGTTGCCCTGAACGGCAGCGGTACGATCCAATGGACCAAACAATATGGCGGCGCCAGCGGCGTTTCGACCGGCACGGGCCTTGCCATCGATCCGCAGGGCTCCAGCGTGTTGGACGCTCTGGGTCTGCCGCGGGGCGCTATCTCGCTCGACAAGTCGGTGGAGTTGACCAACCAGACCACGCTGAGGGCAGGCACGTCCTTTAAGATCGAAATTCAAGGAACCGCGAAACGCACCGCCACCATCACCATTGATCAGGGCGAAACCTTCGATTCGCTGGTCACCAAGATTAACGCTCAGCTGGGTGGCATCGGTAAAGCCAAGGTCAACTACACCGGCGGCGGCGCCAATTTGAAGATTCAGGTCAATGCCGGCAAGACCGTCAATCTGGTGGCGGGCCCGAAGGATTTCGACGCCTTGGCGCGCTTGGGGATTGCCGCAGGCGTCCTGACGGCGCCCGCCAAAGGCGCCTCCGACACCACCACGCAGCCGGGCGTGACGCCCACTTACGGCCTGGGCCTGACCGGCAGCAGCGTCACCGGGCCTTTGGACATTTCGACCCGCACGGGCGCCAATATGGCGCGCTCGACTCTGCTGACGGTCCTGTCCAGCATTCAAAGCACCTACCAGACCACCAACGCGCCGCCCGCACCCCCGGCTGCGCTCGGCAACCATAGCGGTTCGGCCAGCGCCTATCAGACGGCGTTGGTGGGCAAGTACAATCTGGCCCTATCTCTTCTTGGCTAATCACGGGCGCGGTTCTTTTGCGTCGCGCCGCATTACGCTGTCGCTAACGGCCGTCGCGCGTGCTCACGTGCGTTAAGCCGTCCATACGCTGTCGCTATGGACCCGCGCGACGCTCCTGCCCGCGCCGCAAAACTCCTCGCGCCTGTTCGGATGATATGGCTGGTATCGCGGGGCAACAAGCCGCGGCATGCGAAGCCAAAAAGGCTTGATTAGACGACTTTGTTGAACAGCATGGCGCCGGAGGATTGTGGCGCGGCGCCGGGCCGTGGACCATAGGTGCGCATGGGGGCGTTAACCCGTTCCACTTCGGCAGCGATGGCGCGGACAATGCCTTCGCTGGCATTCTTGACCTTCAGCAGCATACGGGCATGCATTTGCAGCACTTCGCGGAATTTGGCGGTGATGGCGATGAAGCGCTGGCGCAAGGATGGCGGCGCGGATTGGGCGATACGCGGATCGAAGCCTTGCGCTTCACGGCCATAGAGCGCGGTCAGCCTTTGAATTTCGGGATCGTTGGTGCGCAGCATCATGGTGCGGCCGTTCTTCAGCTCGGCGATGTCGCCTTCCAGGGCCACAATCAGCCGCTCGGCCATGGCGATCAGCCGTTCGATGCGCGGCGTGTCTTGCAGCGTCTCGCCGCTCATTTTTGCGGGCCTTCCTGGTGCTTGAGCAGTTCGGCTTTCATATGCGCCGCCAGGCCGAAACCGCCGCGCGCCACCAGGCCCTTGCCATACTCGTTGATCATCAAGGAGCGGAACATCTCCTCGCCCTGGCCGCCGCCGGTCAGCCCGTCACTCTTAATGCCGGAGAACATGGTGCTCAAAAACTGGGAAACGAACACGCTCTCATATTCCTTGGCGGCGTGCTCGGCCTTGGCGGCGTCCAACGTCGCTTGAGGCGCGGGCGCCAGAGACGTCTGTTGCGCCAACATCATGGTGCTTTGGATCGCGGTATCCATCAGCCGATCACCTGGATGTCGGCTTGCAGTGCGCCGGCCGCCTTGATCGCCTGCAGGATGGAGATGATGTCGCGCGGACCCACGCCCAGCGCGTTCAGTCCGTCCACCAGATGCTGCAGCGACACGCCTTCCGGCATCACGGCAATCTTGTTGTCCTTGTTGTCGTCGATCTGGATGTTGGTGCGCGGCACCGCCACCGTCTCGCCGGTCTGCGAGAAGGGCGCGGGCTGGCTGACCTGCGGCGTCTCCGTGACCTTGATGGTCAGGTTGCCTTGGGCGATGGCGACGGTGGAGATGCGAACATCCGCACCCATCACGATCACGCCGCTGGTTTCGTCGATAATGACCTTGGCGCCCTGATCGGGTTCCACTTTCACTTGTTCGATGTCGGTCAAAAGCGCCATCACGCCGCCGGGATAATTGCCGGGCACTTGCAGCTCGACATTGGAAGGGTCGGTGGCGCGCGCCGTGCCGCCGCCCAGATAGGCGTTGACCGCCTTGGCGATGCGGGTGGCGGTGGTGAGGTCGGGATTGTGCAACGACAATTTCAGGTTGCTCAGGCTGGCGAGCTGAAAGCCGGTGTCCTTTTCCACGATCGCGCCATTGGCGATGCGGCCCGCGGTGGGGACACCGCGCGTCACGCTGGCGGACTCGCCCTGCGCGGCAAAGCCGCCGACCGCGACCGGGCCTTGGGCAAGCGCATAAATTTGTCCGTCGGCGCCAAAAAGCGTGGTCACCAGCAAGGTGCCGCCTTGGAGATTCTTGGCATCGCCCATCGCCGACACCGAGACGTCGATGCGCGATCCGGGGGCGGCAAAGGCGGGCAGGCTGGCCGTCACCATCACGGCGGCGACGTTCTTGGTCTGCATCACCTGGCCGCGGGTGTTGGTGCCCAGCCGCTCCAGCATGGTCTGGATGCTCTGCTGGGTGAAAGGCGCGTTTTTGAGGCTGTCGCCGGTACCGTTCAGGCCGACCACCAAGCCGTAGCCGACCAACATATTGTCACGGATGCCCTGGACCTCGACCAGATCCTTGACCCGGGAAAAGGCAAAGGCGGGCGAGGCCGCCCAAGGAAGCACACTAAGTGCGGCTCCCACGATGAGGGCGGCAATACGAAGATAATAAGGTGCGCGGCGCATGAACGGCTTCTGCCTTTGTGTCCCGCTGGTCTTTGCTAGTTTCATGCCGGGCAGGTCATGAAATTACTATAGCAAAATCAATATCTTGAACAGTGTTCGGAAGGTCAAGGTCCGTCCCCGGCAAATCCTGCCGGTCTTAAGCTGCCGCTGGGGCCTGCTCTTGGCCTTTCGTGCCGATCATCAGGGCAAGGAAGGCGGCCCCCACCGCGACAAAGCCGGCGACGACGAAAGACTCGAGATAGGATCCCGTGGCGGTGCGCGAGGCCCCGGCGAAAAAGGCCGCCGAAGCGGCGCCGATCTGGTGGCTGGCGGCGATCCAGCCGAACAGGATGGGCGCTTTTTTGATGCCGAAAGCGCGATTGGCGATGGCCAGGGTCGGCGGCACGGTGGCGATCCAGTCCAGGCCATAAAAGACCGCGAACAGCGACAGGCCGAAGAAAGTGAAATTGGCGAAAGGCAAATAGATGAGAGACAGCCCGCGCAAGCCGTAATAAGCGAACAGCAATTTGCGCGGATCAATGCGATCGGTCAGCCAGCCCGAGGCGGTGGTGCCGACCAAATCGAAAAAGCCCATGATGGCGAGCAAGCCGCCGGCCGCTACAGCCTCCATCCCGTGATCGTGGCACAGCGCGATCATATGGGTGCCGACCAGCCCATTGGTGGTGAAGCCGCAAACGAAGAAAGTCAGCGCCAGCAGCCAGAAGGTGCGCGACCGGATTCCCTCACCCAGTGCGCCGAACGCTGTTTTCAAAGGATTGGTGCGCTCGCGCCTCTCAGCCGGATGGTCAGCATCGGCACCGAACGGCACTGCACCGATATCCGCCGGCCATTCCGGCAACAGCCAAAGCACCAGCGGGATCAGTAGCGCCATCGCCACCGCGACGCTTATCACCACCGGCTGCCAGCCATGGGCCTGGGCAATCGCGGACAAGACCGGAATGAAGATCAGGGTACCGGTGGAGGTGGAAGCGGCGAACAGCCCCATCACCAGCCCGCGATTGGTGACGAACCAGCGATTTACGATGGTGGCCGCCAGGACGCCGGTGACACAGCCAGAACCGATGCCGGAAACCACGCCCCAGGTCAGTATCAGTTGCCAGGTCTGGGTCATGAACAGGCTGGCAGTGGAGGACAGGCTCATCATCGCCAGCGCCGCGATCATTGTGGCACGGATACCGAATCGCTGCATGGCGGCGGCGGCAAAGGGTCCGGTAAGGCCGAACAGGAAAATGCCGATGGCGGCGGCGAAGCTGATGTCTTGGCGCGACCAGCCGAAAGCGGTCTCCCAGGGCACCATCAACACGCCGGGGGTGGAACGCAATCCGGCAGCGGCCAGCAGCGCCGCGAAGATGATGGCGACCACGGCCAAGGCATAGTG